>DAXJ01000036.1:5352-18350 GCA_002506335.1 Methanosaeta sp. UBA114
GACAAGTTCCTAGTCTTTATACCGAGCACGGTCAAGGGCGAGGTCGTTAAGGCCAAAATTAAAAAGATCTCGGGAACCCTAGCCTTTGCCGAGGTCGTGGAGAGGATAAAGGGTAGGTCCTGATGGAAGAGAAAATTACCCTTACCTTCACCGATGAGGGGACTGCACCTCCCAAATACAGCCTTGCGTTCTATCCTAGTTGTTTCTGGGAGCGCTTTGCTGATTCCTACGGCGCTCTGGCCTGGTCCGATGAGAGTGGGGATAGGGCGACTGTGGTGGCTGAGAACTACTCTTACCTCCTGGATCTCTTGGTCCAGGCCAGGTTGTATTACATAGGCATCAAATCCGTGGAAGGTCAGTGCCAGCCAGAGTGATAGTGGTCCTATATGCCTGATATGGAAGGCTTTGTGATCAGGGGTGTGCCGGTCATTGGTGAGAGGGATGACCTGGCTTCCATCCTCAGATCCCTCTTCGATTTTAAAGATGGAGATGTCCTTTGCATCGCCAGCACCATAGTGGCCAAGGCCGAGGGAATGTTCAGACACCTGAAAGATTACCGTCCCACCAAGAATGCAGAAGATATTGCTGCCTCCATAAATAGGGACCCGAGGTTCGTTCAGGCGGTGCTGGACGAATCAAAGGAAGTTCTTCTGGAAAAGCCATTTTTATTGGTGGTAACCAGGTTCGGCCACATAGGCGTAAATGCAGGTATTGATCAGTCCAACGTGGGCCCGGAGATGATTCTCCTTCTCCCTAAAGATCCTAAGGCCAGCGCCGATGCCATAAGAACGGCCTTGGGAAAAGACGTAGCAGTCATCATCACCGATACCTGTGGCAGGCCTTTCAGATGCGGCGTGGCCGCGGTGGCCGTGGGCTGGGCTGGCATTGGGACTCTGCGCGACTGGCGAGGCGAGGCCGATATCCACGGAAAGAAGCTGGAGATAACTCTAGAAGCGGTTGCCGATGAGATCGCAAGTGCCGCCAACCTCCTTATGGGCGAGGCAGGAGACGGGACCCCAGCAGTGGTCTTCAGAGGCCTCAAGTACCCCCGTTCTGGAGATCACCTCTTCATGCCGAAGGAGCTGGATATCATAAGGCGCCACCTCAAGGGTTAACGTTTTATCTCATCTCTCCAAGAAACAGCAGCGTGCAGCCCGCCAGAATACTCGTGCCTTTCAAGCTGAATGGTGCAAAAAGCAGGCTTTCTCCTATTCTATCCCCTGATGAAAGGGCTCTTTTAGCCATCTCCATGCTAAAAGATGTCCTGGATGCAGTCTCTTCCGCTTGTGCTGGCGGAGCTACCATTCTCTTCAAGTCAGGCAACACGAGCCTCAGAATGCAGGGCATAAGGGCTGATGTGAGGGAGTCGGGCCTGGAGCTCAACGAGTCCATCAACTCTTTCCTGGAAGAATGGGCGGATATGGGCTGGCCATCAGATGTGCTTATGACCATGTCGGACCTGGCACTCCTGAGCCCGGAGGAGATCAGAGGTGTTCTGGGGACGGAGGGCGATGTCGTCCTATCTCCCGGCAGGGGCGGAGGGACCAATCTAATACTTATCAGGGATCCGGGGTTTAGGACCTGCTACCAGGGCCTGAGCTTTCCTAAACACATCGATTTCTGCCGCAGGGCGGGTCTGAGCGTAGGAATATATGCCTCTTACTTTACTGGGTGCGATATAGACGAACCAGAGGACCTGGCCGAGATCCTCCTCCATGGCTGTGGCAGGTCAAAAGAGGTCTTGATAAAGATGGGCTTTACCCTCTCAGAGCATGGGAGGGCAGGATGCATAAGGATCACCAACCAGGCGGGCAAAACTTCAGATCAAGGCACTCCTCCATCGGGACGCCCTCTACCTTCAAGCAATAAGTGATTAAGCAGTACACCGCAAATAAGTAATTAAGTAATCAATACACTGTAACTCGCTTTACTCCCTCTACCTCCATGAGCACTTTGACCAGATCCCCCGGGATCTTCCCATCGGTGATTATGGTAAGCTTGGGGCTCTCCACGAAGTAAGGATCATCCGAGACCGCCTGACGTATACTGAGGCCGTATTTAGCCACGGCGCTGGCCACGTTTCCCAAGATCCCATGTCTGGCAGCATCGTTAGGGGTGATCTCTATAACGCCAAGCGCGAGGACGGGCGCCACCTCCCCCAGGAATATCATGGACCTGATGTTTCTAAATATTTTGTAAAGTTCCTCATCGCTTCTTATAGCCTCTGCGGTGGTATCCACGACCCTTCGGTCCACACCAAGCTCCTTGGCGATCTGGGCATGGGGTATCTCTATCTCCCCTGAGACCACTCTACTTCTATCATTGACCTGAAAGCCTCTCTGAAGGATGAGCCTGATAACCTTCTCTTGGGCGGGAAAGCGCCTAAATTTGTTCAATATCTGCTGCCACATATAAAGCCCAAGAGTTATTTAGACCTTGAAGTACAAAAGGCTTGCTTTAATGACTTCCACGTAGAAAGATGAGCTGAAACGTAGGTAAAACTGTAAGAAGTCAAAAGGAAAGAAAAAGGGACGCAAAGAGGGCCGCAAAAAGGGCTCTCTAAGTGAACATCTCCTTGGGAGGCTCCTTGCCGAAATCCTTCTTGGATCTACCAATGGCCTCTTCCAGATAAGCCTGGCTGACCATGCTGTCTTCCATGATGGCCTGGTGAAGGGCGGGTTTGAGAACCTTCTCAGTCAGATCTCTACCCGAGAAGCCTTCGGTAGCCTTGGCAACGGCCTTTAAATCCACGCCAGCATCCATCTCTACAGGCAGGGTCTTCATATTCATCTCCAGGATTTGGAGCCTTTCAGCCTGGGTTGGCAGCTTGAACTCGATCTCTTCCTCGAACCTGGACCGAATGGAGCTATCTATGAACTCTATCTTGTTGGTGGCAGCAATGGTGCAGACGCCCTTTCTCTTGTGAATGCCATCCATCTCCGTCAGAAGAGAGTTGACGATCTCGGAGACATCACCGCGCAGCTCCTGGTACCGCCTGTCCAGGGCGATAGCATCCAGCTCATCCATGAAGATTATACATGGTGCAATCTGCTCCGCCTTCTCGTAGAGGCTGTGGATCTGCTTGGCGCCTTCTCCCACGAACTCGCCTATGAGGGAAGTGGCCTTCACCGCCAGCATGGGGACCTTGGCTTCGGCTGAAAGGGCCTTGGCAATCATAGTCTTTCCGGTTCCAGAGACGCCATAAAACAGTATGTTTCTGGGAGCCCACTTGCCAAACTTTTCCGGGTTCGCCAAAAACTTCTCTATGATCTTGACCTTGCGCTTGGCGATCTCCTGGCCCACCACGTCCTCGAAGGTCACATCGTAGCTCTCCTTGGCCTTCTCGGCCTTCTGCTCCACCCTTATGGCGGTGTCTGAGCCCACTACCGAGCACTTGGGGTAGACCTGGACAACCCTAAAGGCGAAATCAGGGTAGAGTCTTCGGTCGAAGAGGTAACACCCGGGCTTCACCACCTCTCCATACCACTGCTCCCGTGCATAGAGCTCGAAGAGCTTGGGCTCCGATACTACTGGGTACTCCTGAAAGAGGCTTTTTAACGGGTAACCTGCAGGCCGCAAAAGAATATATCTTGCCCCAGCGGCCTTGCTTCGGTCTACTCTGGTTCCCTGGCCCTTGGTTCCGCTCTTTTGGATGGATCGCACATTTGCATGTTCATCACCAATATAGTTAAATTCATCGGCTATCGGGCGGTGATATTTAAATTCCCGAAATTCCCAATACATAAGGAACCAATGTCGTACAATCTAAAAATAGTAACGCCAACGACCGCAATCCATGATAGAACGAGCGATCCTAGTGTGTAGGATCATGGCGCTTCTGGTGCTGGGGGTGGCTCAGGCGTCCACCCCAGAAGAGCCGTTAGATGAGGTTGGGATAGTCTCTAGTACCAACATAACTCAGGCCAACGAGACCGTCGTCCTTTAGCCTGCGGGGAACTTGAGCACAGCGCCACGTTGTGGTTCTATCACAGCAGATTCCTGTGGCACTAACTGGGGCTCCGACTGTGGGCCAAGTGGGCGCGATAATTGTCCAACAAGCTACAGCGATTGTTATCAATGTGGTGGGTGTGGTGATTCCCATTGCGGCGGTGGAGACCATCACGCGTGCTGCCACAATGGACCATTTTGTGCTTGGTCTGACTACTGTAGGCACACTATGGGTTGGTGCCTTTCGGGATGAGGTAAACAGACATGGGCTTAAAGCTTTTTGCGTTAACCGTATACCTTCTAATAGGCAGTGCATGCGCACAAGGCCACGACTTGAATGATTTAGGTTCCAACCTGAATAGTACAGAGCTTTTAAGATTAGACGTACCTCTGCAAAAGCTCATAGATGATGCCAGTGATGGCTCGTCCATAACCATACCTCTGGCTGATTATAATTTGAGTGAACCGCTCTGTATCAACAAAAATGTGACGCTGACTGGCTCACCATTCGCCTTTATCGATGCGCAGGGGACTAGTCAGGTACTACAGATAGATAATCCTAGGGCGAACGTGAGCCTGAAAAACTTCCTATTAAGTAATGGTACTGGAGACTATGGAGGGGCTATTAACAGCAATGCCAAATCACTGACCATCTAGGATTGTAGGTTCTTAGATAACTTAGCTAATTATGGTGCTGCCATCTATCAGAAGGGTGGTACTCTGCAGATTGAGAATTCAACTTTCGAAGGCAACAACGCAACCATATGGAGTGCTGCCATCTATGATGAGGGCGGCGATATGCAGTTGGAATCTTCAAGGTTTACTCAGAATCCCGGGTCTCGCGTCATCTATGTCAACGGCGCTCAGCCAAAGCAGGCGAAGGTATCTATTAAAGACGTCAACGTATCCAACAACCCAGGCCCGTATAACAAGCGAAACTCTGGCTTCGGTGGAGCCATAGCATGTTCAAACAGTACCATGCTAATAGACCACTGCACCATTAAAGGTAATAAAGCGCTGGTAATGAGACCCGACTTCCTTGGGGGGATTGCAGCTGGCTTGGACTTCGTTGGCTCGGATGTAACGCTAAACGATACCAATATCGAAGGAAACGGGGCCCTTTTTGCAGTCGCTATCTGCATCGTGGGCGATTCCTATGTAGAGATTAACCGCTGCAATATAAAGAGAAACCACGTCATAAGAGTCCGCTACCAGGGCAATTATCTAGGCGGCAATGATGCAGGAATTGCCATCCAAACAGGTTCTAAAGCTGTTATGAATTATGTCACCATCGAAGGCAATCTGGCAGAGGGTAATAGCAGTGCTATCGGTAATTCTGGGGTATTGGACTTGAACGAAGGCACTATCATTACCAGAAATACCGCAAAAAATCACTCGGCAATTGAAAATTCGAAGCCTGGCGTAATCAACATACAAGAGGATACCCGTGTATTCAATAACCGCGATGAACAGCAACCAGGCGGGCCTATCCATAGCGAAGGAATTCTGAACATGGGGGTTAATTGAGAATAGCCAGGAGTATTCATAGGTGTGCTGATGGCGACTGTCCCACGCCAGGAATACCATTAAGACACCGAGCACAAAACGAGCACATATGCGGCACACCAGTATTAGGCTCGCCGATCATCACGCAGCTCTCATAGAGGCCACTGAAGAAAGCCCCACTGAGGTCATTAGAAAGGCTCTAGATGCCTATTTCGGGAGGAGCCACATGGCATGCCTCAGATCCGGGAAGCTATCCAGGGGGCTTTCCGGGGCCACCTAAAGCAATACCACCACCATGAGCACGATTTGGGCACACCCGTCCGGGAAACGAGAAAGCTTAGTCCCAGGCTAACCGATCGGCCGAAGAAGATCAGGATGATCAAGGAGCTATGGATAGCCGTAGAGAGGAATCGGCGCGAGATTTCCCGCAAAACTGGCATACATGAAGATCAGGTGTCTCGATGGATCAAGGCAGCCCTGGAAAGCGGGGAGCTTCACTACTGAAGCTAGAAGCGCGTATATTTTGCTTTTTGCGGTGTGTAACAACTTCTGCAATTTGAAATTGCAAAACTGCAATTTTTTGGAGTTTCAAAAAACAGATGCGTCCATTAGCGTAGGCTCAATGTTGGCGGTTCTGTGTGGGCGGCCGCCGCAAAATGTATTTGCAATTATATTTGCAATTTGGCAATTTGCATTTCCAGCCCCGCCGCCCTACAAACGAGATTATGACAGAGGAGTAGCATCCCTGCTCTCAGCACTCCCTACAGTTGGTCCCTGGCAGATACTTATTGGCCTCTAATGAGCAACCCTGACCTTTTCCCCAGGCGCCGGCGTCACGCCGTTGATGATCGCCGCTCTAACCATTCCCATGACCTCCTCCAATATCACCATGGTCTCCTTCTCGCTGGAGACCATAGTCATGGTGACACTGCCTGTGGCGTATAGGGTGATGAGCATATTGGCCCCCAACGCCGCTACTATTTCATCTCTATCTCTTCTCACCATCGACGAGCATGACCATTATCTCCGCCTGGTAGCGTTAGCCATGGTATCGCTCACCAGCTTTACCTCAGCCGGGCCTCCCACCATTCATCCCGCATCTGTCGTATCATCAATCGCATCCATAGTCCTGCAGAGGGATTCGCTATCAGAAGTTCCATAGCACCTTTTTCTGAGCCAAAAGGACACGCTTACAAGGCTTATGAGCACCGACACCTCCATTCTAGGCCCTATGAGCGGCAAGAGCAGCCTGAGAGGCTACGCCGAAGACCACCATAGCTACAGCTATGGCCTTAGCTCGAAGCTGTTGCTGGCAGCCGTAAAAGCGGGTGCAGCCACATTCTTGTAGTTCATCCTAAGCTTGTAAGCCCTGTAGAAACTTAGTAAAACCGCCAGCATGACGTGGATGATCTGGGGATTAGCCTCCCCGAACACATCCATAGGCAACTCCACTATGTAGCCGCCTTTCAATGGAAACATCGCCACAAAGGTGAAAAGGAGAGCTATCGGGGCGATGGGGGATATGGTGGGAATAAAGCTTCCCTCGTACCAGCCCTTTCCTCTGGACCTCATCAAGGTGAATCTGGTTATGATCCCCGCTAGGAAGGAAATTCCTGGGCAAATGAAGACGCTCCTGGCTATGTCTATGATAGTCACGTTAATGGCTACACTCTGAGCTATATCCGGAGACCCCGATAGGACTGTGATGAATATATAAGCGTAGATGAAATAGAAAAGAACCTGGAAGATAGGGTCCAAGCTCACCAGGTCTGCACAGTACTCCGTGCAGCCCATGGCCAGCTCACCCCAGACTATAACCATGGCTATGCATGGGCCAAGCCTATCGGTAGGACCCCGTATATGGGATGAGGATAATAATAACTGAAGATGATGACCGCCAGGGCGGACCTGAGAAGAGTGCCTATAAACCAGTCCTGATCCAGGGATAGGGCCAGAACGTTTCGATCTTTGAAAACATCCCCTAGCTTTTCGTATTTCACATTGGCCAGGGGCGGGTACATCATGAGGACAGGATCAGGCCCTGGACGATGGAATGGACGAGGTGTCCACCAGGTGGCTGAGGATGAAGCTCGTTATCTGAGGGGCTAAATAACCTATGCCGACGCCCAGGGGGTCCATGGCCGAAAATATCCATACCGTTAGGTGTGCCTGGTGAGGAAGGAAATGTCTTTGCTTATGTTGTCAGCCATATTTTGATAATCTCATACCATAGAAAATTGCCATATCATCCGTCACTTCTTCAGTAGATTTTTGATCTCTTCAACGCTTGGAGCCCTGCCTATAGCTACTTCTTTGCCATCGATGTAGAGGGCAGGGATCATCATCACGCCACGGTCCATGATCGCCTGAATGCTATCTACCTTGATGACCACCACTTGAACACCCAGCTCCTGAATGGCTTTATCCACGTTCTTGGCCATGGCCTTGCACTTGGCACAGTCAGTCCCTAAGATCTCGATCTTCACCATCCACTTGCGCCTCCGAGTAACACAGTTCGACTTCAGTGATCATAGAATCAGCTCTTATTCAGGTAGTTTCCAATGATTTTTCCTGCTTCAGCAAGCTGAGATATCTGCTTCAGATCCAGTACATCCACCGCTTTGATAATCTCAAAGATCTGGGGGTCTTTTATGCTGTAGAGAGTCCTCTTTCCCTCGAACCCCTTGCCCAGTATCCTCCTCATAGGGTGTATTCGGATGCATGGAGATGGTAGACTGGGACCTCGAAAAAGCCGGTATGATATCGCAGGCTCATCTCTCACCATCTGAGCGGTAATCGAGGATCTCCAGGCACGCGGAGCCCGCCACGGCGCTTGGTATCTTTACCCTCAGATCGGAGACGGAGTTTTGTGACATGTATAATGGGAGATAAGGACTGTCCGTATATAAGCTAATTATCATACCCCTGTAAGTAGATTTGAGATCTACATAATATATAGAGTTAAGGGACACATAGTGATGGCTTAAATTTGATCGGTCGAAGTAAGATCTATCTGCGGTGCTATTAGATCATAGTAAAAAGAAGGTTCTCTTTCTGTGCTACCACAACTCCGCCACGTCTCAGATGGCAGAAGGGTTGCCCCGGGCTATAAAGGCCCTGGATAACTTCTCCTTCAGGTACGGAGCTAACGTGAGAGTCAAGGATTTCATGGCATTCAGCAACAACTACTATGCCGATCTAGTAGATGCGGTCAGTGGTTTAGGGCTTGCTGAAGTCCTGGTAGATCGCTATACTAGAAACACCTACTAGAGTCTTGGGCCCAATACCATGTGGAACGTGCGCTACGGCGACAGAGGTGCCCTGGGCGAGCAACGCGATGGCCTGGTTGCAGCCCAGAACGTATCAGAGGTGTTCTCCAGTGGCTATCTTCCAAGGTTCTGAGTAATGATATCTAAGGCCTTTCCGGGTTACTATACCTTTTGACTTCGGGCTCAGTGAGATCGAGGGAATGCTCAGCGTGACCTCCTATACCGGTGATATCTGGGTCCACACCTGGCACGGGTTCTACATCAACGAGCGCGAATCGATCGCTACATCGTGAATGGCTTGTTAATCGTGACCTTTCGTTTTTTGCTTCATGGCAGGCTTTATTAAGACTCCGGCTTTTCAAGGCACGATCCATCGAAGGCCTCAGGAAGCAGATCTGAGATCCTGGCCATGGCCACCTCTCCCTTGAGGTTGGCCATGACGACCTTTATATCGCCGCCGAACTCCGAGAACATTTGCCTGCATATTCCGCAAGGTGACATGGGCATGGAAGTATCTCCCACCACCGCCAGGGCCTCAAATTCCCTATCGCCCGAAGCTATAGCTTTCGCCAGGGCTGCTCTCTCTGCACAAATGCTCGCACTGGCTAAGGCGTTTTCCATATTTCCCGCCGAATAGATCCTGCCGCTCTTGGTTAGGATCGCCGCTCCCACCTTAAAACCTGAGTAGGGAGCGTAAGAGGCCTTTCGGGCCTGCAAGGCCTCATCTATCAGATCGTCATATCCGCCGGTGTATGGATGTGGTCCATGCCTTAAAGCCCCGATGTACATGCACTCCTCGGGAGGTATACGGAGAATATCGCAGGACCCATCCACGATGGCCACGGGAGCGCCGCGAATTATCACAGCTGGCGTGGACTCATTGCTCTCGCCCATGACTATCTGAGCCGCCGATACCAGGTTATCAGCTACAGCTTTGCGGGTGATCAAAAGGGGCTTGCCGTAGAGATCCACCTGTCCGCGGGCGTCCTCCACGGGCTCTATGCCTGCGCAGCCCAGTGCCACGCCCACGCAGCCGAACCTCAGGGGGTGGGTCCTGCTATCACCCACGATGATCCCTATCCTCTTGCCGCCTGAGATCCTCCTTCGAATATCCTCGGCAGTCCTCTTGGGATCTGCAGGGAAGAGGATGACATAACCTGGAGGGGCGTTTGAGTGATCGATCCCTGCATTGGGGTAGAGGAAGCCCCCATTTAAGGTAAGGACTACACCAGGTATGCCGCCCACGATCTCATCCGACTCTTTCAATATAAGCTCCATCTCCCGTGGATCCTTGGAGTATTTGGCACCCAGAGTACAGGCAAGCCTGGAGGGAGTTACATCTTCCAGGTTCACCACCCTCCTCTCGGAGGTAGCAAGGGCGCTTTCGGAGACCACCAGGATGTCCCCCTCCTCCAACTTAAGGCCTGATTCCTCCATACCCTTCTTCAGGGCCTTCACCATGTCGTCTCCGATCTTTATCAGTTCGGTCTTTATGCCCAGCACTTCCAAGGATCTCACCTGTAGCGTTTAGGATCATCTATCTGCTTTAAAGCTGCATCTATGGCCTTACCTATGGCAGGTAGGCTGAAGGGCTGTCTCTCCAAGCGCTTTACAAGCCTGGTGATCTGGGATATGGTGCCCATGACTAGAACGTCCTCAGGACTGGGGTCGCACCGCAGAGCCAGCTTGGGGGTGGCGGCATCGCCACCTAAAGCCAGCATCTCCTGCTTTATGACTATGGCCTCCATGGAGCTCAAGTTGCTCAAAGAGATGACTCTGAAAGAGCCTTTTTTACACAGAACCTGAACTCCTCCCTCATCGACCTCTATTCTCCTCAAAGCCTCCTGAAGATCGTTGCCCTGGCCCAGCCAGGAGAGGATCTCGGCGTTCCCCGCGAAAGGAATCCTGCCCCTGGTCGCCATGGCCACATTTATCGTATCGAGGCTCGCAGCCACATCGTGGGTTCTGACTACATGGGCTCCGTTATAGACGGCAATGGCCGTGGCAGCCAGGGTACCGAGGAGCCGCTCGCTTGGGTCGGGCCTGGAGAGGACGGACCCCAAGAAGGATTTTCTGGATAGGGCCGCCATCACGGGCTTTCCCAGGACTCTAAGCCTCCTCATGCCGTCCAGGAGGGCTAGGTCGTACTCAGGGAATTTATCCGGAATCCAATGACCTATGCCGGGGTCTACGGTCATCTTATCCGGGGATATCCCCATTTCTATGGCAGACCTAATCCTCTCCGAGAGCAAGGGGATAACCTCATCCATGGTCAGGAGATCGCCGGGCCTCTTCTTGGAGGCCAGGATCACCGCTGAGGCATCGTGGTCGGCCACAGTCCTGGCCATGGCTGAATCGCAGAGGCCTGAGACATCGTTGATGCAGGTAGCTCCTGACGTTAGGGCCTCGTCAGCCACGGCTGCCCTCTGGGTATCCACGGAAATGCCCACCTCCAGGCTTGAAGCTATGGCCTTGATGACAGGCATCATCCTTCCCCTCTCCTCGGCGAGGCTGATCGCAGGAGCACCGGGAGCCGTGGAGACCGCCCCCAGGTCTAGGATATCGGCACCCTCATCGACCAGAGCCTGAGCCCTGGTAAGGGCATCTGCAGGCCCGGTTACGGAACCCTTGTAAAAGGACTCACGGCTCAAGTTTATCACCGCCATGATCCTCACAGGGTACTGATCTCCAAGCTTTATATCGCAGAGGGTTCCTTTGATCAATCTCAGTGCTCCGGCTCAGCTCCTATTAATCTCGCGCTTATCTCCTACTCAGATAGGCGCAGCAGTATTCCAGTCCTTCTAGCCCTCTCTATGGCCATATCGAAGGCCAGAATCCCGACCATCAGGTAAAGAATGGCGAGGGCCGCACCAAGGAGGATGTTATGTTGACCGGGGATATATATCGACCTGTAGTACTCCAGAAAGTAGGTCAAGGGTATGGCCCTAGCCAGGAGCTGAAAAGACGGAGGCAGGACATTTACGGGATAATAGATGCCGCTGACTAGGAGTATTACGCCACTCAAGCTCCAGGCTGCCACGTCCGCCTTCTGGCCAAAGGTCAGTATGGAGATGCAGACGGCAATGCCTATGACTGCGGCCACGGCAAAGACCCCTGCTAGGAAGACCACCACAGGGATCAAACCACCCTGGAGGAAGTTGAAGCCGAAGAGATAATAGCTCACCAGGGCTAGGATGGCAAAGACCACGGTGCCCCTTAGGACGCCGAAGATTAGGGAGCCGAAGATCAGGTGGTAGCTCTTCACAGGCGCTACGAAGGTGTTCTTTATGCTCTTGGACCACATATCAAATAGGAGCACGTACGCCACGTCAATCTGAGATACCTGAAGCACGGTCAGAGCTATGGATCCTATGAGGAGGAAGGATATGTAGTCCGTGCCTACCTGTAGGAACCGCGTCAGAAGGCCTATGGACAGAAGGCCAACGATGGGCCAAAAGAACAGCTCGAACAAAGTAAACGCGTTCCTCTTGGATATTACCCAGTTCTTGTAGGTCGACGCCAGGTACTTGTTGGCTTCACCTTGCCAGCTCAAGGAATACATCCTCCATATCGGGCTCCTCCACCCTTATGTCCAGGATTTCAGCCTGACCGAAGATCTTTATGACCTTATCTAGGCTTCCGGCCTGCCCAATCCTGTCAAGCACCAGCTCGACCTTCCTCGGGGATGAGCTCACCTTCATCACCCCAGGCACCTTTTCCAGAGCTCTCAGGTCCACGTGGCCTTGATAAATCACCGTCATTTTCTCCCCCAGCGCCAGGTGATTCTTGAGCTCCAAGGGCGTTCCCAGAGCAGTGATCTGTCCTTTTCTGAGGAAGGCGATCCTGTCGCAGAGCTGCTCTGCCTCCGGCATGTAGTGTGTGGACATAATGATGGATACGCCTCTTTGCTGAATCTCCTTTATAAGGGACCGGGTCCTGGAGGCAACCTCTGGGTCCAGGCCGGTTGTCGGCTCGTCCAGAAAGATGATCTTTGGGTCGTTCAGAGTGGCTTTAGCTAGGGAGAGCCTCTGCTTCAGTCCAGTGGAGAGGTTATCGAACGGAACATCCCTATACTCTCTAAGCTCGAAGGCTTCTATGGAGTCGTCAACGATCCTCTTAAGCTCAGGACCATGGATGCCGTAGAGCATGGCTGAGTATCTCAGGTTCTCCTCAGCAGTGAGGCTCCAGGGAAAGTTGGGCTTGGCAGTGCTTATGTTTATTAGCCTCCGTATCGCATCAGGGTTCTTTCTGGCATCTATCCCCAGGACTATCAGG
>DAXJ01000119.1 GCA_002506335.1 Methanosaeta sp. UBA114
AGATAGATGCCCCCGACTTCAGTCGAGGGAGTGGTCACGGAACGTGGAGCTGGATAGGGCGGTAAGCCTTGAGATCGTTTCCAGAATATACTCCCTATCAGGCACGACTAAATCCACTGTTTCCGCATGGGATTGGCCTGATTCTAGGTAAGTCCCTCATTCTTTCTTCTCCATATTAGATACTATCTCCTCTATCAGCCACGATATCTCTATTTAATCTCAAGATACCTATGGTATCGTAGGGACAAGCATGATAATCACCACGACTCCAAGTATAGAGGGCAGAAGGATAATCCAGTATCTAGGCCTGGTAGACGGCGAGGCCATCCTGGGAGCCAACATCTTTGCTGATATGTTCGCCGGCATCCGCAACGTCATCGGAGGAAGGTCCGGCGCCTACGAGAAGGAGCTGCGCAAGGCCAAGGCCATCGCTTTAAAGGAGATGGAGCATGAGGCATCACAGCTGGGCGCCGACGCCATCATCGGAGTCGATCTGGATTACGAGACCATCACCTTTGGCCAGAATGGTGGAATGCTTATGGTCGCTGCCAGCGGCACGGCGGTAAAGCTCGGAAGTTAAAGTTGGTATTTAAAGAATTGAGGAGAATCTAAAGATCGGCATCTAGGTACTAAAGATCATACAAGACTGCCTTCTAGGTCTCCAGAATAAGATGGCAGAAGTCTATCCACGTGGCCTTGGACCAGCCGGATCTAATCTGACTCCGACTTTACCTTCCCGTGTTTTATTATAAATCCTTCAAAGGGTTATATAAACCAAAAGACATCAAAATGTCCTGACACCATGCTCCGGCACCATGTCACTTAGATCAGCCATTAAAGCTAAAATTTATTAACTAAGTTTGTAATCGCGGCCATTATATCTAGCTCATGTAATGACCAGGATAGATAAATTATTCTTAAAATGTCCCTTCAAGGCATAGTGAAGTTTTCCCACGGGGCCACTAAGGCGGGTTCAAGAGGTTCACGCATTGTATGCCAAGACGTGCGAGATCTGGAGGAGCACCCCAGGCAATGCTATCTTCCAGGGTATCGTCGCTCTGGAAGCTTGTTTCATCCTATTTCAGCTAGCCTCCCCTCCCTATTATTGAAGGATTAGTTACCGCTCCTATTTGCAGTTTGCAATATAGATGCCACAGTTATGAACAGCATATAGACCGTGTGCCTGTTTTTTGCAGCTTGAAGTCATAGGGTAGAACCTCGTTATCTCAATCCCTGGATAGTAATGGCTTTAGGTTAAATAGCGCTTCACTTTGGGCAACTTCTTTTGGGTGATCCTGGATTCGGTTTTGCATAGAGCGCTTTTATTATCGATAGCAGACATATTTTACCTGAGCAACTATTCCATCTTTGCAGCCGGGGTCCTTCTCCTGGCAGAGGATAATCGGACCAACCAGAACATGGCCTTGCTTATGCTTAAAAAGCTGGGGTACAGGGCAGATACTGCCGCAGACGCCATGGATCGGTAGAGCCTTACAATATCATTTTGAGAGAGGGTCAGATGCTGGAGATGGATGGCCTGTAGGCCACTCAGGGAACACGTAAGCATTGGTAACGGTCACAAAATCATAGCCATCACTGCCCAGGCTCTCCAGGACGATAGGGAAATGTACCTGGATGCAGGCATGGACGATTATATCAGCAAACCTCTGAAAATAGAAGAGCTGAGTGCCGTCCTGGAAAGGGTAGCTGGGCCCTGAGGGGACGCAGCATACAGCTGTCCTTGGCACTGGTGCTTACCCATATCTCAGATCCACCCACGGGCTCTGAGCTCAAGCATTCTAAGCCTTGAATGCTATTGGCTAATGACGTCTGGGTGGGTACGACTTCCTGGGACCTGGCCTGTTCACGCTCTCGGTTGAGGAGCGCCTGGAAATGGCCTTCGGTTTCTTAATGTACGTCCCTGCGGTGGCTGATGCCGGACCCACGGCATTCTTGGCTTTTTCCGAATGGTATCGGTGCTCAGCGACCTCGATCTTCATGCGGATGAGCCGCTCAATGCTTCTGAGCAGGCTTCTCTCATCCGAAGCGCAGAAGGAGAATGCCGTACCTTGTGCTCCCGCCCTTCCAGTCCTGCCTATGCGGTGGATGTAGACCTCAGACTCATTTGGCAGATCGTAGTTGACGACATGGGATATGTCCTTGACATCGATGCCCCTGGCAGCGACATCTGTAGCCACCAGCACCTGCAGCCGGCCCGACTTGAAGTCTCTCATGGCCTTATCCCTCTGACCCTGTGACTTGTTGCCGTGGATGGCCATGGTCTTGACCTTATCCTTGATGAGCTTCACTGTGAGCTTGTCCGCCCCGTGCTTGGTGCGGGTGAAGATCAAGACGCGCTCGAGGTCTCCGTCTTGAATAAGATCTTGCAAGAGCGGATACTTGTTGTTCTGGTCCACGAAGAAGACCCTCTGCTCTATGCAGTCGAGAGTATTGGTGCGAGATTCAGGTGCAGCCTCTACGTGTACCGGATCAGAGAGAAACCCTCTAGCGAACTCCTCGGTCTCCCTCGACACGGTGGCCGAGAAAAAGAGGGACTGGTGCTTCTTTGGCAGGGCCTGGGTGATCTTCTTCACGTCATGGATGAAGCCCATGTCCAGCATTCTGTCTATCTCGTCCAGCACAAAGAACTCGACGCGCCTCAGGTTTAAGTGACCCTGATTCATCAGGTCTATAAGCCTGCCTGGAGTAGCGACGAGGATATCTACACCTTTGGAAAGATCCCTGACCTGGGGACCTTGACCCACACCGCCGAAGATGACGGTGTGCCTGAACTGCAGGAAACGACCGTAGGTGGCAAAGCTCTGATCTATCTGGGCTGCCAGTTCTCTGGTGGGTGCCAGCACCAGTACGCTCGGGGCCCTGGAAACTGGAGCCTTGCGTTCTTCACTCAACCTTTGCAGTATGGGCAGCACGAAGGCAGCGGTCTTGCCAGTGCCTGTCTGGGCTATGCCCATCAGGTCCTTGCCATTCAACAAATGAGGTATGGCCAGCGCCTGTATAGGCGTAGGCTCGATGTATCCTTCTTTATCAAGGGCTTCCTGGAGGGGATCAATTATATTCAGATCTTTAAATGACATTTATTTTACTCCTTAATGAGCGTGGAGAATGCTATCCGAACCAGTTGGAGCTTGACGAAAAGGATATGAAAGACATCTACAGATAGAGTTTCACTCCCTATTATCAGCAGGATTACAATCTCCCTTGGATGCCTCAGCATCTCTACTGCCGCAAAAACATCTCAACCAAATTCCCTTTGAATCAATGCTATGAGGCCTGATACCGAAGGCTCTTCCAGACTATATATCTGTCGGTCGAAAATTTTGAAGATCGATCATTATGGACCCACACGTACTATGTGCAATCCAGCGAAGCACCCTGCTAACAAAGCACCATGGATTGTGACCTAAGTTAAAGGCAAAAACGAATCGACCGTCTCAAAGGTCCGTTATGGGCAATCGACCATCGATGGGATGCTTCTATCCTTTGACAAAAACCTGGTGAGCAGGCACCCCATCGATGGTCCCTTTATCCCACAGTGCCCCCAGATCATTCAAAGGACGGTTCTCCTCAGTCTTGTTCAGTACTAACCCGAGGATGATGAAGAACAGCCCAAATCCTATCACCAGGGTCAGCATTCCCGTGACTATCAGGAAATTGCTGGCTCGGGACCATTGTGCTTGGCAGTAGAAATGGCGCATTCCAGATGATCGCAGCCCCACTTGTATCCCTTCTCGCATTCACAACGGCAGCAGGGGGTACGGCGATGATCAGGATTGTGATTCAGCTGGCGACTGGTGTAGTCTTCTGGATAGTAAGTATCATAGGATCCCATGGATCGAATGTATATCAAGGCCCTGGCCCAAATACATCATGGGGCATCTGCCCTCGGTATACGGCATCTCCTGCTCATGACATCTGCTTTTTATTCAGGGGGCACCTGTCCTCCAGTGTATCCAGCACGTCTAGACGCCCTTGCATTTTAGGTCTGAAATAAACTTTGCCGGGTCTGTCTCCGTAAGCCCGATAACCGCGTATTCTATTCCCAGCGGAAGCTCAGATACCTTCCATAAAGTACCTTCCTACGAATTTCTGGAGACATCGATAACGTAAACCCTCTTCCCCAGGGAGGTCAGCTTATCTATGGTCGGCTTCATGGCGGGCTTGGTCTTATCCGTGATCTCCACAAAACACCCAGCGCCCCAGAATGATCCTTGCTCCGACATATGTTTCCCCGTACTGTTTTGCCTTTCTCTCATTTATATTTAAACTCAGCCTGGGATCGGATAACAGTATCGTAGGTAATCCATGCGCTCTGCGCTCCCCTCCTTAAGGTTTACCTAAGGCCTAGGATCTGCTGATATCTTTAAGGGCATGGCTTTTGCTCGTGTCTGAACTTTCGTAAATAACCTTGTGGCAAGAGAAATATAGCGATACCTATTTCCCTTTTATCTACTAATATTAATTCATGCGGATGTCCACCGTACAGATCCTTCTCTTTCTCATACTTCTGCTGTCCACTGTCTTTGGCAACCCATGGCAATCGATCAACAACGGCTACAGCAGCACTTTGGTCGCGCCGACAAAGCCCGAATACATTTGCCCTGCCAACGCCCGGTTTTATGGGACCAATGCCATGCAGAACCATTATTATGAGAAAAACGGCTCGTCTGTCTGGTATAGAGATCAAAAGGACCCCAGGAGGAGGCATTCCGTCACCGATAAGCCCCTCTTCGTGGGCGACAACGGCACAAAAGCGTATCATCGCCTCTGGTGCGAGCCCGCCCAGAAGGCCCCTTATGTAAACATGACTTGGCTCTTTCACAAGGAGGAGGCAAAGGCTGAGGGGGCTTCGCGCCCTACCGCCAGTGCAACGATGCCAGCACTCCAGGAGCTTTCCTGAACGACAAGAGATGTAAGATCTATCACGACCGGTCCTGCCTACGGGTCCTGGAGATCCCAAAGTACCGGAGCGTGTGGTTCACAGGCAGCGCTGATTCCAAGATCTGCGGCTATACGCCATGCCGGATATGCCACCCTTGAGATCAAAAGTTTAATAAAATAGACTTTATTTATTTAAAGACCCGCCTAACCTAGGCAGGCGTTTATGCTCGATAGTAGCAATAAATCATCCTTATTAAAATATCATACAGCCGGGCTTGGTTCTGAGGCTACAACTATATTATAAATATCTGTATTATAACTAAACCCCAAAACGCATAAATAGCATGATAAAACATTTATTTTATGAAGCTGAACGTAATCTGTATAACTATATTTCTCCTGGCAGCAGCTGTCTCTACGGTGCATGCCGAGACAGCTACTGGGAGCAACAGCCCGGCGGTAAAGACCTCCTCTGGAAGCACACCCTCTCAGGAGCTAATCGCCTTCGTGGACAGCGCTGCGGCCTACGCCCAGCAGAACGGTAAAGAGAAGGCCCTCCAGGAGTTCAATAATAAGGAGGGCCAGTTCGTCAGGGGTCAGCTCTACATCTTCGCTGATGATTTCAGCGGCGTAAACCTCGCTCACCCAATGAGGCCTGATTTCGTTGGCAAGAGCCAGCTCGATATAAAGGATGCAAATGACGTTGCATTCATTAAGAATATGATAGCTATTGCCAAGACTAGCGGCAGTGGGCTTACCTATTACATCTTCGCCAATCCGGCTGACAATAATAAAGAGGAGCTGAAGCTGGTCTACGTGAAGAAAATAGATGACAACTGGTGGATCGGCTCTGGAACTTACCTACCCGGAATGGTTTAAACCTTATAAATCAAATTAATAAGCCATATTCATCTGGCTATATGTAAAGACAGGCCGTCCCTCGTCTGAGGTGGAGGCCCCTCCCTTTTCTTCCAGGACAACAGGCCAATAAGCTCAAGCTGACCTATGTCTCCAAGGCCAGAGATGATTGGTGGCTGGCCTCGGGGATCTTTGCTCAGTGATCAAGCCTAAGATCTGCAAGGGCCTATCCCTAAAAGATGTACCTTCTACGTTTCATTTTACCTCAAACAGGATGAAGTTTAAGAAAGGACCGCTTCAATATCCTCTTTTTTGGCCGCATAGACCGCTACCATGTGGTCAGGATGGTATCTGGTCTTAGCCTCCCGGATTCCTTCCACGCCCAGATCACTCTCCCTGTTTATGTAGACGTAGTCCCTGGCCAGGATCCTCGCTGCCTCGACGTTGACTGCCCTGTAGATGGCCTTGCAATCAGGAATACCTTTCTCAAAGTGCACCAGGGCTGTGTCCTGGTTCAAGCCCTCGAAGATGGACATGCCCCCGATCTTTCCTTCAGCCCTGATGGCTATGCCTAAGAGGCCAAGCTCGACAAAATGAGATAAGGCGAAGACCACTGCCTCTTTTTCGTGGACCAGCATGGGATCGGAATCGCAGTCCTTCCACTCACACCAGAGGTCCAGAAAATCTCTGATCTCCTGAATATTCCCATCGGTGATGGGCTCCACCCGGGGCGAGCAATCTCTCTGGAACTGGTTGAGCTGCTTTCTTATGGTCTGATACTTCTTCCCCGGAAGCTCGGCAAGGTCTGAGGCCCGGTATACGTAGTCAAAGTAATCCCTCTTGGGATAAAGGCTGAGCTTTGGGTAAAGCTCCGAGATCCACTCCCTGTTTACGGGGTCCAGGATTATGAGAGGAGCATCCTTATCGCTTTTTGCCGCCAAAGCCAGGACCTGCGCCAGAATTTCGGGGTTCTTGGGGCCTATGGGCACGCGGTAGACCGTCTTTTCATCCACGGTACTGGAAAGGATTATGCAGCCCTCTGCCAAGGCATACCTGTAGTGGGCATAACCATTCCAGCAAATCATGTTGGTGAAGGTGTTATCGCTGTGAACCTGGGGGAAGCTCTTGTAGTGGACCAAGAAACGGTCTCTGTCGCTCATCGTGATGGGCTTGAAATCGGCGTCCTTCAGCATCTCCTTGATCTCCAAAGCACCTTATGGCGTTCTTCAGTGATAAGCCGCATGATGCATCAGCGATAAGCTGCATGGTGCATCCTGCTCTGCTGTAATCTCCTGAGTGCTCATATCTCCATCCCTGGGATTACTTTTGCGGTCGACTCAAGTTATTCAGCATATTAAGCCAATAGCTAGTCAAAGATTCTAGATTTAGGTATGAAAAGGCCTAGGATTGCCTTGAGAATACCCTAGGAAGATACCGCTTTGAGCTGTATCGCGAAGAACAAAGGCTATGGTAAGACAGGAATTAGGAGCCAGAAAGGTCTGTTGGCACCGATTATCATCTGAATTATTAATTGCGGATACAAGGTAAATCAAACAATTCTTCCTATGCCGATACTAGGCATCTAACCATAAAGCTTATATTCGTTAGTTATCGCATTATCGTCAAACACCGAAAGAAAAAACGGCGGGTAGGGTTTCGGGGTTGGTATGGACTAAAATCCAGTATGGATCTCTGCCTTTAGAGTGGGCTGAGATTTAGAGGTAGTACAGTGGGTAGGAGTGGCAGATCAGCGAGAATTATATATATCAAGGGATTATTCACGTGGCAAAAAGAGATGGCAAAAGTCGCCCTCATCTTGCCTTCCTTGTCTTTGATCTGTGCCAAGGCCAAGGGAGAAACAGCGGACTTAGATCGCAGGTTCAACAGGGAGTATCATCAAGCTGTCGGATTTGCTCATGGATTAAGGTTCAAACTTAGATCAGCGTTCGCCATGAGATCTGCCATCCCTTCTTTCTCACGTTCGGTCATAGCCTCACGGTAGATCTGGTGAGGTGATATTATCATCGATATCTGCTGTGGAAAAGAAGGGCTCCTTTGCATTCAGAGGAAGGGGTGGAGATCATCTCAGAGGATTACGGCGGACGACTTCTGATGCGCCAGCCGTATTATCCTGCCAGATACGAGTGCCGTCCAATCCTGGGATGCCTTGGAAGAGGATGGGCGTAAAAAAGCAAAAAATCAGATCGTATAGACCACGAAGAATTGATATAAGACTGATATCGATCTTTAGATGAGATTTCAGGGTTGGAGAGACTATAGGAAGAGGTTTGTATTGGTGAGAAAATTTGCATTGCTCCTGTTGATGCTCTCTCTGGATCTTTTACGCTACCGAGCTGGCGCTGTGGAGAATATGGCCGATTACTGAGCGAATCAGGCCAAGGAGCTCTCCTCCAGCGGCTCGGGCAGAGAGGCTGTTTTGGCCTACGAGAAAGCCCTTCCGATAGACCCCTCCACTGAAAGCACCTGGGTACGCCAGACTCTGGAGCTTCAAGTCTCCGGACAAAGTTAGTGAAGTGAACTCTAGGGATTACGGCGCCTGGGAGAGGAAAGGCGAGTTCCTAACAGTCATAGGGCAGTACTGAAGATGCTCTTTTGGTCTTCAATTGCCCCGTCCAGCCGATCCCAGCCAACGGCAGTAAGGATAGATCCCTGGTCTGGATGGCCAAGGCCCATGTACTATCTTACGTCGACAGAGATAAGGAGACTCTGCAAGCCCGGGAGAAGGTCACCGAGCCAAATACCCTCTTTCTGAAGGCCTGCCAGGAGAAGGGTTTTGTTACGGAAAAGCTTGGCAGATCCAATGAGCCCGTTGCCGCATAGGACTAGGCCCTGAAAATCGATTCCGAGGGCGTTTGACCCTGGATCGCCAGAGCCAATGGGATTTCCCCAGGCGTGGGAGGTACAACGTGTCCCTACTGGCCTACGATAAAGCCCTGCAATACGTAACTGTAAGCGACAGCAAAACACAAGCCACGATCTGGATTAGCAAAGGTGGTGCCCCACCCAAGGCAGGAAAGCAGAGTGAAGCAACTTCTGCCTTTTAGACGTCCGTGGAAGCCATAGACAGGGCTCTTTCGGATGATTCCAACAACACGAGCCATCCTGCAGCTGAAAGCAGAAGCTCTTTTCAAACAATCCAAATACGACAAGACCCTTAAAGCCTACGATGCGGATATAGAGGCGGCTGTGCCCTGACCTTTATATGTACCGACATCCTGGATAGGCAAGGTAGATGTCCTGAGAGCTCTGGGAAAGAATGAGTAGGCCCTGGCGGCTTACAACAAAGCCATAGAGCTGAGTCCCTATCTATGCCGATGACTGGTATGGCAGAGGTGAGGCCCAGAAGGCCATGTGGAAGACCATAGAGCCGGAGGCATCCTTCTACATGGCCATGAGGCGTGGGTGCAGGGGTTGATACGAGGGTTGAAGCCACATTATTCGACTCTTCTTGGTCCGTCTTACACAAGAAAGGAGCAATCGAAGAAAGGGTGATGAAAAGGAGTGGTGCTGCATGATGGGATTTTACCCCTCAGCATGATTTATTGATCCTTCGATATCAGGCGGTCTTCATCTTGGACACTTCTTCCAGGCCCAGCTCCTTGATGGACTCATTTCTCATCTTATACTTCTGAATCTTCCCGCTGATCGTCATGGGGAATTCGTTAACGAACTTGATGTACCTGGGCACCTTGAAGTGAGCGATCTTTCCCTTGCAGAATGTCTTTATCTCCTCAGGGGTGATCTTGACTCCTTCCTTGAGCTTTATCCAGGCCATGAGCTCTTCGCCGTACTTCAGGTCGGGCACGCCTACCACCTGGACGTCGCTTATGGCCGGGTGGGTGTAGAGGAACTCCTCGACCTCCCTGGGATAGATGTTCTCACCGCCCCTGATGACCATGTCCTTGAGGCGGCCTGTGATCTTGCAGTAATCGTTCTCATCTAGGATTCCCAGGTCGCCAGTGTGCAGCCATCCCTCCTTGTCCACGACTTGTTCCGTAGCCACGGGGTTGTTGTAGTAGCAACGCATGGTAGCATAGCTCCTGGAACATATCTCGCCGGTCTCTCCCTTGGGCATGATCTTCCCCGTCTTTGGGTCCACGATCTTGACCTCAGTATGGGGCATTGGCTTGCCGACGGTGGAGACCCTCTGCTCAAGGGAATCTTCAGTAGAGGACATGGTGATGCCTGGAGAGGACTCGGTCTGGCCGTAAGTTATGACCACCTCGGTCATGTTCATGAGGGTGTTGACCTTCTTCATGAACTCAACAGGGCAGGGGGAGCCAGCCATGATCCCCGTCCTGAGCGATTTGAGGTTGAACTTGTTGAAATCAGAGTGCTCAAGCTCGGCTATGAACATGGTGGGAACGCCGTGGACTGCCGTGCAACGCTCCTTCTCTATGGCGTTCAGGACCGAGAGCGGATCGAAGTACTCAGCCGGAAGGACCATGGTGGCGCCGTGGGTCATGCAGGCCATGTTGGACAGGATCATGCCGAAGCAGTGGTAGAAGGGAACGGGTATACAGAGCCTGTCCTTTTCAGAGAACTTCATGCATTCACCAATAAAGTAGCCGTTATTGAGTATGTTATGGTGGGTGAGGACGACGCCCTTGGGGAAGCCAGTGGTGCCTGAAGTATACTGGATGTTGATGGGATCATCGAAGTCCAGGGACTCGGCCCTCTCTAGAAGGATATCGTTGGGAAGCTCATCCCCCATCCTCAAAACCTCCGCCCAGGTGTACATTCCTGGCTGGCTTCCTCCCCTGAGCATGACCAGGCCCTTGAGGAAGGGAAGGTTTTGGGATCTGACCTTGCCAGGCTTGCTCCCCTTGGCCTCCGGGCAGACCTCGTAGATCATCTTGATGTAATCGGAGGTCTTGAACCGGTCTATGAGCAGGAGCGTCTGGACCTCGGATTGCTTTAGGGCGTACTCCAGCTCGTGGGTCCTGTAGGCAGGGTTGATGTTGACCATGATTATGCCCGCCTTGGCTGTTGCAAACTGGGTGATGATCCATTCAGCAATGTTGGTGGCCCATATGGCCAAGCGGTCGCCTTTCTTTAGACCCAAAGCGATGAACCCCCTGGCGGTGCGATCTACCTCCTTCTGCAGATCGCGGTAAGTGTAGCGAAGGTTCTGATGCAAAGATACAATGGCATCGTTATCCGGGTATTTTCTCGCGATCTCATCGAACATATCGCCTATAGTCATGCCTATTAGGGGCTTCTCTGAACCCTTGAAGGCATAGCTGGGGGGTACTTTGCCTGGCATTGGAATAGCCTCCCTTCCTTCTATGCTTTAAACATTATCTTTCTCCGTTTTTTGGATGAAGGAGAATCTATAACTATTATATATTTAAAAATGGGGGCTTTTTTAAAGGCACTGATTCTGCATCCCCGGGTACTATTAGTAAGAAAAATTTGGGCAGGGAGGGGGTGCTACCTACTCCGGAGAGAAAAATATCCCCTCTTATAACTGCTATTTTCGCGAAAAGGCTGGTATCATGGGCTATAAATCTCCCCTGGGACACCCAGCTTAAACTGATATACCATGCCACCATGCATCTGACAGAGTGCAAAAGATCGTTGTTTGAACCCTAGATCATGCCTTCTCTCCAAGCTTTTATTAGTCCATTGATGCCTAAATGCAACCTCGAAACGCGACGTGCGTTTTTCATTTCAATTGGTTTATAAAGAGTGGATCTCTACGTTCTGGGTAAACCTGTTTGATTTTGAGTCCTTCAATTTTTCTAAGCTCGGCCTTACCGCCGTTTTATCGTACATAACGCTATTGATCATGGATTTACCCTCATTCGTGAACGGATCACCGCAAAACAGGTCGCCGTCCTCAGACATGATCCCAAGAGAGCCCTTGGAGTACCCTGGAAAATAGATAGCTTTGATATCAAACCAGTATCTTGAAGGATC
>DAXJ01000020.1:0-11147 GCA_002506335.1 Methanosaeta sp. UBA114
CCAGGCTACCTTCAAAGTTATAAACCCCGCCGCCAGAGTAAGTAGCGTTATTTCCTATTATGGCAGCATCTTCTATGGTCAGATGGCCTTGGTTATAAATGCCGCCACCATGCCCGTCCAGGCCGCCTCGAATTGCCACACCGATCAATTTGACATCAACGTCCGAGTTATACTTAGGTAATCCAAGGGGATAAATTGCCAGTGGCCATTCTCCTGAAGTTTTAGACGAGAACCGAACTAATAAAAGTGCTATAGTAAAGTTACTAATGAGCGGTTATAAAGGTCATTTGGCCAGGATGACCAAAGGCATCCTTTGGCGCAGAAGATTTGGCCCTAACATCCAAACCTATTTTAGGGGTTCTTTTGCCCCCGGAATTCAAACAGCTTCTCGGCCCGGCAGCGTGAAGACTACCGGAGGCTAGAACGTGACCTTCAGCTAATTGCAATCGTTCAGATGAACGGTCTTGGCAGTAAAGGGTCCGGGAGGCAAGGTCATCCCATCCTATGCTTCCTATTATGAAGATGTGAGTGATGGATACCAGGGTCAGGATCTTGAGCACTCATCCTGAGATTTTTAAATAAAGGTGTAAAAGCGCGGAGCGGTTCCTTTATAAGGTGGTTCCCATATCAGATGGGGAGCGGACGATCCCGACAATAAAGAGCGTTCTCATCCTCCCCATCTACCTCGGAATTAACTTAGTATGAGGTTGAAGCCCTTTTCCTATGGCTTGACTATAGAGCACAATAGACGTATAAATGAGCGTAGAAGGTTATGATAAAGCTAGATAAACCAGCAATTACAAGGGTCGATACAGCAGATGACAAAGACCTACAAGCTCACGACTATAAGTCAGGTCGTAGACGCGGCCACCATCCTTTCCGGGTCCTGGTTCAGGGGCGATAGCAGGGTTCATGGAGACCTGATGCCGGCCATCTTCAGGGAGGAGTATGAGCAATTAAGAAATGAGCGCCGGGATCTAGAGTTCTACCTCATAGATGCGTTCAAGCGAGGCGCTCCCACCTTATCTGAGAACCTCCCTGATCAAGATGACGATGTAGCGTGGCTCTTTCTGATGCAGCATCACGGCACTCCCACCCGGCTCCTTGATTGGTCTGAGAGCGCTCTCATAGCCCTGTACTTCGCCGTAAGCGACCACCTTTCTTGCAATGGGGAGCTCTGGGCCATGTATCCTCATGCACTCAATGAGTTCAGCCAAATTAAGGGAATACCAACCCTTAGCCACCCTATAGTGCGCTACCTGGCCTCTGCGCCCACCTATGAGGATATACCCAAGCTGGCGGCAAACCTGGGACTGGATGATCACCCCCAGCATCCTGTAGCTATACAACCCCAGATGATATCACCAAGGATGGTCTCTCAGCTCAGCGCTTTCACCCTTCACCCAAGGCCGAAGAAGGGCTTCAGGATAACCGATCTCCTCCAGGACGAAAGGAGCCTGGTCAGGTACGTAATACCAAGTGATAGCAAGCGGAAACTTCTGACGGACCTGGCATCCCTTGGCATAACTAAGAGAATACTATTTCAGGACCTCGATTCACTCTCGGTGAGCTTAAAGCTTGGGGCTGTGAACATCGATTATACTCCTCCTGATCCACCCAGTTGCGATGGAGAACTATCTTAAATCCTTAGATCGCTTTTAACCATCAAAGCCATACCTAGGAGGAGATGTTAATGGGTAATTATCGTCATATAGCTTTAGCAACAACAGTAATGTCGATTTTTGTTTTATCTCTGACCTGCGCAGCATCGTAGTATAGGGTTACTCTCTTCCAGGTATCCGCTATAGGTGCCCTGCTCCAAGCAGAACCTGTGTGAGGATGGCGACATATGCCTTAGCACCCTTAATGTCCTGGACGGGGAGATGGCGGCCATCGATGGGGAGTTCTATCAGGTTAGGTCCTATGGAGTTGCTTACCCCGTTCAGATAAACGCCACCGCTCCCTTCGCCATATTGACCCACTTAGATGCGGGCGAGGTCATGACAATCCTGGCCGGAGCCAATGCCGCTGGCTTTGAAAAGCAGTTGGATAAGCACTTTCCATCCAAGAACGTCTTCTACGTCCTCAGGGTCGATGGAACCTTCGACTACGTTAAGACCAGAGGCGTTCCATGGTAGTCCAAGTCACACCCGTGCCTCCTGGCCAATGCCACCGCCAACTAGTCGATCTTCGAGTTCTACAACATACCTGGGACCTTGGTAGGTGTTTGGAGCCCCAGCTTTGTCAGCGGAGTAAACGTAGCCGATTATCACCTTCGCTTCATTACCGCTGACAGAAAGGCTGGAGGTCATGTCCTTGGCCTGAGACTAAGAGATGCCAAGGTTAAAATCGATATTAGGAAGGATTTTTACATGGATCTGCCTAACAATATCGATTACTACAATGAAAGTCTGACAAAGGCTCCAAGCACAGGTCAGAATCTGAGTGCCGAGGTTTAAAAAGTTGAAAAGTGAACTCCTGTTGCTTCTTGAAGGGTCGTGGCTCAACACATATCCACGTCCTCGGCCTTTCTTTGTATTACCAAGGATTTCATAATTCTATCCGAGGCAACTAGACTGGAAAGATCGGGCGCTTTAAGACTCTTGGTGACCTCAGGTCTATCCTATCACCATCCATCCTAAGACCGCTGAGAGAGAATACCTCTTCCATTGTTGATGGTTATCTCTCCTGCCTAGCATCCAATGCGGTACCCTAGGTGGCGCCATAACTCAAAACTTTGGGTGAGGGGGCGCGTTGAACGTCCCCCTCCTCCACCACACCCAGATCATCCTTCTGGTCTTCTTCACCTATCACTTCCTCATCGATGGGGAGGATCTGGTGGAGAGGGCTGTGGAGCTTACACCCAACAAGCACGTGGTCAGGTTCTTTCTAAGGCAGCTCAATGGGACCTACATCGCCCTCTTCAGAATCCACATCTTATTGGCCCTCATCAGCGGCGTCATGACAGCTTTCAGCTTTTACCTTATAGGCGTCCCTTATCCTATTACCCTGAGCATACTGATAGTAATCTTCGATCCCCTGCAGGCCGTGGGACCTGGAGCCCTCCTCATACCCTTGGCTCTCTACTACGTCATCGTTCACAGCCCTCTGACGGCCCTAGCGGTGCTCCTCCTGGGATTTATCTTCGTAATACTGATACCTGAGTACTTCATACGTCCTCAGCTCGTATCCCTCAATGCTCGGATCTACTCTCTAGTGGTTATCCTAGCCTTTACCATCCCAGCTCTGTGTGTGACCGACTGGGGTGGTTGTAGAACCTACGGTCTATGGAATAGCTCTGGCAGAGTACAGGAAACGGCGTTTTATCTTCGCAGGTTCTAGCTGGGCGACCTAAGAAGCGGTTAGAGCTGTTAAATGCTCTTGAGAGTTGACATAAAAGATTGCGGACCATCATTGTGAAAATGAAAAGGGCATGGGGGGTGGGGAAGCGGGATGGCCTCAATAAAACTACCCCCACGATCATTTAAACTGATCTGATGAAGAGTCCACCGCTGGTAGGCATTATTGATACTCTGTCTGATTGGAGCAATATGGAGAGGCTGGGTGGGAGCATTAGACGACCAACCCCTTTTTCATTTACCTCGAACTTCAGCAGCCATTCATCCTTTCTGCTGTAAGGATCTGTCTGATAGTAATCGCTATAGGGGTCTTGCTCAAGGCTGTTATCCATAACGCTGGGCATCCCCTCTACTTTCTCTTTTCCTATGGTTTTTGATTTAAATCCCATTCACAGACCTCCCGTCGCGGCACTTTGCCAAAACAAACTAAGGTTGCTATATTATTCACTTGGCCTGTAGCGCCTATAGCCAGTGATTATCCATCCCAAGATATTTAAAAATTTTGGGGAACTTATATGGTTAAGATAAGAAGAATATTGCTAACTCTATAATCTAGTAGTAATCGCTCTAGTGGCAATATGTGATATTGGTTTGCCTTATGCGTCGCTGCGTAGCACTGTGCTATCATTGCATATGCCCTGGGCAGAACGATGACAAAAGGGGCCTTCACAGGGCAATCTTTGGTGGCAGCCAGGAGGGAAGAACGCCATGCTTTTATAACCTTTGACGATGGGGTGAGATTATGGCCTCGTGCGTGCTTGTGTGACTGAGGCTAGGGCGGCTTTTAAGCTTAAAGGGACTATTGGTATTGTCTTGATATTGTTAGACGGCCTACTAGATGGCCAGTTATATTTTCCAGGCCTAGTGGGCATTGCATCCGTTTGCATCATCGAACCTTTTTGGCCCTTTACTCTCCTTTTCTCGTCCAAATCTGCCGCAGAGGCACTGTCTTATAGCACTGGTAGCAATAGTTTTGGCGTTAATAGCTTTGGTGCCAATAGTCCTTGTAGAAATAGCTCGAACAGCAGTGTCGGCAGCATTGTTGCTTCACGGCTTCGGCAGCGCCACTATCCCACGGTACCCCTATGCTGGCTTATGATCTTTCTACAACTGTATAAAATTAACGGCGCTATAACCGGTCCGTTTTATCCACCCGGCTAGGAAAGAGTCATTCTAATTATCTGCAAAAAGGCTAACTGGGTAGGAGGTCTAAAGATCTTTTGAAGTTCATGAAGATTCCCTAGACCCCTCATTATCACCCGCCACACGTAGGAGGCATAGAGTACAGTGTCAAAGACCTTGCGGTGACCTCCTCCTGGCCCTGGGTGTTCACGTCCTCTCCTGGTTATTTTGGGCCCTCAGACTCGGATTCCTGATCTCCCTGGTGAGCCACATGGTCAGCTTCAATCTAGGCTATTGCGGGCCGCCACCCTCGCCTTTTGTGCCCAGTCGCATCATAGGGGTACTGGTGCTTATCTGGAGGGCTATAACTTACTTCACCAATATTGTGTCGGTGCGTTCTTCATCCACGGATCGCTGGGCCTTGAGAACAGGAAATTATAAGATTCTTCCTAAAATTAAAATTGGTTAATCAGTTAGGCCTTCGTGCCTAAGTGGTGGATAGTAGGGTCATTGGAATATAAACTGCAAAGGCACGAAGGCACTACGAGTATCCTATTCTTTACCAATAGAATCAACTAAATCAGTATTCAGGGTATCTTGGCGAAAAATTAAATAGCAAAAAATCCCAAAAAGTGAATGGAGTCCTATACGCCATCTGTTACCGCTCCCTAGTGCATGTATAGATAACTATGCTTGCCGAAATAGGTCTTACAAGGTTGATTGTATTGGGCATTGAACAATCTGTTGAGGAGGATCACATGGTTGAAATCGGCTATAAGCTATCGAGCGAGGAGCACGGCCCCCTGGACCTCGTCTGTTACGCTAGACAGGCAGAGGAGGCGAGCTTTTCCTTTGCCTCTATCTCAGACCACTACCACCCCTGGATAGATGCCCAGGGTCAGAGCCCCTTTGTTTGGTGCACCCTAGGAGGAATATCCCAGGTCACCTCCAAGATGAATATAACCACGGGAGCGACCTGTCCTACGGTCAGAATCCACCCTGCCATCATCGCCCAGGCCGCGGCTACGGCCGCCTCCATGATGCCTGGGAGGTTCACCCTGGCTCTGGGATCAGGGGAGAACCTGAATGAGCACATCCTGGGAGATCGCTGGCCTCCAGCTCCCATAAGGATAGACATGCTGGAGGAGGCGGTGGACGTGATAAGGCTCCTTTGGCAGGGAGGCATGCAGGACTACCACGGGTACTTTTACGTCGTGGAGAATGCCAAGATCTACACTTTGCCGAAAGAGCTTCCTTCCATAATCGTTGCCGCCAGTGGGGATATCGCTGCCGAGGCCGCAGGAAGGATCGGAGACGGCCTCATTACGGTGGGGGCTAACAAGCAGGCCATAGAGGTCTTCAACGAATCGGGGGGCAAGGGCAAGCCCGTATATGCCGAATGTACGGTCTCCTGGGCTAAGAGCGAAAACGATGCTAAATGCCTGGCTTATGCGCAGTGGCCTACTCCAGCCAACCAGGGTGGGCTGGGCCAGGAGCTTCCCGTACCCCAGCAGTTCGAGGCATTGCAGAAGATGGTAACCCCTGAGGATGTGGTAAAGAACATGGCCTATGGACCCGATCCCCAGAGGTACGTGGATAAGGTGAACGAGTACATCACCGCAGGCGTGGACCACATTGTCGTACACCAGATAGGCCAGGATCAGGCTGGGTTCATACAATTCTTTGCCAGAGAGGTTATGCCTAAGCTGAACTTTGGAGGTTCAAATTAAAGCCTCGAACCCCGGCATTATGTTCAAGCTTTAAGTTAAGGTAATGTGGGGAAGCGAGGTAATCGATTTCGAGCTATCCGGCAGGAATTCTATTGGGCATCCCGCTACGATGGAGATGGCTATATAAAGCTATTATGAGGACACAATCCTCATGTAGTGCTTAAATCTTAGCCCTCAACGAGATCCATGGGCGTCTCACAACACTCCAGCTCTCCATAGCCCGAGCCCGGCTCCCTGACCTCAACTATATTCCCGCACTCCTTGCACCTGTATACTTCTCCCGCGTACTTGACCCGAACCACAGCAAGATCTCCTTATGGTCTCAAATACCAACGATTAAAAATAATTGTGCTCAACTGTTTTTAAATTAATCGATAGCGTATGCTGTATTATCGGTAGACCTTTCAGAAAAAGTCTCTAGAAAAGTTGCCCTTTAGGAGCACCGAAAACCTCATCAGGAGCTGTTAGATGATCGAAAAAGGGTTCCCTGGAGGCAGGCTGCCGCTTGCCTCTGGGCGTTGGCCTGCCGCGGGGCAGTTCTCTCTTTGCGTTTCACTAGCTTTCTGCCAGGATGTACCCTATAATCCTGCCGTAAGCAGGTCGGGCAATGCCGACGCCCAAGAAGACGCCTATGATGATGATGAGAGCAAAGCCCGTCAGGGATCCGAAGCCCATGACCAGTAGGGGCACCATAGCTATGGCTGTGGTGGCTGCAGCTCCCAGGATGATGGAGAAGGCCCTGGAAAGCCTGGTAATGTACACCTTTCCGCTGGGTCCAGCCGTGGTGACCTTGGCTGAACTGGCCTTCTCTGCCACGGCTGCGGCCCTCTCCCTAATGCTTAAGCCTTTGTCAGAGCCTGCGGTCTGAACGATGGTGGTCTTGGAACGCTGTCCACTGGCTACATCTGCTGAGGCTGCTGCACCCGTCTCTCCGCCTCTGATGAGCTCATCAGTGATGATTACCAGGTGATCAACGCCCGTGCCTATCACCAGGATGATGCCTGCGATGGATGCCAGATCGAGCTGCCATCCCAGAAGGGCCCATATGCCCAGCATCATTATGACCTCTGAGAAGGAGGTGGCCACCATGGGCAGAACTATCCTCTTCTCGCGATAGCGGCGGTAGATGAGACCGGCTACGACCAGGAGGGCGGCGATGAAGCCTATCATGATCTGCTTCATGAATTGAGCGCCTAAGGCTGCGGTCACCTGACCTGAGCCTATAACCTCAACGTTCACTGGCAGGGCACCTTCCCTCAGGTGGATGTAGAGCTCCTTGGCCTTGAGAGAGCCCGGATCCCCGGTGCCTACCTCAGCCACCAGGTTGGACATGGGTGCCTTCTGCATGGACGAGGCCAGCTCCAGTGCTAAGGGTGCTGAGAAGATCTGATCCTTATCCAGGTACATAGAGAGCTCGTGGTCCTTGGGATCCTTGGTGGCGCCGTACTGTATGGCTGCCGTCTGCAAAGCCTTGGCACCTTCATCGGATAGGGTGAAGGGAACTCCCCACATGCCGTGCTGGTCGCCCCTGGGCACATCCACTCCCACCACGGTATCGCCATAGGTCACGTGCTCCGTGTTATTGTCCGTGGTCTGGATTCTTATCTCGAACTTGCCGGGCTTGCCTACCACGTCCTGGGCGGTGGCCACATCAACACCGGCCATATCTATCAGTATGAACTGATTGCCGACAACTCTGACTTTGATATCCTGGAGCCCCAGGCGGTTGAGCTTGCTGTCCAGGACCTTCTTGGTCTCATCGACGGTATCGGGAGTCAGCCCTTCGACGAAGCCTGCCTGACCGGATGCTACATAGCCTCCCACAGGAGCCAGGGCAGCGTTTAAGGATTCCCTGGTGACGTTGGTCCTTATCTCATACTGGGGCGGAGCCATGCCCACCAGCTTGACGTCCGACTGGAGGGCGCTCTTGAGGTAGTTGGTCACAACGCCCTCGGGAGATGATGTTATGGTGACCTTGGATAATCCTCCCCTCTCCACGGCCTTTGCGCCGGGGTAACCCAGCTTTTCAGCCATGGCGGAGGTCACATTGCCTTTAACCGCCAATACGTACTGGCTATCGCCCTGCTTGTCCACTGAGGTTGCCTCGAATTGCTTCTCCAGGACCTTGATTGGATCGATGTTGAGCTCAACTACTGCGCCTTCCAGCTTGAGCTGGAGCCAGGAGCCGCCCTCGATATCCAGGCCGTACTTGAGCCTTGACTCTAGGGATCCCCCATGACCTATGGGTAGAGGTGCTATGAGAGCCAGAGCTATCAACACAGCTGCCAGGTAGATGGCGATCCTTGGGTCCGTCCAGTTAATTTTCATCTCTTAGCCCCCATGGCCTTGGGCCGGTTGATGTACCATCTCAGGGCCTGAGCATTGGTTATCCAGGTGTTGAAGATGTCAGCCAGAAGGCCAAAAATGAGGACTGCAGCGATGTCTGCTATGACGTCCATCCTGGTGAAGGAGGGTATGATCATGTAGAGCACATCTGAGACCAGGAACAGCGCCAGGACTGCGCCACCAGTGGTGGTGGTCATGAGGAGGCCCGTGCCCATGGCGCCCATGATCTTATCCTCGACGACGCCCTTTCTTCGAAGTACCCTCATGGAGAGGAGGATATCCGTATCTACTGAGTAACCTATGAGCATCAGGAGAGCTGCTACTGTTCCCAAGGAGAGCTTCACATTGAGGATATCCATGGAGGCCGCAGCTATCATGATATCAGCCAGGGCACACAGCACTACTATTCCTGAGATAAATGGCTCCCTGAAGATTATGAAGATAACTACTGCCATGAGGATGAAAGATAGGGGTATGTAGAACAGAGCTTCCTGCTGCAGGGCCTGGCTATAGACGGGACCCATATATCTGATCTCCGCATCAGCGTACTGGGAGTTGATCAGCTTGGCCAGGGCATTGTAATTGTCCTGGCTCATAGGCCCGAACTGTACCAGATACCTGCTCCCTATGTTCCTCATGTCTAGAACGGGATATCCTGAAAGCTTCTCCTTTAGAACTAGTTCGCTATCCGCTGCCGGTATGGTGACCACCGTTCCTCCGGTGAACTCCACCCCCAGCTTCACAGGCGAGCCTGTGGTGATGTAGGTAGTGCCCAGGACAATAATCGCCAAAGCTACTATAGCTATTGGTATCATCATTATTTGCCTGGGTGGGTATTTGCTTACTACGTCCTCAAGATCCATATGAGAGTCTCCTTGTACTCAAGGTCGACCTGTACGTTGGTTTATTTATCGCGCCCAATAGAGACACCCTTAATCTATTTACGACTGTCGTCTCCTCAGACCTTCTCCCATCTCTTTAGATTCGCCACCTGGGAGAGGGTCTTTCCTCTTTTAATCTCTTCATAGAGCCTGGATTCGTTCTCTGCCACCATCTGGGCGCGCTTGGCTATCTCGTAGGCCCTATCCTTTGGAATGACCACAACCCCGCTGTCGTCCCCTATTATATAATCTCCGGGTCTCACCGTCTGGCCGCCGCAGGTGATCTCTGCGTTGATCTCTCCCATGCCTTTGGGCTCTCCGGCATTAGGCACAGAGCCTCTGGAGAATATGGGGTAACCCAGGGCCTTGATCTCATCTATATCCCTGGCTGCTCCCTCTATCACCACGCCCTCTATTCCTTTTATCTTGCAGCTCAGGGTGGCGAGGCCTCCCCAGGGTGCGATGCTGGTCGACCCGTTGTAGATCACTATGATATTGCCGGGACCTGCTATATCTATGGCCTCGACGGGCTTAGCCCAATCTCCAGCTAAGGTTTGGACTGTAACGGCCGTGCCTACTATCTTCACACCGCTGTTGATGGGATGGATGTCGTGCATGGCGCCTTTCCTGTGCATGGCATCGGAGACGTTGGGTGTCGAGACCTCTTTGAGAATAGCGATTATCTCTTCTTCGGCACTCATCCTCTTGTGTTCGGCGGATCCGGGGCGGTCAATGGCCTCCCTGATCTTCCTGGCAGAGCTGGTGACATCGGCGCTCCTGACTACGCTTCCGCCTACGATCACTATGGATGCCCCGTTGGCTATTGCCTCGGCCCCGGTCTTGGCATCTATGCCTCCTGCAGCGGCCACGGGAACCTTGACCACCTTGGTGATATCCTTGAGGAAAGAAATGGTGTCGCGGCCCGTCATCTGCTGGTCTATGCCCACGTGAACACAGATGACATCCACTCCCAGAGCCTCAAGCTCCTTGGAGCGCTCCACAGGGTTTGGAACCGTGAGTAGGTCCATCATGAGGGATACCCCGTACTTTCCGGCCGCCATCTTGGCATCGGCTATGGTTGAGTCATCGGATGACGCCAACATGGCCACGATATCTGCTCCGGCCTTGGCCGCCATCTCCACCTCCAAGGCCCCGGTGTCCACGGTCTTCATGTCGGCTACTATCTTCACCCCATGAAGGGATTTCTTTAATTCGCGCACTGCATTCATCCCTTCGCTCTTGATGAGTGGTGTGCCGGCCTCAATCCAATCAGCTCCGCCTGCGACTGCCTCTTTGGCTATCTGAATCGACCTATCGAGTTCTAATAAGTCCAGGGCTACTTGTAGAATGGGTTTAATATCACATCACCACCACAGCAGCACACAGTTAGATGAACAGAGCATGGTATATAAAATGAAGCTGGCAGAGATTTCTGAGATAGAGATGGAGGACGACCCCTTTTCCAGGAGCGCCTTCACCTTCACCAAGCTCCACGGCAACGGCAACGACTTCGTCCTGGTGGATGAGATGAGAAAGCAGATAGTTCCGGCTTCGCAAAAAGTTGCCTTCGCCATGCGGTGCTGCCGCAGAAACTTCGGCATAGGTGCTGATGGAGTCCTCTTTCTCCAGGGAGGAAGCCAGGCCGATGTGGCCATGAGGCTCTTTCAGCCAGACGGTTCCGAGGCAGAGATGTGCGGCAATGGCATTCG
>DAXJ01000020.1:11456-28428 GCA_002506335.1 Methanosaeta sp. UBA114
ATTCAGGTCAGGGAGGTGGAGGGATCCTTCTGGGCCAAGGTAGACATGGGCAACCTCAAGTTCGATCGTCCCTCCATCCCCGCGGTGGGCTCTGGTGAGCTGATTCTGGTGGAGATAGACGACTATGAGGTCTCCTCGGTTAACACAGGCGTTCCTCATTCGGTGATCATGGTGGATGATTTGGATCTGGAGATTGAGGATATCGCCCAGATCATAAGGTACAGCAGCATCTTCCCTGAGGGAACCAATGTGAACTTCGTCAAGGCCGGAGATCCCCTGGAGGTCAGGACTTACGAGCGAGGGGTGGAGGGAGAGACCTACTCCTGCGGCACGGGGGCCGTGGCCAGCGCAGCCATCGCCCGAAAGCTTGGCCTGGTCGGGAACGAGGTAATGGTGGAGACCCGAGGCGGTCCTCTGATAGTATCCTTCGAGGGCGATAGGGCTTTTCTGGAGGGTCCTGCGGTCACGGTCTACACCGGTGAGCTAAGCGATGAGTTCCGGTGGAGCTTATCTCAAGAGACTTAAACTTTAAATCGATATCTGGGTTTTGAATTAGGAGGGACGGTGGATGAACGGGTGGGCCTGGGTCCTGGTTCTGGGTATGGCGGTGGCCATGTCTCCTGCTTTTGCGGGGCATTACGTAGTAGAGATGGGATCCAAGAGCAATCCCAACGCCCACCTCTTTGCATATGATGAAAAGTTCCGGGAGAGCACTCAGTTGGAGAACTATATGCTCAACATGAGCGCCTCCAAGATCTTCACCGACGCCACCCGTTTATCGACCAACATGTACCTCACGGCCACAAAAGACAGGACTGAGATTGTCATCAACGCCGATTTCATAGGGATAGGCATGGTGGGCTACGTGATCAAGGACCCGAAGACCGGGGACACCAGGGAGGAGATGTCCAGGATATCCCACATGTTCATAGGCAACTTCAGCATGGATGAGCACATAAAGGTGCTCAGGGATCAGGCCTTTGATACAGGTTGTTGGGGAGCATGTCCTGTTCCGACAGGGGGCTACCTGGGACCCATATAACATCGCCTTTTCCTATCTTGGCTTTTTATCTTGCCTTTTCTAATCATGCGCACCATGATCACTTCAGATTAACGATAAGATCCAAACGACAAGCCTATATACTGTTAAAGTCACACCTTTACCAATCGTGATAGGCGTCCCAAATTTGAGAGACCTGGCTGAGGTAGAGGCCTTAAAGAGGCTGGCCCTTCTTGGAGCCTCCAGGGATAGCATAAGCCTCTCCTCGTCCACTTTGGCCTCCATCCTTGGAACGAGCATGCAGACTGCAGCCAGAAGGCTCTGTAACCTCGAAGAGGACGGCTACCTGGCCAGGAAGCTTACGAACATCGGCCAGGACGTGAAGATCACTGAGAAGGGCATCCTGAGGCTCAAGGCAGAGCGTGAGGACTATAAGAAGATCTTCCAGGTCTCCTATGCCAGGAAAATCAAGGGCACGGTTGCATCTGGGATGGGTGAAGGCCAATACTACATATCCCTGGATGGATACACAATACAGTTCAATCAGAAGTTGGGTTTCATCCCATACCCTGGCACACTGAACCTCAGATCACTGGAACCCTTCGTCACGGACACGGCCGGTGCAGTAAAAATTGATGGATTCAAAGATGAGCGCCGAACTTACGGGGCATGTCAATGCTATCCCGCCGAGATCGGTGGTGTGGAATGTGCAATTATAAGGCCTGAGCGCTCCAGCTACCCGTCCCACCTTCTGGAGATCATATCCTCGGTAGAGCTAAGAAAAGCCCTGAGTCTCTCCGACGGCAACGAAGTTGAGGTGATTTTGAGGTGATAGAAGAAGCAATAGAAGCACTGGGCAGGGGCGAGGTGGTGCTCATCTACGACTTCGACAGTCGAGAGAGAGAGACGGATCTGGTGATGGCTGCCGAGTTTATGACCCCAAAGCATCTCTATCAGCTCAGGAGGGATGCCGGCGGGCTCATATGTACAGCCATTGATCCACTAGCGTGCTCGGCTCTGGGGCTGCCTTACTTTGTGGATATCCTGAGATGTGCGTGCGCAGAGCATTCGGGAAGTGCCTCGAGCATAGGATCTCTCTGCGAGAGAGCCGGGGACCTCACCTATGATTCCAAGTCATCTTTCTCCCTCTGGGTAAACCACAGGAAGACCTTTACAGGCATAACCGATGTGGACAGGTCCTTAACCATCACCGCCCTGGCTGGGGCTGCTAAAAAAGCTCTTCAGGGGTGTCATGTCGATCTGAGCGATGAGTTTAGGTCTCCGGGTCACGTGCCGGTGCTCAGGGCAGCTCCCGGGCTTATTAAGGATCGCAGGGGGCAGACTGAGCTATCCATTGCGCTTGCCAGGGCTGCAGGAGTGACTCCAGCAACCGTCGTCTGCGAGATGCTGGATGGAGAAACTGGGAGGGCTCTATCTAAGGACGATGCTATGAAGTACGCCAGAGATCATGGCTTGGCCTTCGTCGAGGGTGAAGATGTGGTGGAGCTGTACAATAGAACTATGGCTTTAGCAGATGATACGGATTAGCTGCTGATTAAATTGTCTTCTTATTCCTGGATATCTGGGATCCGACCGCGGCGTCCACAATCTCCAGGAACTCATCTCTGGCCTCCTTGGGAATGGTCGCCCCCGCGGCCACGTTGTGCCCTCCGCCAGCTCCTCCTACCTTCCCTGCGGCGAGGGACATGGCCTCAGCCAAATCGAGCCCTGATCTCACCAGGTCTTGAGTTCCCCTGGCCGAGACCTTAAGCAAGCCCTCGGGGGTCGTAGCAAAGGCCAGTATGGGCATGGATCTGTCGGCCACCTGAAAGCACATACCTGCTACTATTCCTACTATGGTATCTAGGATGGCATCTCCGGCATCGAAGTACTGGATGCTCCTTTTCTTGGCCATGCCTTGCTTGCTCACCAATTTTATGCCATTGACAAGATTTTGCCTATGCTGAGCTAAAAGAGTCCTGGCATCATCAAGGGCAGCATTTCTATCGCCCATACAGACCTTCAGGCCCGTGTCGGAGTAGCCGTATCTGGCCGTGGCGTTGAGAAGGGTGGAGTACTCGCTGGCGTCCCGAAGCTCGGTGCCTTCGTGCTCCTTGAGCAGGGTGTAGACCTCGCCAACCAATCTTTCAAGTTTGATGCTGGACAGGCCTGATCTAAGACCTCTTCTTACCAGGGCCGAGACCACTCTCGACTTCTCATCTTGGTTTAAATCTATCCAGCGTCTCCACTTTTCGCCACCGAGGCGAACTCCCATCTCCTTGAGAAAGGCTATGCAGGCATCCTCATCTCCTGACAGACCGGGTATGTAGGGGTCCTGGGAGTACTCTAGCATCTTGAAGACGGGCCTCGTCTGCCTGCCAAAGAGCTTTATATCTCTGTACCAGGAGATGGCTCCTGCTCCGGATGCTACATCCAGGACCTCGCGGTTGATGCCCAGAAGCTTCCCTGAGGCCATATCCTGGAGGTCGCCCACGGCTCCCACTATAGCCAGGGCTGAGAGATCATCGTTACCCTTAGCCATGGATCTAGCCAGAAGAAAGGCAACTCCGCTTCCGGAAAGCTGGGTCGCGCCATCTGCTCCTGCCAGGTGGGGGTTGATGTGGGTGATACCCCTGGTATCGGGCGCAGGCGTTGGCTTGTGATGATCGGCGATCACAGATCTCAGTTTCAAGTCGGAAATTTCCTGGAGCATGCCGCTTCCGAGATCGGTGAAGATCACTAAATCGGCACCTCGATCTGCCACCTGCTCCAGAGCCGGGCCGTCGAGCTGCCTGAAGAAGAGGGGTTCATAGCTTTTCCCTAACCTTTCCAAGGCAGTGCAGGCTATTCCCGCCGAGGTCAGGCCGTCGGCATCTATGTGGGAGGCCACCACCAGGCTTTTGCTTCTCTTGATCTCCTCCGAGGCCTTATCACAAGTTTTTTCCAGCTCGGACCCTGCCAGGGAGCGGAAGGCGCTCATGATAGAAGCTTTAGGTTGGATGACTTAATAAGATAACTGGTAAAATAAGCCCGGGTCAAGGTGTGATCTGGAGCGCCTTTCGTCCTGAGCTGTTCCCTGATATCTGGCTGTACTCCTCGAAGATGGATGACCTTGGAGATCCTACAGCGCTTTGCACTGTCACATTGCTGCTGTTAAGCCACCTGGATGTGTAATCAAAGGAAGGGCCGACGGTCACAGCTCCTCCCACCTCCATGGATGAGGTATTGGAGACGCTGGTGGAGGCACTGGCTATCTGGGTTACTCCGTTGATCTCGAACTCTCCTTCCTTACCCAGAGATGCGAAGCTTAAAGCGTTTATGAGCTCTCCTGGGGACTCTGCTGGCTCCGGCAATGGATGGGCCTTAACATCTATGCCCCTGGCCCACTTTGGGCCTGCTAGCCTGAAGGTGGGCTGAGTTTTGGGCCACGGCGGGTAATTCACTTCGTTCTTCACACTCTTTCCTGTTCTTTGGGCCAGGAGGAATTTGTCTTCCACTGTGAACAGGGAGGTCCCGTTAATGGAAAAGGCCTGCTTGTTTATAAGGTCACCAGTCCCTCTAAGGGAGCCTGAAGCCTCAGAGTTCTTCACCTCGCCCATTTTGTAGTCGCTCATGACCGTGCCGGTGCCCACAACGCTATGGCTATAATCCACCATTACGTCGGAACAGGCCCCATGGGCTACTAACAACAGCGCTAAGAGCCAGGGTAGGTAAACTCTGATCATATTTTAGCTGGGGATTAAGATCATAAATATTTAAGCTTACTTCCCAGGCGCCAACTATTACAAAAGCTTTTAGCGGCCTAGATTCAAAGCTTTGGCTCGGATGAGGCAGATAAACCAGGTAGATCTCGCTCCGACAGTGGCTAAGATTCTGGGGGTAAAAATTCCCGGCATGGACGGGGCGCCCATAGAGGAGGTGGAAAGCTGGGGGTGCTCCAAGGCTATAGTTCTAATCGTGGATAGCCTGGGCTATGATCTCTATAAGTTCTTCCAAGCCGATCTGAAGAATATGGCCTCCCTCGCCTCCGGGGGCCTTCTGGTCAGAGCAAAAGCAGCTGCAATTCACACCTCTCCGGCCATTGCCTCTATCTTGAGCGGCCTTTTACCCGAGCACCACGGCATTCACAATACTGAGGGGGCCAAGGCTTCGACCCTCTCCAGCATTCCCGAGATTGCCAGCTTCCAGGGCTTCAAGACCGCGGTGATCATGGAGAAGGGCGGCGCTGAGGTCTACGAGGGCCTCATCGACTTCGTGGGAAAGGTCTCCAGGGACTTGGATCCTAGAGAATTTGATCGCGAAACGTGCCGCAAATCCCTAGAAGCTCTTGCAGGACGCCCTGAGCTCATGATCTCTTACTTTATAGGCATAGACAAGGCCGTCCACCTAGGCGGAGGGCTGGAGGAGATGAGATCCGCAGCCGTTTGCGTAGACCTGTGTCTTGGAAGGATCTACGCCGCTGCAGAGGTAGGAACCTTCTTCTCTGTGATCGGAGACCACCCGGTTCACGCGGGCAGCTTCAAGCGGCAGGGAGGACCGTGCTGCGTCGCCCTTGTCCTGGGAAGGAAATAACGTCCTCCATAGATAGATTTAAATTCAAGCCGCTAGTTCCTAAGCGCAATGGAAGAAGATCTGTCTTCGGACCTATTTGAGATCTGCCAGCTTATCCTTGAGGATGAACGAAAGCGCAAGTATCTCAAGGAAATCGGAGACTGGCTCTTGGAGGAGCAGTACGAGCTCCACCAGGCCTCTTAAATTCTTCGCGGACCTTTGTGTCTCTCGCGAATCCCTACCTTTTCAGCTATTTTCTCTGGGCCTTGGTTTGGTATCTTCTCGCGAGCTTTATCTCATCTGGGGCTTGCTATCCTTTCAATAATTTGCTTGTGAATCGATTGTGTGAACCGCCTTCACAGGATGGTTCACTGAGATACACATCCTACTGTCGTCGATCTACTATCATTATGATATCCAAAAACAGCCTATTCACAGCGATCCACTGGTTAGATTCACACTGGCAGGCTTGGTTGTGAACACCAATTGAGCCTTTTATAGAAGCTTATTTAACTAAAAAACCAATAAAACGCGTTTTAAGCTATTAACTACAACTAGCGACTCTCAGAAAAGTATATATACTTAAGTTACAAGGTTTAAGGTGTCAGAGTTGGATTCACATCCAGTCTGATAGTGTCCGAGGGGGATGAGCTGAAGGGAAGTTCGTCTTGAGGGGATGGATTTACCTTCATAATGGCTTGCGTATGTGCGATAGCGTAGATGCTGACGGTCCAATATTCGAGGGGCTCAAAGCTCAACTTAACAATGGCTTTGAGGGACGGCTGTCAGAAACGCAGCCTGGCGTCACCATGTCACCATAATAGAAGGGATGGCACTAGGGAGTAGCAATAGGAAGGAGTTAAGGCTGCAATTTACGCTTGAAGGGATGGCACGAAGGAGTAGAGTCGGACAGATGATCGCCGCCGGAGAAGGGCTGGCCGCGACTTACGGCTGCAGAAGAAGGAACTGCAGCCTTTTGGGTGTGAGATCTGCCTGATGGGGTAGAATGCACAGGCTAAGTAAGGGCTAAATGCCGGGAAGGGACGGCTTTTAGTACCATGAGGGCGAAGGGATCTCTTAGGCCTGCGTAAGGGGACCGGAGGAAAGGGGTTCTTAGAGGTAAACCGGTCCCCCTGGTAAAGGTAGAAATTAGGTTGAGGTGGGATAAAATGAGGGGACAAATTCAGCTGTTTACAATGCCTCTGGATCTTGAGCGGGCCCGTCAGTTCAATGCCTTAAAGGCCTCTGAGGCCTGCCGTGCAGGTCCTATCGCTCCTTCCAGGAAGCTAGAGGCCAATCAGATGCCGAGGCTGTGATCCTTTTCCTAGAAGGTGTTAGATGAGGATCCGCATAGAGGTCGAGGACAAAGGCCTCAAATCGGTATATGAATTCGAATCCCAAGGGCTGGAAGGTGAAGCCCTTAGGGATAGAATCGTAGGATACCTTACGGCAGCTGGAATATTCTCCCAGAAGGAGGAGATTCCCAAGGAAAGCCAGCCCTACGATGCCGGCGGCACCCTCATGGATCGCCTGGAGAAGTTCATACGGTTCGAATTTCCGGACACGTGGTTCACATCCCAAGAATTGCGAGAGAAGTTCGAGACGGTTATCGATGACATAAAGGTCTCCACCGTCTCCACCTATCTGTCCAGGATGAATCAGGAAGGGCTCCTGGAGCGCAGGGGCAATAGAAATAACCGGGAGTACAGGCTGGTCCAGGAGGGCGAGGCAGGGATCGCTCCAGGAGAGGCCTATGCTGCCAAGAGGAAGGGAACTGCAGGTCGATAGTAGATCGGTGGTCGGGTCTGGGTAGGATTTGGGAAATAGGATACAGCGATAGTCTTTGACCAGACCTGGCCCAGAAGGAATGATTTATTAGATCGGTTATGGATTAGGCTGCCATGAAAAGACTGGCTACTAGCAGATTGGACCTCAGCATGGTGGACCAGGGCAGACTCTTCTTATGTTCTTAATTAGGTTTTAGAAGGTTGGTTCTAAAAGGATTGGTTTTAATATGGTTCTTTAAGGTGGTTAGCTCACCTCCTCTGCCTTGCTCATGGATTGCTCGCTCATCTTCTTAAGAAGAATGCCTCTGCTGGTCCAGGCCTCTTTACTTTCTGGGTCCCTCTCCGCAACCTTATCAAAGCACTCCAGGGCCTCAGGGTATCTTCCAAGGCTTGCCAGGGCCAGGCCTCTATTGTACCACATCTCGGAATTCTTTGGGTCAAGATTCACGGCTTCGCTGTAGCTCTCGACCGCCTCCTCCGTTTCTCCCGTGGCATTCAGGGATAAGCCCCTGTAATACCAAGGCCAGGCATCGTAGGGGTCCAAGTTTACAGCCATGGAGCAGACCTCGGCAGCCTCTGAGTACTTCTCAGCCTGATAGAGGGCAATACCGAAGTCGTAGCAGATATCCTCATTTGATTGGTTGAGTTCAAAGGCCTTCGCAAAGCATACCAGGGCATCTTCGTAGCGTCCCAGAGCTTCTAGGATACAGCCTTTGTTTGCTAAGGCCTCTTCTGAGCCTGGCTGCAAGGAAAGAACCTTCTGGAAGCTTGCCAGGGCTTCGTTGTACTGTCCCATGGCAGAAAGGGCAGATCCCTGGCCTTTGAGAGCCTTCAGATTCCCTGAGTCCGCCTTCAAAGCCCTTTGGAAGTGGATCAAAGCATCCTGATAGTTGCCCTGAGAGCTCTCGACCTCGCCGAGGCCTGCCAGGGCTCTGGAATTGTCGGGATCCGTTTCCAGGGCGCTGTTGTAGAAGCTTAGGGCGGTTCTTAGGTCATCTTTGCTGTACAGTATATCTCCTTTGCCCGCCAGGGCTCTGGTGTTCTTTGGATCGATGCTCAGGGCATCGCTGTAGGATTTCAAGGCCCCGTCCATGTCCCCCTTCAGGTAGATGGCATCACCCTGACCTGCCAGGGCTTTGGAATTCCTGGGGCCGGCTTCCAGAGCTCTGCTGTAGGCCTCCAGGGCGGCGGTGGATTCGCCCTGGGCATAGTAGACCTCGCCTATTCCGAGAAGAGCTCTGGCATTGGATGAATCCAGGGCCAAGACCTCCTGATAGGCACCAAGGGCGGAGGTGAAATCCTTCTGAAGGCGCAGGGCGTCACCTCTGCCGGCAGCGGCCCGGACGTTACTGGGCTCCAAGTATAGAGCCATGTTGTAGTAGCCCAGAGCCTCGCTCCAGCTCTCCTGGCCCAGGAAAACATCTCCATTTCCGATCAGGGCTCTGGCGTTCTTTGAATCCAGCTCCAAAGCATCGTTGTAGGATTTCAGGGCCCCGTCCATGTCCCCCTGTAGGTAGAGGATGTCTCCCCTGCCAACCAGAGCTCTGAGGTTCTTCTGATCTATCCTCAAGGCATCTTCGTAGGCCTTGAGGGCCATGGGATAGTTGTCCGAGAAGAAGAAGGCATCTCCATTGCCTGTGAGGGCCTTGATGCTCTTTGGATCCAGGACCAGGGCTTTGCTGAATGGGTCCTCTGCATCCTGGAACCTGCCAAGAGCCAAAAGGGCCTCTCCATTTCCAATCAGGGCTTCGAGGTTGGAGTGATCCGATGATACGACCCTCTTATATGCTTCCAGGGCATCAGTGTAGTTGCCAAGGATCAGCCGAGCATCTCCTAGCCCCATGAGGGCCTTGAAGTTCCCAGGATCGATGCTCAGAACATCTTCGTAGCTTCTGGCAGCTCCCTTATAATCTGCCAAGTAGCTCTTGGCATCGGCGATGCATAGCAGAAGGCTTACGTTATTTGGGTAATAAGTGAGAGCCTGTTCATAGGCCTTTATGGCATCCTCCAGCTTTCCCGCCTTAGAGATGGCCATGGCCTTGCTATAAAGGATCTCAGGATTCTCATGATCTCTGCGAAGAGCTGCGTCGTAGCAGAGCTTGGCTATCCTGAACTTCCCCGTGCTGAAGGTCGCCAGGCCCTTGCCGTACCAGGCAGTGGAATTCTCGGGATCAACACCTATGGCCTGATCATAGGCGTTGATGGCCTTGAGATAGTTCCCCATCATGTAAAAGGCCTTTCCCTTACCTATCCATGCCTCAAGGCCCTTGCTTTCCATCACCAGGGACCTGTTGAATCTGTCTAGGGACTCGTTATACGATCCACCAGCGATAAGGGCCTCGCCCTCCCTTACAAGGCTATGATAGCTCTCCGTGATGTTTTCGCTTTCTGGGATTTCGTTCGTGACATTGGCATTTTGCTCTTTGGATGCAGGTTCAATGAACGGAGATCCATTGGATGTAGTTTCAATGGATGCTGATTCATTGGATGATGGTTCGGTTAATGCGGTTTTATTGTATGGCGATTCGGTAGATGATGTTTTATTGTATGGTGATCCATCGAATACCGGTCTCCCTGTGGCGCTAATTTTATTAATCTGAGATCGGGCATTCAAGGCCGAGGACGTCCTCTTCGCCCCATCTAAGGCCGCGACATCGTAGGGGCTTAAAATCAAGGCCTCCCTGTAGGAGCTTAAAGCTCCCTCCGGATCTCCCTTGGATTCCTGAGCTACTCCCATGCCCGTTAGGGCTTTGACTTTTTCAGCTAGGATTGTCTTGAGGTTCGGATCGAGGCTCAAGGCCTGGTCAAAGCTTCTAAGAGCTTCGCTGAAGTTCCCACTGGCTAAGAGATCCTTTCCATGGTCTACCAGTGTGACCACGGCTACTTCAGTAGTGTTGTATCCGAGGCTTGCAGCCTTCTGGTAGGCATCCAGGGCATCCTCAAATCTGCCCATGGATCTTAGGGTATCCCCTTCGTTCTTCAGGGCCTCAGCATCCTCAGGAGCCAAAGACAGAGCTTTTTGGAATGAGTCTAACGCGTCGTCAAAGCGGCCTGACGACAGGGACTTTATCCCCTGACTCTTTAGGGCGCGAATCTCTCCCTCTACGGCTTTAGGATTCCCTGAGGCGTTGTTGTAGGCCTGGAGCGCAGCCTCGACGTTGCCCTGGGATAAAAGCGCATTTCCCTTGCCTATCGAGGCGTTGACCATGTCCTTGTCCAGGGCAAGAGCCGTGTTGTAGCCTTCCAGGGCTCCAGTGAAGTCCCCGAGCTTCTCGCAGATCTCGGCCCAGTCGTACCAGAGTTCGGGGTTGGAGTTGTTCTTTCTTAAGGCGGAGTCAAAGCAGATCCTGGCCATCTTGTACATTCCAGTTGCCTCCAGAACCAGGCCCTTTCCCTTCCAAGCATCCGTGTTATTGGGATCGATGGCAATGGCGCGGCTGAAGCTCTCTTCTGCCTGGGAATAGTTACCAAGAGTGTAGAGGATCTTTCCTTTCTCCACCCAGGCCTCTGACTGATCGGGGTTGGTGACGATAGCGCTCTCAAGATACTGCAGAGCATCCTGGTAGGAGCCGACTGAAGCAAGTTCTATGCCTTTTTGAAGCCAATAATCTGAATCCTGAGCGCTGCCGCTGGTCGTGATCAGGACAGCGGCCATGAAGCAGAGTGAAGCCAGCTTAAGAATAACACCGCCTCCTTTAGGGTAGGTTCATTATTGCTGAATCAATACTTGATGGGAAAGCGGCTTTGGATAAGAATTTTGTTGCCATGGTCTTAGGGTGCCATGGCTATATAGGATTATCAAAATAATGGCTAGCCGGACATATCCTTTACCTATCTATGAGGATAATAAAATAAAATTAAGCTTTTAGACGAAAGCCTCAGAAACTTTAGTTGGATCCAGGGCAGGCCTCGGACTATACAGCGATGGCCACCCTGGAGAAGTATGGAAAGAACTATATCGTGCAGTATCTGGAGATGCCTGTCCTGGGCGCTCCATGTCCTGCCATTGTGGATAAGTCTCCTAGATGATGATCTCTGGCCGGTCTGGATGCAAGGCATCTCTGGTGATGGATCAGACGGGATGTGGTTGGCCTGTTTTCTATCTATTCGAGAAGGCCTTACTCAAGCCCATAGGGATAAGCATTCACGGAGGGAATCCAGTTATCTGAGATGGTCTGTCCTGGAGAGCTCCCAGGCGTGATCTGGTCGGGGTTATGCAGGTCCTCCTGTAGAAAGGGGGCTCGAGGTATTAAGGTATCAAAGAAGCTGCCATTGGAGCCCATCTTATTCCGGAAGGCGCCGAAATTCAAGGTTAAAATCAACCCGGAGACCGCCCGCGATTCATGCGCGGTCTGGCACAGTCTGGTGGGATTCCGAGCGTGACGGCCTGGTTCTTGCTCTGGCGGACCGGTGGGGGAATGAGGTAGAGAGGTGCCCTCTAGGTTGATTATTACCGATGCCAGAAAAATCACTGCTTGGAGGTCAGGCAACGACAGGTTTGCCGAAGCTGTCCGATATCACATGTGACTTCTCCCAGGGCTTTAGCCCCCGAGCATTCCCCCTATGATTTCGTCGCAAGATAAAGTTTCCTCTATAAACCCATTTCAGCGTAACAATGGCCGCTTATCTAAGGTAATAAAGTAAACATATAAATAGGGGGAATTGTTCCTATATGTAAATGGGCCTGGATCTCCATCTATAGAAATAGTCCGTCAACTAATCTCCATGCAACGAAGCACTCTGGGCCTAAGGGGAACGAAGGGGAAGGAAATTGAAAACTTCTTTCCTCCCCCTATCACTCCGTTCTTTTACCTGTGACTTTGATTAGCAGCCCTTTGACCACCCCTTTTTTTGATTAGGTTGTTGGTCTTTATGTGTCAATCTATAATTCCGATAATAGCATAAAAATAAATGTGCTCAAGGCTTACAAGTTCCGAATCTACTCCCTGAAGGCCCAAAAAACCAAGATGATATGGATGCTGAACCCGTGCCGATGAGATAGAGTGCGCTGGCATCGGCAAAGGCGGATACATATCTTCGCTGGTCGTAGGCCTGCAGAAGGAGGCCTTGGATGGACAAAGACCCAACTAAAGACCCTAAAAGCTGGTCTATGGTCTCCATGGATGCCCGGGGATACCTAGAGTTCCTGGGCAAGGCCCTGGTGATCTTTTCCATAGCTACCCAGGCCCTAGAAATATTTGTGGCCACTCCCCCGGATAAATTCGAGGGAATCTAAAAACCTCTGTTTTTGCTATAAAATATATGTTGGTAAAAACACGCGACGGACAAGCTAACTGTCGCAAAGGTGGGTTTTTAGGAATACTCTACATTAGTGTCCTAATGGATGAGGCGGAATGAAATGGATTTAAAGCTATTTGCATCAACCGCGTGCCTTCTAATAGGCGGCGCATGCTCCCAAGATAACCAGGATTACAACGCCACTATACTGGCTTGATTGGGATTGGCTCCAACCTGAATAGTACAGAGCTTAGCTCCCTTCCAAGATTGGGTGTATCTCTGCAAAAGCTCATAGACGATGACAGTGACGGCTCGTCTATACTCATACCTTCGGGCGGTTATGATTTGGGTGAACCGCTCCATATTAGTAAAAGTATTACTTTTACTAAATTACTCTGAAGGGCTCACCATTCACCTTTATCGATCCTCGGGGGCTAGTCAGATACTGCAGATAGGTGATCATAAAGTAAGTGTGAGGGTGGTAAATACGTTTTTTCGCCCGGGAAAGGCCTAGGTTATCTTCACGCACGAAGTCATGGCACCTTCGGGGCACGATCCTTGTATACGGCAGAAGACCTCATCAGCCTCTGCAGGCGGAATCTCGCCGATGAAGGCTACTACATGCTCATCAAAGGAGCCTTCGCATGACTGCCTGCGGTTTATGAGAAATGAGGAGATGCTTGGGGCCGCTTCTCCATCCTCTGATCAATCTCAGATCTTCAAGACTGGCCCGACTGGTGCAGACCGGAGGGCTTTCCCTAATGCTCCGAGCCTGCCAGAAAGCATAGTCAACATAGTCTTCAATGTCCCAGAAGGGGAGATCCCCAAGGAGTCCATGTCTCAGGCCGTCCAGGATCCAGAAACCAGGGCCAAGTTTCAGGTGGCAATCCAGGAGGGTGGTCAGGAGACCATCGATTATCTCAATGCCGCTTTAGAGGCTAAGGCTCTCCATGAAATGCCCGTAGAACCTCCGTAGAGTCTCAAGAAGGCCGGATCTTAGGAGTCGGTAAGGAACTTTTTTGCGCCAAGTAGTAGATCATGCAACCAGCGCAGTCACAGCAAGCCATGGGGGCTTTCAAAGTCATACCTATGCCCCAAACTACTCCTAAGTTGCTAGCGGGGACTAAGAGATTTCGAGCCTACAGGTGGATCAACACCGACGTTTTCGGGCCACATAAGAAGCTTGGATCGGAACCGAAGCCCGGGAAGGCAAGAGTTATAATGCCCAAGCGGAAGCCAGCCAAAAAGGACGAAATAGAGCCCTGGCGTTCTCTGAAGATGGCAGCTATCATAGAGGATCTGTGCAGGAACCACGGTCCGAAGGAGATCTCAGATCATTTTGAGGAGTTGTAACAAGATGGAGCGTGGAGGAAGTGCTCTCAGCCCAGCAAGCTGTGTTGTGCTTTAGCCATTTAACATCATCTTTTAATGTGCAGATTATTTCAGCATCATTTGTCTAATATGCATGCAGACGTACAACCGCGACCCTTTGCGTCAGTCCTGTAACACGTGTGTGCCAGAGTTTAACCCAACCGAAAGTTAGAAATATGTATAATGATTATATGTATGATTTACCGCGAGTTGTGCATTTGAGCTGTAGTCGATCAGGCTTCGAGGGGTGTATGTCCCCCAAGGAAGCGCTGTGCAAATAGCACGAGTGTTCGGCGATGACGGAGGCATACCCGTTCGGCTTGAAGCAGATGCGGCAGGCACAGGAGAAAGGCAGGCCTATATACGCCATCTGGCATTAGGTTCTCTGTAAAAAGGGCGCTGCGTTAAACTCCAGCGCTGTCTGCCTGTGCTTTTTTAAGTGAGGCACAGGGGCGAGATCAAAGCCTTCACTACGGTGAAGGTCCTATAGGGCGCTGTGTAGCGGCGTTTGCCTCGCCTACACCTCATTTCTACGATCCCTTATTATGCATCTTCTATCAGATTATGGCTTTAGCTATATGCGGGGCTTGATACCCAAAAATAACCTCATCAGGATTATTGCCGATTTTAATCTTTCTTCACTGTATAACTTGGTATCTTATGTATACTAAAATGAGGGGGGCAGCGCCAGCATCGGGCAGGAATACAGCTAAAGAGATATCTGAAATGATGGCCGTTCCTTTCACTGAGGCCTGCAGAGGCCATGGGCACAATTGTGTGAGACAACGCTGTGAGGATACCGGTCTTCTGTACCTACCTGTTTGGATCCCTGTCCAGGAGTGTTCGCTATCGGCGGATACAACCCAGACATCGACGTCAAATTGACAGGAATAGTCATATGAGGAGGCTTGGAAGAACATGGTGGAGCTATCTATAATCGTGGCAGGTTGACCTTAGAAGATGCCGATATATCAGGAAATGAAGCGACATACTCGGGGGGCGGCATTTACAACTGGGCCTGCAAAGGTTGTGCCCCGCCTGGCATTGTAGTAGGCACGGTGAATATTAAAAACAGCCGCATAGTCGGGAATAAAGCAGCACACCAAGGTGGCGGGGTTATCAATTTTGATGCTGGCGCAGTGACTATAGATAGTAGCCGCATAGAAGATAACAGAGCCGCCTATGGCGGAGGTATCCTGAACCACCTTGGCACGTTGAATCTGTATAAGGCCGATATAGTAAATAACAAAGCGTTTGGGCGAAGTCGCACAGAGCCAAGGGTGAAGGTGGCGGAGTCTGGACATTTGGTCCCTCCTACACACAGGTAGATTGCAACATAAAAGATAACCTGCCCGATGATGTATACATTAAACCATACCCACCCACGATGCCATTAGCCAATAACTTATCCAATGAAAGCGTATATAGCCTCGATGTAGGAGATACCAGGTCTCCCAATGCGCCTGATAGAAAAGGCGTTAACTTAGAGCTTGCTAGGAAGGGTGAAAGACTAGACCTTCGAGCCCTTGATCTACTACCGTGGAAGAATGATCCTGCACCCGGGGTGCAGAATATTGGGCAGAGGTCGCAGGGGAGGTGCGGTAATTGCTGGGTCTGGGCGGGTACAACATGTCTTGAGGCAAGCCTTGCTAAACACCTAAGAGATAAGGGTCAAAAGTATCCGGTGCGATTATCCATCCAGCTTTTAAATTCTAACTTTTGTAGATTCGCTACAAGAGTTCTGGACCATGATGGCTTGTTGATAGCGTACTCAGGCACTAGTCACTTAAACGAGGTCATGCGCCGGCTAGATAAGACCTCGATATATAAATGGACCATCTGCCTGTATTACAACGGACAGAAAAGCAGCTTCAGGCGCACATCGGTAGGCTAGAAACCAGTGCTTGTATACGGTACCTGGGATAGACCGATCGGGGTATTAGACTGCCTGACGAGTCCTCGCAAGGAGAAAGACGCCTTTATTTGGCAGCAAAGTCAAGAACCTGCGATCCGGCTCATAGAGCGATATACTAGCCCCGGTGATGTTATCGTTGACCCCTTCGCTGGCAGCGGGACTTTCGTATTTGCAGCAGAAAGGCTTGGTAGAATCGGCATTGGTGCTGAGAGTAAGCTAGGATAAAGATCAGTGGATGGGCCAGCGTTCACCGCTCGATGGCTCCTCCGGGTCCTCGCTGGCAGCAAACCAAAATGGAAGGCTGCGTAGAAGGTAGATGCCTTCCTTCAACAGCCATTCCTAGTAAGGAGGGTATACTTGATCGGGGTAGTTTCCGCTTATTGAGCCACCTTCAAAGTGTAGGGGGCTATCAAGCCTCCAAACCCCGCCACCTTTAATGGCCCTGTTATTTACTATATTACTGAGTTTTACGAGAGCTGTGCCTCGTACGATCGAAATACCGCCGCCTTCCGCTGTTGCTTTATTGTCTTGTACGCTACTATCTGCCACGACCAGTTCGCCTTCTTCTTCATATATCCCACCGCCATTTAAAGCGATATTTCCTTTTATACTGCAGGCATGTATGGTTGTCGGACCTTTATAGCCACTAACCCCTCTGCCAAACGCGGTGGCTTCATTTTGTGTTATCTGACAGTTATCCAGTGTTAGTATACCAGCAGATCCGTAAACCCCACCGCCCATCTCAGCGGCATTTTTTGTTAAGGTAGAATCTTTTACGGCCAACCTGCCAGAATTATAGATGCCGCCACCGAATATGTTTTGGCCTCCCTGAATTGTCATACCTGTCAATTTAACATCGATATTTGAGTCCGTTTTACCGATGGTGAATACTGATTCTTTGTTATCCCCATCCACGATCGTTCTGCCTGAACCCGCTCCAATTATGTTCACTGGTTTATCGATAGCTGCGGTTCCACGGTATACGCCTTCTTTCAGGTAGACGGTACCACCCGGACTGATGGCATTTATTTGGTCTTGGAGTTTTGGTTCATTTTGGAACTCAATTTGGAAGGTCTCCCATTGGTCTTTATTTTCTCTACTGGCTTTTAT
>DAXJ01000109.1 GCA_002506335.1 Methanosaeta sp. UBA114
AACGTCACTGTCGCCAACGAGACTGCAGTGAAGGTCTCTTAAATCCTGATCACAACTGCATAGGCAACTTAGCAAACACCAGCAAGGCAGGATCTGGCCTGGAAGGGCAGGTCTGCCCCTTTCTTTTATCAAAATACGCCAAAAGGCCATCCAAAGCACACCAAAACAAAATCCATAAAATCTCAGAGGAGGCTTAAAATTTTTGGATATGTAATAGTACAGATGGTGTTAGTATGAAAATCTCTAAGGGCATCACATGGGCGCCACTAATTATATTTATCGCCCTCTCTTTGGGATCATCCACGGCTGTGCTAGCACCCAGCACTTCCCAGCCATTTGGTGGAGCCCAAGGACCTGGTGCCACAGCTCCCGTTCCATCCGCCATCCCGGCTCCCCACAGAACCTCTCAGACGGGAGGTACCGTCTCCCAGGTCAACATCACCAATAGCAGCAGCCAAGTAGCTAATACCGCTGTCCAGGCAGTGGTGTGACCGATGTTACCAGTGTCGTCAGTGTGAACAAAATCTTTGGAGTGAACAAAGCCATGTTGGTGACCGTATCAGGGGTAGGCCCTAATGGCGGATATGTAAACGTGACCAACCAGGGTATAACACCATGACCCTGGTGGACAACACGGGGAGATCGCCAACGTGCGCACTCTCTCACGCCCAGGCCGTCCCCCAACGCCTTGAACCTGCTCATCATCACCAATCTATCCACAAATCTAAATCCTTATCCATACGGATTAACACAATACAACGCTGGTTAAGGAAGGATTGGATAACATGAGAACCTGGATAGTGGTAATTCTAGCTGTGGCAGCGATCTCCCTGGCAATCCAAGCAGGGAGTTCAGCTGCCCAGGGTGCAGCTCAGCTCAACCCCAAGGCGCAGAGCAACTACGTCACCGATCTTGCCAACACCTCGGGCATCTTTGGATCGGGCAGGACAGGGGATGTCAACATCACCTATGTGAGCACTGGATTCGACAGGTACATAGAGGTAGCCAACGAGGGAACTAGTCTCGTGGACATGAACGGCTGGAGGCTAGTGAACTCCCAGGATGTGTTCTATATCTTTCCAGAGGGGTTCGTCTTGGCTCCTGGAGAGACTGTCAAGGTCCACGATGAGCTGGGACCCGATAGCGCTACTGACATGTACACCAACAGCATCACCAACCAGATAGACCCTCAAAGTGACATCATAACCCTGATGACCGATGTAGGGGCGACGGCCTCGAAGTACTCTTATCCAGGACCGGCTCCCAAATCAAACCCGTGGACGGCACCTGTACTGGTCAACGCTTCTAACCCGGCAGCAAGGCAGCCGGGCAAAGGGCCGGTCCTGGTCAGCCAGCCTGGAACTGCAGCCGATTGATCCCCCACATATTATAAAGACAAAATAGTAAAATAATTCGATTCCCGGGGTCTTCCGGCGTCTGGCTGCGCCGGTACGACCGCAGGATAGCCAGTGGCAGACAGGGCATTAAAACCTGCTTTGCAACCTTTTTGCTTGATTAACGATTGCATTAGAGGATAACAATTGTATAGCCCTTCAACGATTTATAAGTTTTAGAAGAATACACGAAGTAATACAGATTCTTAATAATAATGTTACTGATGTAAGGAATAACGCGTGAGAAAATCGGCCTGCATATTGCATGCGGCACTCCTGACCCTATCCTCGGGCCTGGCAGAGATTGAAGTGAAAGTCATAGGCTCCGAATTCCAACTTTAAGGCCCAAGCCCTGAGAAGGAGAACCTAAATGATGAATGTATGGAGCTGATCAACCAGTGTACAGAATCTCAGAGCCTCGAAGGCTGGACTCTTGCAGATCCTCAGAACTACGTCTTCACCTTCCCAGGGTTCGTCCTTCAGTCGAGAGCCACTGTTAAGGTTCACACCGGTGCCGGCGATAACGCCGATTCCGATCTCTACTTGGGTAGAAAGATCCCAATCTGGAACAGCAAAGAGTAGACGACTACTCTGAAAGACGCCTCGAGGAACATAATCTGTTAGTATCCCGGGGGATCTGCTTAAGCCTGATCCTTTAAATCATAACTTTTTTACGCGGCCTGACAGGGCCCGGTCTTTGGGCGCAAAGGTGAAATCCTCGCCAATCCAAAATCCCATGGGGATAGAATGAACCTTGAAGAAATATCTGATGCCTTAAAGACGTCCCTTCATCTCAGGGACAACCCTGTGGGCGTAGCTCTGTTCAAGCGCGAGGAAGATATACCCAAAGATATTGGGATCGCTGAGCGGCCTTTCAACTACTGCCAGATGATACAGGGGGCGAGGATCAAGGGCGAGAGCTTCCTGGCCCACGCCGACTACCACAAGTGCAAGGGCGGGGCCTCTGGCCTTGGCCTCCTGGAGTGCCCTGAGAATATATCCTCGGGCAACCTGTACTTCGAGAAGCTTCACAAGTGCGCGACCAGAGAGGCCGGCGCTCGGATCGCAGGAGATATGCCTAGGATTCCAGCGGGGTCCACCGTGGCCACTTACGTGGCTCCCTTGAACAAGATAGTGATAAACCCCGATGTAGTAATCATAGCTGGGACGCCGCTCGTCGCCAGGAGAATCGTACAGGCCGAGATGTACACCCGTGGTGGCAGGGCGAATATAAGCACTGCAGGCATCCAGTCCTTCTGCGTTGATGCTACAGCCGTTCCTTACCTCAAAGGCGAGGTCAATGTGTCCATGGGCTGCGATGGATCTGCCAGGAACGCCGATCTGGAGGACGAAAGCGTTGTAATTGGCATTCCCTTCGACATTCTTCAGGAGATCACCCCTATTCTCAAGGAACATTATGGGGACTGGGACGCCTTCATGAGGACCAAGCCCACCTAAAGGTCGGATATAATAATAGCGCCTTTCTACGGCTCCCTCCAGGCAAATTTTTTGATTTAAACCTAGACGGGTCGGCTGTACAAATCAATCGGGAGGGTTTTGTGTTCGATAGGATCTTAGTGGCCACAGCTGGCTCTGATCACAGTTGAGGGCGCAACTAAGTTTGCCGTAGATCTAGCCAGGCTCTTAAGAGGAGAAGTTACGGCTCTCTACGTTGCCGATACTATCAAGTACTTCACCTCAGCAGGAGAGGTAACTTTCAATATAGCCAATGAGATCTGGGGAAGCGTGGCCTAGACGGTGGCCAGGAACTCCAAGGTGCTTATCCTGGTGGCGTCGTAAGGACTGACCACAACGATCTTAAGGTCGCTTCATACGCCATTTAAGGAGGGCGCCGTCGCCCAGCCGCTCCAAGGCCACAAGATCAAGCTCAGGGAAGTTGAATGCAAATCCCAAGCCGTCTACTAGAGTTGGCGCACTCTCTCCGCCAATGATTATGGGACCCGTGTATATATAAATCTCATCTACGAGCCCAGCCTCTATTAGGGACCAGTTCAGCGTCGCCCCGCCCTCGACCATCAGCCTTCTTACGCCCCTAGAGCGAAGATTTGCCATGAGCGCTCCTAAATCCACTCGGGAGTCACCAAAGACCACGAGATCTGCCATTCCCTCCAGCTGCTCCAGGCGATCTTCGGGTGCAGCCCTGGAGACCGCCAGGATACATCCCGCTCCCAGGACCTTGGCATCAGGGGGGGTCCGGGCCAAGCTGTCCGCCACTACTCGGATGGGATTTTCGGCCTTTCCTGCTCTGATCCTCGCCCTCCTCAGATCCGTGGACTTTACCCCGAGGCCTGGATCGTCCGCCAGGATCGTCCCCACGCCTACCATAATGGCATCGCTGGAGGCCCGGAGTTCTGCCACCCTTGAAAGATCCTCTCTTCCTGAGACGCTGATCTGGCGGCGCTGAATGGAACTTATCTTGCCATCGGCACTCATAGCACTGTTGATGAAGGTAAAGGGCCGCTCCATGGCCATCCCAAGATCGAGAGAGGCTAAATAGCTTCTCGCCCAATTTTAAGGCAGATGGTCAGATCTGAGGAGACGGTTCTGTCTGGGACTGTGATCTACGGCGATGACTTCGACATCGTGCAGGGCTATGTTTGCCTGAAGGACGGCATCATAAAGGAGGTGGGAGAAGGCAGGGTGGATTGTGACCTGGAAGGCATCATCTGCCCCAGGTTCATCAATGCCCATACCCACCTTGGGGACTCTGTTGCCAAAGACCCACCTTTCATGGATCTCCGTAGCCTGGTTGGGCCGGGAGGCTTCAAGCACCGTGTCCTGGCAAGGACCGCCAGAAGTCACCTGGTTGAGGGGATGAGGAGGTCTGTCCTGGACATGATTTCCACTGGGACCTTTGGCTTCCTGGACTTTCGCGAGGGAGGGCCAGAGGGAACTGGGATGCTTCTGGAGGCTATTCAAGGCCTGGACGTAGTCTGCTCCATCATGGGAAGACCTGACCAGGGATCGACAGAGATAGACGACAGGTGCTTCGGCCTGGGCATGAGCAGCACCAGGGATATGCCCTTTGATCTGGCCTGGGAATATGTGAACTATGCTAGGAGCCTGGGCAAGGGGTTTGCAGTCCACGCCGGAGAAGCGGGCAAGGATGACATAGAGGGCGCCCTGAGCCTCTATCCCGATTTTCTGATCCACATGAACAAGGCTGACAGGTCCGATCTGGAGAAGGTGGCCAGAAGGGAAATTCCCGTGGTGGTCTGCCCCAGGTCCAACCTCTTCACAGGGGTGGGCCTGCCAGATATCGGAAGCATGATGGACCTGGGAATAACCGTGGCCATAGGGACGGATAACGTCATGCTCAATTCGGTAAACATCCTTGAAGAGATGGCCCTGATATCCAAGTACCTCCTCCACGACGATAGACAGGTATTTAAGATGTGTACGCTAAATGGTGCAAAGATTGCAGGTATCGAGAAAAAGACCGGCTCGATACTGGAGGGAAAGGAGGGCAGGGTGATGGTCATCGATGGATCGTCGAACAACATGTGGGGGTCCACAGATCCCCTGGCCAGCATCGTAAGGAGGGCCAGGCCCTCTGATATCTTGGCCGTGTTCTAGGTGTTAGAGAGATGTTCGAGAAGATCATGGTGGCAACGGACGGATCAGAGCACAGCGAGATGGCAGCAAAGATGGGGATTGAGATCGCCAAGCTTTCAGGGGGCACCGTGACCGCAGTCTATGTGGCCGATGTGATCAGGAATAGCCACCTATCCGATGGTTTGCTCTTGGTGAGTTTCAGAGAGCTTCTGATCAAGGAGGGCGAGGAATCTGTGGGCATTGTTGAGAATGCCGCCAAAGAAGCAGGGGTTCCTGTGAAGAAAGTCGTGCTGGAGGGAAACCCTGGAGAGGAGATCGCCGATTTTGCAGCCAGGAACGGCATGAGCCTCATTGTTATGGGAAGCGTGGGCAGGACCGGGCTCGATAAATTCCTCCTAGGATCCGTGGCTGAGAAGGTTGTCAGGAACTCCAAGGTGCCGGTCCTCACCGTGCCCAGGGAGGCAGCTTGATACAAGTCAAAGATATGATGGTCAGGGACGTGGCTCACGTAGCAGTCCCGGGCAACAGGGCGGAGGTCCTCAAGGTCCTTCAAAAGAGGCAGGTTTCAGGAGTACCCGTGATCAAGGCTGGCGAGGTGGTGGGGATGATTACCAGGTCCGATCTCCTCAGAAACCCCGAGGAGGATCAGACGGCTCTGATCATGACCAGAACCCCGGCCGTCATCACCCCTGAGCGCACCATGGTCGACGCCGCCAAGGCCATCCTCCAGCACGGGGTAAGAAGGCTGCCGGTGATCGAGGGGAGAAAGCTTATAGGCATCGTATCCATCGCCGATGTGGTCAAGGTAGCGGCGGGCATTGGCATCGAAGAGAAGATAAGCAATTACATGGAGCGCAACGCCGTAGCCCTCTGGGCAGACACACCCCTTCCCGTAGCCGGGGCCATCATGGAGCTGGCTCAAGCCGAGGCCTGCCCAGTCCTAGGATCAGACTTAAGGCTAGCAGGCATAATCTCCGACAGGGACCTCATCAACGCCAGCGCCATCATGGATTCCACGGCCAAGACCAGCTTGGAATCGGCCGCTGAGGACGATGACTACCAGTGGGATAGATTTAGACAGCCTGATAACTTCTACTACGGAGTTTCCAAGATAGAGTTGAAGAACGTTCTGGTAAAAGATGCCATGGTCCCCGCCATGACCACCCGGAGAGATAATACCGTTAGCGAAAGCGCCGAGGTAATGATGAAAAACAGGATAGATCAGCTTCCAGTGACCACCCCTGGCCAGAAGCTAGTGGGGATGTTCAGGGATAGGGACGTGGCCAAGGCGCTGGTGGATTATTATTCTCAGGGTCAGAATGGCTGAAGGACCATTTTAAAATTTTATTTTTAGAGGGATCATCGGCTCCAAAAATAAAGATCTATTATCCCAAAGACCTAAGAAGGGAGATCTTTCTACTACCCTTCAAAAGCTCTCTACTACGTGGCCCCATATCTGGCCGATGAGCCCAAGGGCACTGTAGGGTACGGATATCTATTCGAGGATCCTAACCAAATAGTCGATGGCCGAGAGATGGTGCCCGCTGTGTATAGGCTGCTGTAGGCACCTGGATGCTCGTGGAAGGCTGACCGGAATATGAAGAAGCTGGTGAACCAGTGCTTATCGATCCGAGAAGGGGCATAGAGCGGTCGGGTGGCAGTCCTCCCAGGCTGGCCAGGGCCGGGCCTGAGAACTTGAACGAGGGTGATGTCATCCTCAATGGAGCCAGTGCACTCGATCTGACCCATCGCCAGGCAGCAGTTCTCATAGGACATCCAAAAGGATGCACAATAGGTGCATCCCTGCAGGCAGTGGTGGGACGGATGGTAAGGATGATCCTTCCTATCGGCCTGGAGAAGCGGGTCTACTGCGATCTGATGGAGCTGGCAACGGGGATGACTTCACCAGGGACCAATGGACCAAGGCTTCTGCCCGTGCCCGGAGAAGTCTTCACTGAGATTGATGCCATCTCCCTAGTGACAGGCACCAAGGCTGAACTTATTGCGGGCAGCGGAGTAGGTGGGGCTGAGGGCAGTATCTGGCTGGCCCTGGTGGGCAACAATGGTCAGATGGCTAGGGCTGAAGAGCTGATGAAAGCTATATCCTCGGAGCCTATGTTTTAAATTTAAGGTCAAAGAACTTCCTTGACCATGTCATAGGTGAAGACCGGCCCGTCCTGGCAGGCATGGTAAGGCCCTATGCAGCAGTGCTCGCACTTTCCCACGCCGCACTTCATGTGCCTCTCCATGGAGACGTATATATCCGAGTGGTCAAAGTCTCTGGCCATGAGCTTAGAAGCTACGGCATTGATCATCACCGAAGGGCCGCAGATGGCAGCCGAGCCCGCCGGCAGGTTGAACTTATCTATGAGGGCCGGGACCATGCCCACATTTCCTTTCCAGCCCTCATCGCCGATATCCACGGTCACGCTCACATCGATCCCCGCCTGTTGCCAGCCTTTATACTCCTGCATAAAATAGAGGTCCTGCCTGGTCCTGGCGCCATAGGCCACGGCCACCTTCCCGAAGGAATCCCTTCTGTCCACGATGTAGTTGATGAGGGACCTCAAGGTGGCAAAGCCCGATCCTCCGCCTGCGATGAGGATATCCTTCTTCATGCGATCCAAGGGAAAGCCGTTTCCACAAGGGCCGCGGATGCCCAGTACATCCCCAATCCTGGAATCAGTGATGCCGTTAGTGATTCTTCCAGCCAGTCTTATGCAGAGCTGAAGGGAACCCCTGGTTGGGGTCGAGGTTATGGATATGGGGCACTCGCCCAAGCCAAAGACGGAGACCATGACGAACTGGCCAGGCTTGTAGCTGAAATCAACACCGGAAGGAAGTGCCAGAGATATAAGGTAGGTGTTGGGGGACTCCACATCGATATCCACGATCTCCGCCTGTAAAGGTAGGTAGCTGCCTTGGCTGCTCTGTCCGCTGTATTTGCTACAGCCGCTATAGCTGTTATTGCGTTTACTTATGTTGCTGCCGTTGCTGTCGTGATCGCTCATCCAAAACCTCCAACCTCCACCTATCGATCTGGGCCAGACATATCTCGTCGCACCTTCCGCACCCAACGCAACCGATAAGACCTGTCCTCTCGGGCAGGTGCTCGAACTTGTCCAGATACCAGTTCCTCATCCTCTCGCCTATGCTCCCCAGAGGGTTGGCACCGTTGGTCATCCTGGAGAAACCCGATAGAAGGCAGGTATCCCTGCACCTGACCCTCTCGCCGTCAGGAACTCCAAGGTCTGCTATGCTGAAGCAGTGGCAGACGGGGCAGATGAAGGAGCATCCACCACAGCGCAGGCACTGCCTTCCAAGATATTCCCAATCAGCAGATCTAATAGCCCGGCGCAGATGCCCTACCGATCTATCACCGTACTTCTCAGCCATGACAGACCTAGCATTCTCCAATAAAATATCCCTAGAAGCCTCGTGGGATCCATCCGCCTCCAGGAAGAGGCCTGAGGAACAACCCTTTATCAGCAGAACCCCGGCCGCGGACCCGGCTTCGGCCAGGTAGCCGGAGCCAATGTCGGTGAGGGCCAGATCAAAACCCTCCTGGGCATCGGGACCCGAGTCCATAATGGCACAAAAACACCAAGGGCCAGGATCCGTGCAGTTCAAGGATACCAGGAGGGTAGATCTCCGCTTGGCCAGGTAAGGGTGGTCTGTAGGCTCAGAGCCAAAGATCCTGTCCAGAATGGCCACAGCCTTGAGATCACAAGGCTTCATTCCGACTACGATCCTGGTTGGGACCTTGGGCTCGTCAAAGGTATACCTGCCGCTGTCCTGGACATATCTGAAAAGGACCTCCGTCCTGGGCATGAGTACCTCTATAGGGGAGCTGAGGGTATTTCCGACCAGGGCAGGAGGCTGACCCTTCCAGGTCTGGTAGACCGCCTCCCCTTCCACGTCCACCGGGGCTATCACTTCCAGGCTGGAGCTCAGATCCTTCAGCCATGGGATCAGGCTCTCATTGGGCAGAAAAGCCTTCAAGGGCTCACCTTCCTCAGCCTTGCAGCGGAGATCTTAAGTTCAGGAATCTTGGATGAGGGATCTAAGGAAGCACCAGTTAGAAGGTTGGCCGGAGCCTCACTGAAGTGGAAGGGCATAAAGAGGATCCCCTTGGGCACCCCGGGAGAAACCTTTACCTCCAGCTGAAGCTGCCCTCTTCTCGTCTCCACCAGGGCCTTCTGGCCGTTCCTAAGGCCAGCTCTGCTCGCGTCCTCAGAGTTTACCTCCACGAAGGGAGAGGGCACTTCTCTGTCAAGAAGAGGGCTCCTCCGGGTCATGGTGCCGGTATGGAAGTGATACATGCTCCGTCCTGTGGTCAAGAGCAGAGGATACTCGCCATCCGGTCCCTCTACAGGCTCCATGTGGTCCACGGGCCTGAACCTAGCCAGGCCTATGGGAAATTTCTCAATATACATGATCCCCGTGCCTGGATGATCCCTGGAGGGGCAGGGCCACTGGAGGCTGGCGGCTCCCAGACGGCGATAAGTGACTCCTCCGTAATTGGGAGCCATGGATGATATCTCCTCCATGACCTCTGCTGGAGAGCTGTAATCCCCGGGAACTCCAAGCCTCCTTAGAAGCTCTGCGGCCACCTCCCACTCGGACCTGCTCTCCCCAGGTGGATCCACTGCCTTTCTAATTCTCTGTATGCGCCTCTCGGTGCTGGTGAAAGTGCCTTCCTTCTCAGCAAAGGAGGCCGCGGGAAGGACAACGTCGGCCAGCTTCGAGGTCTCAGTGGGAAAGATATCGCATACTGCTAGAAACTCCAGCTTTTCCAGGGCTCTTTGGACAGAGCTCCTGTCTGGATAGCTTACCATCGGATTCTCCCCGATGATGAGAAGGCCTTTGATCTTTCCAGTCTCAGCAGACTGTATCATCTCCACGGCTGTCAGGCCGGGGCCTTTGGGTAGCTTCGTGGACCAACCCTTCTCGAACTTGGCCCTTGCATTGGCGTCTACAACCTTCTGATATCCTGGATAGAGGTCCGGCAGAGCACCCATATCGCACGCCCCTTGGACATTCTGGTGGCCCCGGAGGGGATAGAGCCCAGTTCCCGGCCTGCCCAGGTTGCCCGTAGCCAGGGCCAGATTGGCCAGGGCCTGGACGTTGTCGGTGCCCGTGGTGTGCTGGGTGATTCCCATGGCGTAGATTATAGATGCTTTATCGGCTGACCCATAGGCCAGGGCGGCCTCCCTCAGAACCTCGGCGGGCACTCCACAGATCGCCTCAACGATCTCGGGGGCATAGGAGAGCACTGATTCCTTGACTGCCTCAAAGCCCATCGTCCTCTTGGTTATAAAATCCCGATCAGCCAGGCCTTCTTTGATGATGGAATTGAGCAGGGAGTTTATCCAGGCCACATCGGTGCCCGGACGCGGCGAGATGTGTATGTCCGCCAGGGAGGCTATCTGGGTCCTCCTAGGATCGGCGACAATAAGCTTCGCGCCCTTGGACCTGGCCTTGAGAACATAGGAAGCGACCAGAGGATGCTGCTCCGTGGTGTTGGACCCCACCACCAGAATGGCGTCGGCCTCTTCAAGGCTGGATATGGGATTAGTGGTGGCACCGCTACCGAAGGCGTAGGAGAGGCCAGCCACCGTCGGAGCGTGGCAGAGCCTGGCCACGTGGTCCACATTGTTGGTCTTGAAGCCCGCCCTGGCCAGCTTGGAGAAGAGGTAATTCTCCTCGTTGGTACCCTTGGCAGAGGTAAGAACCCCCACTGCCGATGGGCCCATTCCCTTAAGCCCGGAGGCAACCAATGATAGGGCCTCGTCCCAGCTAGCCCTGATCTGCCTCTCACCCCTTTGGATCATGGGATAGCTAAGTCTGTCTGGATGGTTGACGAAATCCCCGGAAAGCCAGCCCTTGATGCATAGCTTTCCTCTTGAAGCAGCGCTCTTTCTGGAAGGAGATGCTCCGATCACCTTGCCCTCATCCACGTGGAGATACAGCCCGCAACCACAGCCGCAGTAGACGCAGGTCGTGAGAATCTTTTTCATGGAGCGCCTCGGGGGGTGATAACTAGATGATAAGGATCAGGTGATGACCACCGATTGGTGATGATGTAAACAATGCATAAGCTAAATATGTTTGGGTGGGTACTGCCTTGCCATCGCTGTGCGTTGGATCTAATATCCTTCGAAGTGATATCCTCCGAGATAATAGGATTTGGCACATAAGGGTCTGATGGAAAGCCTCAGCATAGTTAGCGCTATATACGGGAGAGATAAATTGTATCAGTTGGCGGACTCTTATATAATTAACGTATTAGTATTAAGTTAATATAATTATGTTTATAGCCTAAGCTCTCGCTGCTGACATCGGCCGATGGCAACCGATATCATGGGGGATGGTGGGAGTAGAAGCCGCCATATCGCCTGTTTTCTTAGTTAGCCTAGCGTTGTGAACTCCTCCACTAAAAGAGCTTAAACAATACGAGCAGTTCTGAACCGACGCCGAAATGAGCGGCTCGGGGAACGTGGATATGAGCTACCTTGGCGATAGATAAAAGGACTGCCCTCGACTACTCCAGCGCCCTTTCCGGAAATGGCGATCTGGAGATGAACCCGGAGAATGTCCTGTCTGAATCTGCAAGGAATCTCGCCAATAACATCAGCTTCATCCGCGAGATCCGCCCCTCCAACTTGACTCTCTTTGATAGCTCCAAGGTAACCTACTCATGCTCACGCCCATGGTATGGAAGAAGTTTATCCGCTTTTTGATGTATACTTTTTTCACCTTTTACGTAGGGGCACCACTGGTCTCACACATACACATGGTGTTTATTCAGGTACGAGACATGACGGCTAAAAGGCGATATTATATGTCTGTTTATATGTTCTGCAGAGGTGTAAACCTCGCTTACGCGGCGAAGGTTTACATTATCCCATGACGCCTCTTATTTAAACAGCGTATGCTATCACGGTGGTTTCAGCTTCTTGAAGCAATAAAAAAGAGCGAAGGAAGCTTACCTTAATTTAAGCTTCCAGTATCTTCTCAGCCTCAGCCCTACGTGCGTTCATGACGTAGGGTATGCCCGAGACCTTGGAGGACTCTTCGGTCAGGGCCATGATGTCCTCCCTGGAAATGGTTCCCAGACGGAAGTTTCTGGACCCTGCCATGATCTGCTGCAGGCCGGTCTTGAACTTCTGGCTGTAGGTGTACAGGGCGATGGCACCCATGGGCATGTTCTTGATATCGTTGCCGTACTTGGCCTTGAGTTCCTCGTAGGAGATGAAGATCTCCTCGGGGGTGGAGCCGTATTTGGAGACGGTCCTGGGCAGATCGCCCTTGGCCAGCCACTCCTGGATGTTCTTTCCAACCATGCCGGGGATCATGAGGGCCCTTCCCATGCAGACGGCCTTGAAGTAGGGGGCGCCCATGGCCAGGACCTTGAATACTCCGTCCTCGGTGGAGAAGCCTCCAGCCATGGCCAGGTCTGGAACTCTCATGCCCCTCTTGGTGAGCTTCTGGGCGAACTCATTGGCCAGGGACTGGAGATAAAAGGTGGGTATGCCCCACTCGTTCATCATGGGCCAGGGGCTCATGCCGGTGCCTCCGGGTGCTCCATCGATGGTCAGGAGGTCGAGTTTGGCCTCGGCTCCGTACCTGAAGGCCATGGCCAGCTCCACCATGGAGTAGGCGCCGGTCTTCAGAGTGATCCTCTTGAAGCCCAGGTCCCTGAGCCTGTCGATCTCGGCCATGAAGCCGTCCTGGGTGACGAAGCCGAGCCTGGAATGCCTCTCGAACTCCTTGATGGCTCCGGACTTGAAGGCAGCCTGGTTCTCGGGCAGGGACGGGTCTGGGGAGACGACGTATCCACGCCTCTGAAGTTCCAGGGCCCGCTCCAGGGACTTTACCTTGATCTCTCCGCCTATGCACTTGGCACCCTGGCCCCACTTGAGCTCGATGGTGTCCAGGTTGTGCTTGGAGGAGACGTACTCGGCAACGCCCAGGCGGGTATCCTCGACGTTCATCTGGACCAGGATTTCACCGTAGCCGCAATAGTATTTCTTATAAGTGTTGATTCTCCTATCCATCTCTGGGGAGAGCTGGACCTTGCCCTTGTTATTCAGAACGAGGCCCGGGTCGATTCCGCAGACGTTCTCGCCGCAGACGAGGGTGATGCCAGAGATGGCAGCACCAGCGGCAAAATGCTCCCAGTTCTTCCTGGCGATCTCAGTCGAGCCGAGGGCACCGGTGAAGATGGGCACCTGCATCTTTACCTTCTTGGACCAGCCGTACTCGGTCTGGGTGTCTACCTTGGGGAAGAGGGCGTTGTCGGGGTTGGCCTCCACACCCGCGGGCAGGCCATCGGCACCGACGGCGTATCCCTGGATGCTCAGATGGGAGTAATCAATGGGGTAGTCCTTATCGGCTCCTGCGGTGATCTCTCCGAAGGGTCCGGGGTAGAGAACCTCCCGGCCCCTGAAGGATGCGAGCCAGGTCTCACAGTTGCCCTTACATCCATCGAGGCAGTCGGCACAGATTCCAGAGGATGGGACTACGCTCCGGGACCGGTTAGAAGTTCCGGTAGCGGCGCTGGCATTAGGTGTCCTAAGATTCATTTAGTCGCCTCTTTTCCATTTTTATAATGCACCAGTTTTTATTTCCCTGGCGAAGATCTCCCCTAGAGCTATTTAGGGGCATGCCAGCTCCCCTCTAGGGAGGAGGTTATATCTATCAAAGGCGCAAAAATTGAACCGCGCCCCTCCTTCCCAGAGGACGTTCCTCAATGGAGGGGATCTCATCAGAGGAGAGAGCTTTGACTCCAGTCATCGAAATTACTCCATTGGGGGTTCCCGCGCCTCGGGAGCGGCAACTCAACGCTTCACCGACCGGGCTTTTCCGCTTTTCTAGTATAAAAGCAATTTCAGGAAAGTATATATCAATCAGGAGGAAAGGCCATTCCGGCTGGTTAAAAAAAGAGATTAAAAATCAGTCGAGGTCTCCATGATAGCTATAGTGGATTACGGTATGGGCAACCTCTTCAGCATCTACAACGCTTTAAACCGCGTAGAGGCATCTCCAAAGATCGTGAGGGAGCCGGAAGATCTAGAGGGAGCCGATGGCATAGTAGTTCCGGGCGTAGGAGCCTTTGGAAAGTGCATGGAGCACCTCTCCAGGTTCGAGCTGGCCCTGGGTGATGCCCTGAAGGAGGGGCTGCCTGTGCTTGGGATCTGCATAGGTATGCAGGTGCTCTTCGATAAGAGCGAAGAGAGCCCCGGAGCCAAAGGCTTTGGCTGGGTGCCGGGAGAGGTGGTGAGGCTGCCCGACGAGGTAACCGTTCCCCAGATGGGCTGGAATGATCTCTCCATAAAGAACCAGGTGGAAATTCTGGATGGGATAAAGGACGGCGATATGTTCTACTTCGTCCATTCCTACCATTGCGTTCCAAGGGACCGATCGGCCGTGGCGGGAACCGTGACCCATGGCACTGATGTGGCAGCAGTCATCAGCAAAGGCAACCTATCAGCCACCCAGTTTCACCCGGAGAAGTCGGGGGTCAAGGGCTTAAGAGTCCTGGAGAACTTCGTGAGGTCTGCCCGATGTTAGCTAAGAGGGTAATACCGTGCCTGGACTGCGACCTGGGGGTTCCAGGGGGAAGGGTAGTCAAGGGCATAGAGTTCAAGCAGATCAGATACGCTGGAATTCCCTGGGAGCTGGCTTCCAGGTACTACGAGGAAGGGGCAGACGAGATAGTCTTCCTGGACATCACCGCCTCCCATGAACGCAGGCACACCATGACGGAGGTCATAAAGAAAACCTCTGAGCACGTCTTTGTGCCCCTGGCAGTGGGAGGAGGTATAAGGACCCTGGAGGACGCCAGATCAGCCTTCAATGCTGGCGCCGATAAGGTGACGGTAAATACGGCAGCTCTCAGGAGACCGGAGCTCATATCCGAGATATCTGAAGCCTACGGTAACCAGGCCTGCGTGTTGGCAGTAGATGCCAAGCGCAAGTACGGCGATGATATGGGAAGGGAGGTCGTGGATACCCTTAAAGGCAAGTGCTGGTTCGAGTGCTCCTTCTTCGGCGGAAGGGAGTTCACTGGAATTGATGCCATTGCCTGGGCCAAGAAGGCAGAATCTCTCGGCGCAGGGGAGATCCTTCTCACCAGCATGGACCGCGACGGCACCTACGACGGCTTTGACCTAGAGCTCACCGATGCCGTGGCCTCCAGGGTGAAGATACCGGTCATAGCCTCAGGGGGTGTGGGAAAGCCCGAGCACATCTTAGAGGTATTCCAGAAAACCCACGCCTCAGCTGCTCTCGCCGCCAGCATCTTCCACTATGGCGAGTGGAAGGTTGGAGATGTCAAGAAGTATTTGGCTGAGAAGGGAACCCACGTAAGACTATGATGATCCCACGGGGGATGAAACGCTGGAGCTGACCGAAGCACCGTGCAACGTGACCCTGGAAATAAAATCCTTCACCGGAGGGGTAGGCTGGGAGAAGCGGTTTGAGTCCATGGGCATCAGAAAAGGCAGGCGCATGCGAAAGATCGCATGTCAGCCATTCGGGGGACCTGTGGTAATAGAGGTCAACGGCTCTAAAATATCCCTTGGAAGAGGCATCGCCTCCAAGATCACAGTAGAAGCCCTTTAATTTTAATTTGGAAGATTTAAATTTTCTAAAAAAGAACGGGATTAGGTGGAGATGAGCTCCTTGAGCCTCTGAATGCTCTCCATAGCCTGCGCCGACTCATGGAGCTTCTCCTCCTCGAAGTGCTTTATTATGTCATCGATGCCAGCACGGAGGGCGTAAACCTTCATGGGTCTGCCTTTGCCTTCTCTCTTTATCTCCCGCTCCTCAATCCAGTTATTCTCTCGGAGGGTCCTCATGGCAATGCTTACCTCAGGCTGCCTAAGGTCAGAGCCCATCTCTATCTCCCTAGAGGAGGCCTCCTCCACATTGGCCAGGAAGGTTATTAACGTCGCGACATTTCTTGGAACGCCCAGAGACCTGAGGGTTTCCACAAACTCCATGTCCTTATCGTCAAGGATCTTCACGGTAGACTCCTTCATGCCGGTCACCATAATTTAATACTCACAAATACTTAATCATATAAATAATTTGTTTTGAAAGGGATGGCATTTAAATATACTTATTTAAAGTAGTAAGCAAGATAGTAAGTACCTATGTGCAGAATGTTTACATAGATTGGGTAGATCCGACCTAAAAAATCCCCTCCTAGGAAAAGACCTTAAAATTTGAGGTAGCGTAAACTCTGCCAAAGCTAAGGGAAAAAGCCATTCGTGGTGGGTAAAAGGTCCGATCTCATCTCAAGCATAAATTATAGAAGGTTTATTAATTAAGGAATTAAAGGCATTCTCAAGGGTGGGAATGGCGCTAAATGTGAGCAAAGGAAAGATTATATTGGCTATAATTCCGCTTCGGTTGGCTGCATTGATCACCTGGGGATGGGCCTGGCCCCAATCGCGAAGCTCCAACTGCGATCTCCGGATCCCAGAGAATGTGCCAGGAGTTTATGAGGTGGCACGAGGCCAAGGCACATCCATCCTCACCTTAGGCCTGATTATGGAAGGCTGCGACCATGGCTCCAACGTAGATCCCTCCTCCTTGGAGATCAGCATAAAAAAGGGGTCTCCAAGCCATTGGCTCTGGTGGACGATGCCTCGGGAATGAAGATTAGGTTGGATAGGGATGTAATGCCTCCAGGAATCACCTATCCACCAGGCATCCATGTGGCCACCGGGAATTGTGTCGTGGGAATCGAGTAGATCTCCAGGTACGATGATGGAAGAAGGCTCAGGACCGACTACCTCCTCAAGAACGTCGGTGGAAAGATGCACGCTCCTAAGGACAAATCCTACGGCAAGTTCGGGGTTCTCATAGATACCTATGGCACGGCTTACCCGGCATACCAGTACAAGGTCCTGGAAGGTCCCCCGACCCCCGGAGCCGGTGGAGGGCTATATGACCTGTGCCCTTCCTTAAGGTTCCACTTCCAGGTACCACCTCTTCTGGCCCCCGGTGGATGATGCCATCCTCTTCGACCTCATGGATGATACTAATCTAGATATCCAAAAAAGCCCTAAATCTAATCCATGATCTCCATTGAGGTCGAGAAGAAGGAGGTAGCTACCGTCGCCAAGGCTGAGATCAGAAACCTGCCCGGCATGCTTTTTGGGGGAACTAGCCCTCTCCTCAAGCCCTTCATGAAAAAGCTGGAGGAGCTCATGCCCCCAGAAAAGAGGGGCAGGGGCGACAGCTATATCCTTTCTAATCTTTACTCCCACATCGACTGGGTTCACACCGATGAGAGCTGCATCCATGTGAGAAGCGACGATAAGGTTGTGGAGATAAGCCGGGACGAGCTCTCAGCCAAGATGGAGGAGAGGCACCCGACCACGGAGCACGAGCGACTAAACCTCGCCGGACTTCTATTCCTTCAGAGCAGTCCTGCGCTACAAGCAAGCATAGTCACTAAGTTGAAGAGTTGCTACGGTCTGGGGCTGCCGGAGGGTAGAAGGACCCACCGCTATATCTTCCATCTGATAGTGGTCTCCCTGGACGCCGATAAGGAGAAGATCACTGTGGAGATGGATCCCTCACGGCTCAGAAGGAACCTTATCAAGCCTCAATGATCAAATAAGCCCTCGATGAGCCGTTCATTCCACATTGGCGGCACAGAGCTCACAGCTGTGGTGCCAGTCGGGCTCGGCCTTGAACTTTATGGGCGAGTCCATGGACCACATTCCTCTCCTTATCCAGTGGACGAAATCATAAGCCTTGGAGGTATCGGTACCCGGAACCAGCCTTCCCACCTCCCTGCCCTCGGCGTTTATACCATCCAGCTTCTGGAGGTATATTGTGGCGTACTCGGGAGAATCTCCCCTATCGCCATCGTTGAGATACAAGAAGCCCTCATGCTCAAAGCCCATGCACAGGGACCAGCGGTGGTTGGTAAGAAGCTCAGCTACGTTCTCCTCGGTATCCACAGCTTTAACACAAAAAGTCCTATCTCCGTGATTCATTTCTCCTCAAACCTCACGGGTCTGTGAGCCATCCAGGAAAATAATAGTCGGGACAGATCCATATCTTCTCTAGATCCAGCCTTCCCTGGGCCGCATACTGCCCTCTCGCCCACATCATCCTACTCCAATCGGCCTGGGCCTCTTCTACCTGCCAGTAGCACTGAGGGCAGGAGCATCTCTGGGCCCACAGCCTCTCCTTGGCCGCCTGGACTGAGGACCTAGCCGAGTCTGGATTGAGGTATTTCTGTGCCCAGAGCCGCTCTTTAGCCGCCTGGATCTCACACCTGGCAGGGATAGAGGCGGTAGGCGGAAATAGAACGGGGGTAGCTACCTCTCCCCCCGTCTGAGGAATGCCGGAAAAATCCGGCGAAACGTTCGCAGAGGCAGATCCCTGGGCGATAAGGCCAGGGAAGAGAATCAATACGGCAACTGATAGTTTGGCAATTACTGGTCTATTCATTGCTTTGCCCTCCCCATTCTTATGTATTGAGTGATATTAGCGGCTTTAGGAATTAAAGCTATTCGTGTTTGTTAAAATCTTAATAATAAAAGTAATTTTTCCTAGAGAATAAGATGTTTAAAATTCGACCACGGATGGCAGGGTACGGGCAAGAAGCGTTCAGTTGCGTTCATCGTCCTATACGCGCCGCTTAAACTACCAGTTGCCTAAGCTCCCAGAGCAACTTGGGATTGAGCTTGAACATCAATCGAATCATTCCCCTCAGGTCCATTTTGGATATGTCCTCCGCTGCCAGAGGGCCCAGGAGCTTGTTCAGATCCTCATCGGTCAACTTGAGGAGGAACTCCTTGTACTCATAGCTCCTCTCCAGGTTCCTGCTAATGGCGGCCCTCCACCGGTCCTCATATTCTTTAAGGCCGGCTTTGGTCACATCCCCGGCAGCTATGGCCTTGGCTGCCACCTCCCCCGCAATGACCCCGGCCCTCATGGCATTCAGTATTCCTCCGCCTGTGAGGGCATCAGTGTGGTGGGCAGCGTCCCCAACCAGCATTACCCCGTCGGCGGTGGTGGTCTCCATGACACCTGCCACGGGGTCACCTCCCACCACCATCTCCACGGCCTTTCCTTTTGGGAACCTCTCCTGGACGAAGTTCGTGATGAGCTTGGTTGGGAGCCCCGGCTCTGACTTGGACCCCACTATCCCTATTCCCACATTGGCTAGGTTATCTCCCTTGGGAAAGACCCAGATGTAGCCGCCAGGGGCAATCCTGTTTCCGAAGTAGAACTCGCAGTAGTTGGAATCTATGCTCTTATCTTCCACCAGGAACTGGGCGCAGGTGGAGATGTCCTTGGGCTTCAAGGTTGTGTCAATCCCAGCCCACCTTCCCACCTTGGACTCAACGCCATCGGCGCCAATGACTATGTGGGACTCTATGTCTAAGGCTTCGCCAAAGCGTATGGTCTTGACTCCACATATCTTTCCATCCTTGAAGAGAAGGCCGGTAGCTCTGGTCTTGACCATGATCCTGGCCCCTGACTTGGCTGCTTCCGCTGCTAGAGACCTGTCAAAGACCTTCCTTTCCAGGACGTAGCCCACCTCGGCCCCGGCCTTATCCTCGGACATGGTCAGGCAGGTCCCGTCAGGGGCGTAGAGCTTGGCGCCTTTAACGTCAGCGGCAATCCAGCGAGGATCGATGGAGGGCAGGAACTCTTTGAGAGAAGCCTTGCTGACCCCTTCAGCACAACGAACGGGGTCGCCGATCTCCTGGCGCTTCTCCAGCATTATCACATCCAGACCCGCCATGGCCGCTGCCTTGGCAGCCATGGACCCGCCGGGGCCTGCACCCACCACTACCACGTCGCACCTCACACCTCGGCCTCCAGGGCCCCCACAGGGCAGATCTTAGTGCAGACGCTGCAATCCTTGCACCCCTGAGATACCTCTATCCATGTCTCCATCAGCTCCATGGAGGAGCAGGTTGGGCAGACGCTGACATAGGCACCGCAATAGCAGCATTTGTATCGGTTGGCGTCAAGCATAAAACCACGCCGTAATAAATCAAAAGATCACATGCCGCAAGCCCCAGAGCAACTTTGGGTTTAGCTTTAAGAGAGATTTCAGCATATCCCTCAGGTCCATCTTGACGGTATCCTCATTCGTAAGGGAATGGAGGAGATTGTTTAGATCCTCATCGGTCAGCCCGATGAAGAACTCCTTTAAATCGTAATGCCTCTGAAGCTTATTGCCGTTAGGTTCCTTCCACCGATCCTCATAATCCCTAAGGGATGCTCTTTTAACATCGCCTCTGGAGATTGCATCTGCAGCGACCTCTCCTGCGATTACTCCTGCGGTCATACCAGTTATTATGCCTCCACCAGTGAGAGGATCAGACTGATGCGCTGCATCTCCTACAAGCATGACACCATCAGTGGTCATGGCTTCCAACTGAGGCGCAACAGGCACTCCGCCAACGTCCATCTCCACAACTTTGCCTTTGGGCAGATGGCTCTTCATGAACTCCTGTAATAACCTTAAGGGCTCTCCTATGCCGGATGATCTCGACCCCAAAACACCTAGGCCTACATTTGCCACCTTCTCGCCTTTGGGAAAAATCCAGGCATAAGCACCGGGCGCTATCTTATTTCCGAAGTAGAACTCGCAGTAGTTCGAATCGATGCTCTCGTCTTTCACCAGAAACTGGGCGCAGGTGGAGATATCCTTGGGCTTCAAGGTGGTGTCAATTCCAGCCCACCTCCCAACCTTGGACTCGATACCGTCTGCACCTATTACTAGCGGTGCCTCGATCTGGAAGGTATCTCCAGAGCGTATGGCAGATACTCCGCAGATCTTGCCATCTCTTTTAAGCAACCCTTGTGCCCTAGTCTTGACCATAACCTCTGCCCCCGCACACGCGGCCTCCATGGCCAGGGTACGATCGAAGATCTTTCTCTCCAGGACGTATCCTGTCTTGCCACCGGACTGCTCCTCAGAGAGCACTATACTGGCGCCATCCGGAGAGAAGACGCGAGATCCCTTGAGATCAGCAGCTATCCATCGCGGGTCCACCTCGACCAGATCCTTCAATCCCCTTTTACTCACCGCCTCAGCGCATCTGACAGGATCTCCAATTTCCTGACGCTTCTCCAGCATTACGACACTAAGGCCAGCCTCTGCTAGCGTCTTTGCGGCCATTGATCCTGCCGGCCCTGCGCCTACCACCAAAACATCGTACTTCACGCTTTGACCTCCAGGGCCCCCACAGGGCAGATCTTAGTGCAGATGCCGCACTCCTTGCACCCCTGGGATACCTCTATCCATGTCTCCACCAGCTCCAGGGAGCAGGTCGGGCAGACGCTGACGCAAGCGCCGCAGTAGCAGCATTTGTACCTGTTAACAGAAAGCATGAGATCTCCTCAATATGAATTCATCAATAAGAAGTCCTCAATAAAGAATCCTGAAGTCCTCGTAGTTCTTGCACTTGATCTCAGCCAGCTCCATGCCGGAGACCATGGAGCCTGCTGGTCCCGTCTTCATGAGGCTTAAGAGTTCTCCCACCTTCTTTCGGTCGCCTTCCAGGACTGCCTCCAGCCCTCCACCGGGCAGGTTCTGGACCCAGCCCTTGACTCCAAGCTCCTGAGCCTTGGACTTGGTATAGGATCTGAAGCTGACTCCCTGGACCATTCCTGAGACCCTGATCCTGACGCAGATCACCTCAAACCTCCAATAAGATCCTCTAGAGCTTTGCGCTGATCCTTGGCCTTGACAATGCCCGAGGCCAGCAAGACGCCATCAGACCCCAATCCCACCGCAGCCTTCAGATCCTCCCCGTGGGTGATGCCAGCGCCGCATAGAACGCCAACGCCAGTCTCAATTTTCTTTACAGCTGCCACCGATCCCCTTACAACCTCAGGATCTGCCTTGGAGACAGGTATGCCGCTTCCAATGAGCTCGGGAGGCTCCACAGCCACGTAGTCGGGTTTGAGAGCAGCTGCCGCCCTGGTGGTGGCCACATCGTTAGTGCAGACAATGGTCTTCAAATCAAAACCCCTGCAGGCGGTGATACCTGCACCTATGTCTGCCAGCTTCAAGCGCCTCTCGGAGTGGTTGAGAAGAGATCCAGTAGCTCCAGCAGCCTTTATGGATGCAGCGGTGACATAGCCGGTGAAGCTTCCGTAGCCTGCGCCGTCCACGTGCTGGGAATAGATGGGTATATCCACGACCTCTGCCACAGGGTGGATATCAACTATCTGAGGCGCAACGGCGATCTCCGCCGAGAACTCCTTGGCTACGTCGTCGCATGTCTGGGCCAGGCGCAGGGCGGCTTCGCCCGTGGCCTCTTTGTAAGTCTTGAAGTTGAGGACTATAATGGTCAAGATGTCTCTCTCCAAGACCTCTGATCTCCTCAGATGGCATATATATTTTGGCTGCCGCCAGGTCCAAGGGAGCTATAGCATCTCTCGTAAATCTCCTGGTGGATGCACTCTCTGATGATGATCGCCTTAACTGAGCCCCTGTAGATCATGGAGATCATGGGCAGGGGCCCTTTCTCTCCATCCTGGAGGATATGGTAGAGAAGGTCCCGGAGGTCGGAATAGTCGACGCTTATCAACTTGAGCTCCTGGTGCGTGCGGAGAAACTTTAAAAGGGCCGGTTTAGATCTCTGGCAAACGGCACAGTCGGCCTTTCCAATGAAGAGGACCACGGGATTCTCCTCTTGAGATAGCTCCCACGCCAGCCTCTCGGCAGGCCCATAGGCGCCTCCTTAAGAAAATCCCTGACCAAGTCTTCCGCCTCGTCACTGGTCATACCGTGCTTGGATGCCAGATCGGCGCTCAGACGCTCGAGCTTGGAGGAAAAATAACCCTGTAAACGGCTCTTAAGGTCCATGGAAATGCCATATGCCTCCATCCATAAAATAGTAGTGGTAATAGAATAAATGGCAACAGAATGCGTTCTTTAAGCCAACACCTCTTCCTTCAGTATGTACCTTATGAGATCCTCTGAGAGCTTGGTTTCCCTCTGAACCCTCTTTACGGTCTCGTCAACGCTGTTACCCTCGGATATGAGGCTAGAGATTCTGCGTACGACCTTCTCGCTTACCGTGTAATACTCGTCTATGTCCTTCCTGTGGCCCCAAACGTCTCCCTTAAGGAGCTCTACCCCCTGGATCTCCAGGAACTGCTGAGCCGCCTTGGACATGGTCTCGTGGTAAGAAGGAGGTATCTGAACTGCCCTAAGCCTTGGACAGGACTGAACCAGGCTCATGACGTCCATATTGGAGGCCCTGAACGCCAGGTGAACCACCTGCTCATTGCGGCCCAGATCTGTTATCTCCTTCTTCGAACTCACGACCCTCAGCTTCATGGTAGTCAGAAATGCTCTTAAAATATTTATAGATAATGGTAATGATAGTACAAAGCCATCCGATATACGATCCATGGGAATAAACGGGAAGAATATATGTGGAAGGCTTCAGTAGCATAAATCTTATACCATCCGTATGTTGGTAATCCAAACCTCATTTTATAAATGGTGGATTTTATATTCTTATTCAGCCTATTGTAAATCCTAAACGAAGCTAGCTATAGCTATGGCGCAGTTGGATAGTAATCGTTGAGCCATCGATTGGCTGGGCCAAGAGCCAAGGCCACAGTCAGGCCCGGCAACTTTCAGCCTTTCGCCAAAGATCTCCCAGGCCCTGATCAGCCGACCTTTTATGACCTCAGGCGATTCCTGCCCTAAGATCTCCTTTTCTAGCCTGGAAGGATCGTCCCAGAGGTTTATCCCCAAGCGGTCGTTGAGCTTGGCTGCCATGGAGAGGATGTCGGTCCTGGCAATGCCCGCCCTAAGATAGGTATCCGTCTCCTCAAGGACCTTTCTATCTACCAGCTTCAGGTAATCGGGGTTGGCCGCCGATTCTATGCCCACAACGTTGATTCCCTCGACGTGGCAGCAGGGCTCAGCATAGAGGGCGGAGTGGAGGTGGACCTCGCACAAGGCATCATGGCAGGGCTTGCTTGCAATCTCCAGAGCCCGGAGGATGTCGTCTTCGCTGAAGGCAACGCTCGGGCTTATGCCTAGGCTTGGTTCATCCAGGGATACAACCTTGACCTTCCCGAAGGCCAGGGCGTTTTCGGCAAACCTGGCCACGCTCTCTGCCAGGAGGAAGAGGATATCGGTATATGTTGTAGAGCCGAAGACCGAGAGGTAAAGTTCTACAGGACCGGTTATGCAGGCCCTAAGATTTTTTAGGTCCATGGCCTCTGCCACCTCCAGCTCAGGTATCTTCGCGAACTCTTTACTCACAAGGTAAGGGCTCTCAGACCTATCGGGGTCAAGGATAGGGTCCATGAACATCTTTATCATATCCCTGAACTGGGGATAAGTGGGAACGACAACGCCCGCGGAGGCCTTCTGAGCCAGGGCGTCCCTCACCAGGCCCAGGTATTGATCCTGACTAAGGCCTTCCAGCCTTAACCCTTTAGGCAATGGATAGCTGCCTATATCGTCAAAGACAATATCTACGTCATCCCGATGCATAACCCTCCCAGAGCGCTCCACCTAGATATCACCTGCTCAAGACGTTAGACCCTTGGTAAGACCCTGATCAGATAGCTCTTCAGGGCAGTGTAGGATCCTTCTAGTCCATCGTAACGCTCCTCCAGGCAGTCCAGCTTGGACATGACCTCCGGAACATTGGGATTGACGCCTATGAGACTTATGATCTCGTCGGGGAACTTGGCAGGGTCTGCAGTCTCTAGGGAGAAGCAGGGGCTCCAGTCATCGGTCTCCTTGAGGTATCTGGCTAGCCCCGCCCAGCCCACGGCGCCGTGGGGCTCCAGGATGACGCCGTGATCGCGATAGATATCTTTAATGGTCTGCCTGGTTTCTTCATCGGATATGGACACGGCGAAGATATCACGCCTCATGGCAGAGATATCAGGCTGCTTCCTCACGACACCAGTCTCATCCATCTCCCCGCCATAGAGGGCAAAGACCCTGGCCAGGTTGCTCGGGTGGCCTACGTTCATGGCATTGGAGATGCAATTTTTGCTCGGGCGTATGGGACTGTACTCTCCAGTTTCCATAAACCTGGGGAACTCGTCATTTTCGTTGGTAGCGGCTATGAACTTCCTCACCGGAAGGCCCATCCTCATGGCTATGAGTCCGCCCATAATATCTCCGAAGTTGCCGCTGGGCACAGAGATGACTGCTTCATCCCCTGAGGATGCCCTGGAGAAGGCATAGAAATAGTATACAGCCTGGGGCAGCAGCCTCCCTATGTTTATGGAGTTGGCCGAAGAGAGACTCAAATTCCTTAAGTCCGGATCAGCAAAGGCTTGCTTGACCAGTGCCTGGCAATCGTCGAACTTGCCATCCACGGCCGTGGCGTGGACGTTCTTGCCAAGGGTCGTCATCTGCCTCCTCTGCCTCTCTGTCACCTCCTTTCTTGGGAAGAGCACCACCACATCTATGTTGTCAAGGCCATAGAAGGCCTGGGCCACGGCTGAGCCGGTATCCCCCGAGGTGGCCGTGAGGATGGCGATCCTCCTGCCTTCCTGGCGCAGGAAGTACTGTATCAACCTTCCCATGAGCCTGGCAGCGAAGTCCTTGAAGGAGCAAGTGGGGCCCCTGTCCAGCCTGACAACGTATTTGCCATCATAGACCTTTTCCACAGGAATGTCATAGTTGTAGGCATCCTCTAGGAGGTCCTTCAGATCGCCTTTGGGTATCAGGTCCTCCAGGTAATGCCTGAGGACACTGTAGGCGATCTCTGGATAGCTCATCCCTGGGAACCTGAGGATCTCCTCCCCTGAAAGGAGGGGGATCTCCTCGGGCATGTAGAGCCCCTTGTCTGGGGCCTGGCCCGCCAGGAGAGCCCTTCGAAAATCAACTCTCTCGGCCCGGCCATTGGTGCTGTAGTAGGAGATATTCATGGGTGGCAGGGGTTATCGGGCCAACTATTATTTTAGACCTTCCCGGGGTCTGGGGGGGCTGCTGACCTGGACAAAATCAGCTTGACCTTGAGGGTAGCCTCTTCATCGTTCTTGGACACTAGGGCCCCGCCCTCGGTATTTAGCTTCAAGCCAAACTGGACCTCAACCCTGGAAGGCTGGCTCTCAGTTTCCAGATCGTTCATGGAAGCGGAGATCCTCCGAGCCATGGTCTGTATGGCCTTCATGGCGTTATCAATGGCCTCGGCCGATTCTAGCTCCATATCCTTCCTGCTCAGGGCTGAGATGCTCAGCTGGCGCACTCCGGGCTTGGGAACAAGCTCTACTAAAAATGGCTGGATGCCCTCTTTGATATCGTATTCCACCAATTTGAAAGCCTCCACACGGCAACCAATATACTATTATTGACATCACACATTTATAAGGGTAGTCTTCCTGCTGAGGCCTTCATCAGAGGAAGCCAAGAAGATAAAGAAGTAGAGAAGAAGAAAGCGGAAGATAGGAGCGCAGAGGATAGATAGGTAAAAGCTATGAAGGGCCTAAGGCCGCTGCCAGAAGGCCCTTACCTCCGTCCCGTCTATAAAATGCTGTCACTTCTCTTATCATCTGAACAAACTGGGCCTGGGATAGGTTGAGCCTGGTTGCCAGGCCGTCTATCAGGGGATCCACCTGATTCACGTCGGGGCTACCCTCGGACCTGAGGATCACTGAGCTTAAGACTATCAGCCTGAGGCCCTCAAGGATCCTGTTCTTTTGCACAGCCAAAGCCCCGAGCTGGAAGAAGGCCCCTGCCTCGCCGCTCTTGTCCCCGAGCTGCTGGTATATCCCCAGGGCCTTAATGAACTCCTCCACCGCAGAGTCCAGGTTTCCTGCCTGGGAATCAAGGGCGGCCATCCTGTAGAGGATAACAGCTTCATCCGATCTATCCCCTAAATCCCTCTTTATCTCCAGGGACTTGAGATACTCACCGCGGGCCTTATCGTGTTCCCCCTTCCCGAAGTCAACCGAGGCCATGTTGTAGAGGACGGCCGCCTCCTCAGCCCTGTCCCCAGATGCCTGAGCGAGCTTCAATGATGCCCCCAAGGACTCCATGGCAGATCCATAGTTACCTTGGCGAAGATCCAGAGCGGCCAGGTTCTGCAATGTCGCAGTCTCTCCCCTGAGATCTCTTGCCCTCCTCTGAAGATCTATCACCTGTAGGAGCTCCTGGTGTGCTGCATCGTTATTTCCCTGGGCCATGTCCACGGAGGCAAGAGCGTGGAGGGCCGAGGCCTGGCCTCTCAGGTCCTCGGAAGCTCTACAGAGCTCCTCAGCCCGGGAGAAGTTGGCCCTGGCGCCGGCATAATCTCCTTCCTTAACCTGGAGGGATGCTAGGCTCATGCACGAGGACGCCTCTGGACCTGCTTCCATAGCTTTCTGGTACCACTGTCTGGCAGATGGATAGTTCCCTAAGCCTGCATAAGCCCTGCCTAGCCAGGTCATGGTGGCCGGGTGGTCTTCTCTGGCCAGAAGCTCTTCATTGAGCCTAGCCACCTCTGAGAAGAGGCCGAGCCTCTCCAGGTAACCGCTGATGTAAGCCGTCACCGCCCTGGCCTTCTCTAAATCACTGCCTTCTAGGTACTGGCCTCTGGCCTCCATGGAGCAATCCAGCCTAGAGAGACCAATCTCACTCGATAGGTCACTCTTGGCCAGGTCCTCCAGGAAGGCCCCCGCAGCCCTGTGGGCCTCTCTTGCATCGTCGTCTCCCAGGCGGGAGGAGAGCCATCCATGGAAGGGAAAAGCCCATAGATCTCCTGGAAGGCTCCAAGCCAAGGATACCTCTTTCCATTCGCCTAGGTGATCCAATGCTCTTTCCCCAGCCGTCGCCCTGATTCCAGACAGGCTCACGGCAATATCGTAGATCGCAGCCTTGCTCAGCATGGTCCTGGACTCAGGGCTCAAAGACATGTGAAGATCGACCAGGGCGTCTCCGCAGATGTTTTCAGGGCGAAGTTTTTCCGGGGTCAGGGTTCTTAAAATGCAACGGATCTGGGAAAGACAGGCAGGCATGCCGCCCTCGGCACGATAGATCTCCCTGAGAAGGCTGAATGGAAGATCCCCTGATCTATACCTCTGTACGACCTTCCCGTCCTCCAAGAGGAACTTTATAGAGGCCGACTCAGGAAGCCAACCCAGAGTTACTTCCCTGGCTCTCGATGAGATGACTGCTGCATCCGCAGGAAGGGATGTGCCCGTGGCTATCAGCCTGGAAGACCCTGAATTGTCCATCACCCGGAGGCAGAAAGCCGCCAGTTCTCTGTCTTGGATCTTACCCACGGCATCGAGGCTCAGGCCATCCAGCACCAGAAGGTACTTGCCCTGGCCAAGGAGGGACGCTGCCGTAGATAACCGTTCCGTGACTGAAACTCTGGGATCCTTGAGGCTTCTGGCGCCTGAATGCCTGGCTAGGGCGCGGCTCAAGGTATCTAGGACTCTGGCAGCGGTGATGGGATTATGACGGCAGCTATAAAGGGCGACTGTTGAGTATCCAAGGGCTGATAGACGCTCTGAGATCCTGGCTGCCAGTGCTGTCTTTCCCGACCCATCCCGTCCAGTGATGATGAGGGACGTGATGGCCCCCTCCCGGAGGGCGGTCATGAAACGCTGAATCTCTCTTCTCCTGTCGACGAAGCTCTCGGCGTAACCCGCGGACATACCTGGAAGAGACATCTGCTCCCTGGAGGCATTATATGGCACCTCAGCCTGCTTTGTGGGGTCGAAGATGTGGAGCTGATCACTAGCCGTGTACAGAAAGGGCATGGGACATGTCCTGTCAGTCTCGCCACAAATTTTAGAGACGCCGATCCTGGCTAAAGAGAGAGCATCATCCAGGGCCTGGCCGGTGGCCAAGGCCGGGTAGAGGAGCCTGGAGAAATCAGCCGAGGAGGCGTTCCAGCTCAGGGCTAATGGTATCTCAGGAACCAGGCTTCTGGCCACGGCCCCCAAAGCCCAGGGAGTTTTGGCCTGGCAGCCGCTCAAAAGGGTGCACTGAACGCCTTTCAAGGCTTTAGAGATGTCTGATGGCGGATGAAGATCTTGGCCGCCGCTCTCCCCTTCAAAGGTAAACTGAGGGATGCCACCTTTGACCGTCGCCTGGCCTGAGATGTGGACCAGGTGAGGCTTGAACTGCTCGACGCTCGTTCTCAGCTCCTCTAAGGTGCCTGTATCGCAAACCTCGAAGATCACCTGGGAGCCCTCCAGGGACTCCATCATGGATCTCAGCTCGTCGTCGAAGCTCAGGAGATCGCAGGTGGCAAAAAGAACCCTCAAGGGTCCCGGAGGCAGATCTCCCTCGAACCTGGGAAGGAAATCTGAGACCGATGGCTGCCTGCGAATGTGAAATCTGGGGTCAGTTCCTAAAGAAATGCCCTCAGGCAGGCGCACGATCTCCCATGGAGTGCTCAGGATCTCAGGGATATCCGAAGACACCACCAACCTGGCTCCCTCCTGTGGTACCAGGCTCCAGGAATCCTCAAACCATAGGCGGAAGAGGGTGGCGCCCAGGAGATCCGTGTAATCTTTAGCAGCTCCGGTGCTGCAGCCCTTATCGAATAGGGCGGCGTACTGCCTAGACACCTCTACCGCCTCCAGGGACTCCACAGGCGAGAGGCTCTTGGTTGTTATCAGCTCTCCCTTAACAAAGAGCTTGATGGCCAGGGACCTGGCATTGGGGCTCCCGGCCTCGGATACGGACATATTAACGTCAGATCTCAATGCTATCTACCTCAGGAAAAGGAAATGAACTAAATGGGCGTCTCCCCTAGTCATCCTAACTATCCGCCTTTTAAAGAACATCTGCCCCCAGGGCAGATGGATCTCAAACGCGGTCATCGTCCTCCAACTCGCCAAGGCCCACGTTTGCCTTGCAACTCTCCCTGGGCTCCACGTGCACCACCACATCCTTCACTCCGTTTATCGACCTTTTTATTTTGGCCTCCACCTCAAGGCCGATCCTGTGGGCCTCCGCTATGGAGATGGTCGGATCCACACCTATGTGGAGGTCGACGTAGATCTCTCCGGGAGAACCCCTGGTCCTAACCATGTGGCTGGTGCACACGCCCGGAACCGAGTCCGCAGACAATCTGACTATGCTCTCTTCCACCAGGGCTCTATCCAGAAGAACCTGTGAGCTCTCCTTCATGATCTCAATCCCTGTGAGAACTATGAGCCCCACTATGATCAGGGCGATGATAGGATCAGCCAGAGGATAGCCGGCCATGACCGCCACGAATCCCAGAATTACACCTACTGAGACGTATATATCGCTCCTGGTGTGCATGGAGTCTGCGATCAGAATGCTGCTCTTGAGGCGCTTTCCCAGGATGTACTCGTAGAAGGATACCAGGGTGTTGACGGCCATTGTTATGCCCATGATGACGAAGCTTACGGCGGTGATGTCAGGAACCGATGGAGAGAAGAATCTGCTTATGGCTTCCCTAAAGATCTCTATGCAGGTGGCAAAGAGGAGGACGGCTATGCCCACCGATGCAAAGGTCTCGAACTTGGCGTGGCCGTACGGGTGCTCCTTATCCGGAGGCCTGGATGCAAGGCCAATGCCAATCAGGCCTATTATATTGGAGCTGCTGTCGAAGAGGGAGTGGATGCCGTCGGAAAGCATGCTCAAGGAACCCGTTTTAAAGCCGTAGATCCCCTTGGCCAGGGAGACGGCCAGGTTCAGGAAGAAGACTATTATCAGGAGTCGCCTTACCGCGAAGTAATAGTTTCTTACGGCCATCGCCCCACCAAAAGGATCATCTCCTTGCCACCGATAAATAACTTTTTGATAAAATTGACGCCTAAGGAGGCCTTCTCTTGATATTGATCAAGTACCTGGAATTCCAAACCAGCATCGGAGGTGTGGTGGATGTGACAGAGGGAGTATCTGAAGCCGTGAGAGAATCAGGCCTGGTAAACGGCGCAGCTATCATCTTCGTTCCAGGAGTCACCGGGGCCGTCACCACCATAGAGTTCGAGCCGGGATTGGTGGAGGATATAAAGAAGGCTCTGGAGCGGCTGGCACCGATAGATATCGATTATGCCCACGATCAGAGGTGGGGAGATGGTAATGGCTACTCCCACATCCGCGCATCCCTGCTGGGGCCGAGCCTCAGCATTCCCTTCTTAGAGAGGGAGCTAATGCTCGGAACATGGCAACAGATCGTCTTTCTGGAAATGGACAACAGGCCAAGAACGAGGAAGATCGTGGTGCAGCTAGTGGGCGAGGGGGCTTAACTGGTCCTAGTTAACCAGAAACTCAGCTGGAAAGCCTTCACTTATCAGGTCATCTCTTCTAAAGGTCCTGACATTACCGCCCCTGTCAGTCAGGTTGAGGCTTTCCAGCATCCAGGCGCCTTTCTCGCTGCCCTGAGGAAGGGTAATGCTGGCCCGGTAGACTCCATCCAGATCATCACACGAGATCAGATCCGAGGGATTGATGGTGGCCACCGCCCTATGAGATCCAGTTGGGCTCACGAAAGTTACCTTTGAGACCTTATCGCTACCATCACCGCCCTCCGCCCTCAGGCCCGACCAATCATCTACCACCCTTGCCGTCAGGGTGATGTTCTGGGATGAGGTGCTGGTATCGACCACCTTGGGCTCTAGATCGAAGCCCAGGAGGTTGGGCGGCTGTGAATCCGAGGATAAGGCGGGGTAGCTAATAGGGCCCTCAAGATTAGAATTGCCTTGGGAGTTGAAGCAGGCGCTGCTACTACTAATTTTTATGGTCTTTTCTATGGAGAATACTCCTACCAGATCATCGACGCTTCTGCCGTCGGCTGAGCCTAAAGGTATCGAGGCCAGGAAAAGGACCGCCATACAAATGGAGATGAGCCTGAAATGGATCATCGCAAAACAGGTTCGATTATTGGTGATAAAAGTTTCGCTTTCTTATCCGACCCGCGTTAAAGCCCCAGGCCAGGAAGTACTCATCAAAGATCGTACCTCTGAATGCCAACATCCTGATGCTGATTGAGGAGATCGCCGAACATTGCGGCCATGTAAAGATGAATCTGGACTTGGAGGAAGGGTAGTGATCGATATGCCCTTTTTCTGCAACTTCTCCATGCCCGAGAGAATGATGTTAGAGTATTCCTTTTCCAGGATCATCACACCCGCTTGGCTATCGTTCTTCATCATAGGATTGAGAGATCTCCTTGACGGTGCTTCCGAGGATGTTATTGGTTGGCCCAAGCACTCTCAGTTCCCCAGAAACTTCACCAAAAGACGTTCCTCTCAGAGTAATCAGTCTGGGCGCGCAGGCGCAACATTATTACTTTATGCATCGTCGGCGCTAAGCTATCGCACATATCGCATTATTCCTCAATACATTATTCTTCACACATCCCACAAGCCTTACACTGCTCGGGGCTACATGCCCTCTGGCAAGGGTTAGAATCAATCCTCGTCAGCCGCCCGCCGCATGATGGACAACGCATATCCGGGCCATGTTTGCCGCTGGCACAGGGCTGCTTCTCAAAAATATAGCCGAAGGAACGGCATTGGAAGTGGCGCTGTCTAGAGGGCACCTTATTTTTATCACCCCTGTGTAAGGGCAGTTTCCAGACGGGATGGTTGATGCTCCCATCCAGTTCCTGAGCAAAGTTGACCATACCATCAAAGCCCTCAAAGCTCACCGTCCTGTCGTGATTGAAATTACAGAAGGCGATCCCAAGCTTATAAGCTAAAAACATCTCTTTGACTCCAGCGGCCATAAGGTCCGCTTCATGTTTTAGTAGAAGCTCCTTACGCTCCAGGGGGCTGGCATCATCCACGATCACGGTTTCATCTTTGACTATACTAGCTGATATTGCGGTAATCCTTGGCATCTTCGGTCCGAGTGCCTATGATCACCACATCCATGCCCAGCTCCTCGGAGGCCCTAACCAGGGCTATGGCCTTGGCCGCCCCGCCCATGTAGGTGGCAGCCCTCCTGCCATCGACCATGGAGCGGTACTTTTCTATCTCCTGCCTCACCATGGCCGTCTCCCTGAGGATTATCTCTTCAGCCGTCTTTTGGATGCCGAAGAACTCGGCTGAAGATCTCAAGGCCAGGCACATATTCTCGAGACCAAAGAAGCTGATCCGACGATAGGGAGTGCCGTACATCTCCTCCAGCACCTTGGCTAGATGAGTAACGGAACCGTTGCACTGCACTAGGTCCAAGCGGGCGAGGTGAACCCGCTGCGCCGCTTCCACCCTTTCATCTCCTGTTAGGGTGGAGATCACCTCGATTCCCATCTCCTCAAAGAGGGGCTTTATAGGCCAGAGGTCCCCTGTCATAATGTATTCTCCCAGAAGGTTTATGGTATAAGGGCGCTTGGGCTTGTAATTCCCTAGTACCTATCAGCTCTAAGAGGGCACAACAGGCCGCTTTATATCCATCGCTCTTATTTCCCTTAGAGCCCTCGGACATGATAGGCATGACGGGTATCCCAAGCTCCTTGGAGGAAGCCCTGCAGACGGCGGGAAGATCGTCTCCAATGATTCCCACGATGCAGGCCGAATAGACGAAGATGGAGGAGGATGATACTGATCCTCAAGCGCTCTGATGCAGACTGCCAGCTTCATCTCTCCTCCAAAGATTATATCCGTCTCTTTCATATTCGTAGAGAAGCTGTTCTTGTAAAGGGTTGGACCTGAAGTTGTGTTCCCCCGTATGTCCCAGGTGTAGCTGGCACAGCCTATGGGCCCGTGCACCAGGTGAAGGACATCGGTCATGGGATTTAAGACGATCCGAGCCCCGGAGTAGACGTACGCTCTCTGGCGGACTGCGCCGGCCAGGCTCTCATCCCCGCAGGAGAGGGACATGGGCCCGCAGTCACATTTTTCCGCTATGTGCCCTTCTCTTTCATCGAAAGTCTTGATAACACTCATAATACTCTCCTTCTGTAGGTGGATTTACTTCGTTCTTTTGAGTGGCAGGCGGCTCAGGTCATCACTGGCCGTCTTACAAGGCAGTTTCTATTATATGGGAAATCAGGTGTTAATCAAACATAGGTGCTTAATTCATCCCTAAATAGTAAAGATGTATCATGGCTATATCTAATTATTTGAGCGATAATCGGAAGAAAGGCGACTTTTTCTCAAATTGTATGATAATTCTTAAATTCCCATTGTCTAGTTGAGCTGACTGACGTATTTTATATATAGCAAATATAGCAGATATTTTCCGCTAAGTTATCCTCAGAAAAGCCAGCAAAAAAACAAACCTGACAAGGACGCTTATCCCCGTAGAAAAGGCCACAATTGACAATCCAAGCCTAGGTCCAAAGAGAGCTGTATAGTTCGGCACCATGGATCTCAAGGCAAAGACCGGCAGCATGAACATGCTTCCGAGCATCAATACCACCATGGCCTGGGCCTCAGATAAGCTGCCTCCTCTGATCAAGGGCCCGAGCATGGACATTCCCAGTACCGGGCTCACCACGTAAGTGGTAAGAGGTATAAAGCTATCGGAAGGTATCCTGAAAGCCTCCGCCAGAGGAAGGATGCTCATGGAGTCGAAGGCCCCGCGATCCCTGAGATAGAATATGAGCGTTGTGGCGGCTATATACACCAGGGATATCCTGACGAAAGTCTTTATCTGGCGTCTGAAGGCTTTAGCTGCGGCGTGGACTAGGGAGACCCCTTCCCGGGCCTGAAAAGAATCCATTTCGTAAGATCGCCTCTTCAGAAATGCCCTTCCCAGGAGCACTATCAGGGCGATCTTTACCAGGGCAGTGACTATGAAGACCGAGGCATAGAGGAGGCCCGTGGAGAGCCCCAGGGCCGGAACCACCACAGGGATCTGGTAGGTGAAGATCTCCCTAATATAAGCGGGGATGCTGTTGACAGCGGCGCTGAGGAAGACCTCGCGGTCGTCTATGATGTTGTCCTCGTAGAACCTAGCCACCATGCCGTTGGCTGCCACAGTCGATCCCATGGAGACTAGAAATGAGGAGGCACAGATCTCAGGCAGGTAAGCTAAGGAAATTAATGGCCTAGATAGAGCTGATAGCTTCTGAAGGACCCCGAGCTCAACCAGGAGGCTGGCTCCAAAGAGGCCCACAGAGATGGTCACTAGGACTTGTACGGAGAACTCCAGGGATCTTCCCAGGAGATCCAGGGTATAGGATGCGCTCACAGTTAATAGATTAATGAAACTATTCAGCAAAAAGCTATTCGGGCTTAAGCGTCTTCGGTAAAAGATCGTTCAGTAAAAGCTGCTCAGCAAAGCTAATCGCTCTTTAAATCCTCGGCCATCAGCTCCCCGCTCCCGGTGACATATATCTGCACATCCTCCGACAGGGCTCTTTTCTTGAAGAGCTTGGGGGCCTTCGTCCTGAGCTGATCTATGACCTCCAGGGAGTTTACAGGAAGCTGTATAGCTCTCTCATCGGCGGCCTTGAAGATAATGGAGGGAACATCGAAGACGTCGGTGCCGGCAGGAATCTTGAGGGAGATGGGTGCCCGGATCTCCTTCCACCTCTCCAGGGTTCTTTTAGCTCGGGATACGTTCTGGTGAGCCCTCTTCTCCAGGATGCTCACATTGGACCTGGTGGTGCCCAGGGTCTCAGCTACCTCCTGCTGAGACAGGCCCTGAAATCTGAGCCTTAAGACTTCTATCTGCCTATCTGTTAGAAGGCAGCTATCCTCCCGCTCCTCCTCCACATCCGATTTTCTTACCAAGGCTCCATCACCTTGAAACCAGTGGGGTTGGACCATTTCATAATCCTAGGACCTCCTCTGCTCTTCCGGTGGCCAATAACCTGCCGTTCACTAGCACTACCGTTCTATCCGAGAGCCTGAGGCATAGGCCCATGTCGTGGGTGGCCAGGATCACCGCCGCTCCCCCATCTGCCTGGCGCAGGATGAGGTCTCCTATGATCTTAGCCATCTTTGGGTCTAAGTTGGCGGTGGGCTCATCCAGGAGCAGGAGCTCGGGCTTGGTGATGATCGCCCTGGCCAGGGCCACCCTCTGGGCCTCTCCACCTGATAGGGTGGTAGCCTCCCTATGGGCATAGCTACCAAGCCCTACTTCCTTGAGAACCGCCTCAACTTCACATTTATCCTTGATGCCCCTGATCTTTAGGCCGTAGGAGACATTGTAGTAGACGCTGTAGGAGAACATGACGGGTTTCTGGAAGACCATGGCCATCCTTCTCCGTATCGCCACCTTCTCCGCGTCCGAGCACTCTGTAAGTTTCAGCCCCCCAAAGGTGATGCTCCCTGCTGTGGGTCTCTCCAGGAGATTTATCAACCTCAGTAGGGTGGTCTTTCCGGCGCCTGTAGGCCCCACCAGGCCCAGGACCTCGCCTCTGTCCACTGACAGGCTCACATCCTTCAAGACCTCTGACCCGTCGTAATCCTTGCCAAGTCCCTGGACCATTAAGAGCGCCAAGTTAGCACATCACCTCACCTTGGGTCCCATAATCCCGCCCTGACCCTTGATGCCCACCAGGAGTAATCCCAACAGAAGGTTAACTATCAGAGATAAAGATATCAATATTATCCCCAGGGCCAGGGACAGCTCTATGTCGCCCATGGAGGTGTTGAGGGCGATGGCCGTGGTGAGCACCCGTGTGTAACCGCGGATGTTTCCGCCTATCATCATGGCCACGCCGACCTCAGATATGGCCCTGCCAAAGCCCAGGAGCACCGCGGCCAGAATGGCCTGCCTGGCCTCTTTTACGACCGTCATGATGGCCTGGTACTCATTGGCACCAAGAGATATGGCGGTCTCCCTAACCTGGCGGCTCACCCCTTCCAGGGCAGAGATGGTTAGGCTCATCAGGATGGGGGTTACAAGTACCGTCTGTCCCAGGATCATCCCTCCAGGAGTGAACATGAGCCCAAGAAAGCCCAAGGGCCCCGACCTGGATATGAGTAGAAAGATGAGGAGGCCCACAACGACCGTAGGAATGCTGTAGAGCGTCCGTATCAGGTGAATGAAAAGGCCCTTGCCTCTAAAGCTCCTGAAGTAAATGAGGCCGCCTAAAGGCAGGTTTATTAGAGCTCCCAGAAACGTCGTGAAGATGGAGATGGTGAGAGTCAAGGAGGTCACCCCCAAGACCTCAGGATTCAAGGTGACTATCAGCTCTATGGCTCTAACTAGACACGCCAGGATCTCGTTCAAACCTCCTCTCCTGTTTTATTAATTCCCTCAACGCATCTCAGGCTGCGGTAGCACTATTGGCATCACTACAAGAGACATTGGTCAACAATGTGCACTCACCCTCTGAGCACCCTATCTTGGTGCAATTTCCTCTGGCAGCGAAGAAGAGAGGCTGTCCGTACTTCTCCCTGCCAAAGTTGGCTATGAGCGCCTGGCCTTCATCCGAAACCAAAAAGTTGATGAACTTATTGGCTAAAGTGTAGCTGACCCCAGGGTGCTTGTCAGGGTTCACGGCTATGGCAACATAGACGTTCAGGAGATCATTTCCTCCCTGGATCAGGGGGACCAGGCTCAAATTGCCCTTGTAGGCCATGAAGGTGGACATATCGGTCAGCGTGTAAGCCGACTTCTCATTGGCCATGACCAGAGTGGCTCCCATTCCTGTTCCTGCCTCAAGGTACCAGCGGTTAGCGGAGTTGTTGATGGATGAGTAGTTGAAGCCTGCGCCCTTCCAGAGGGACTGCTCCTTGGTATGGGTCCCTGATTTATCGCCCCTGGATACGAACTTCACCTTGTCTGGGTTCTTCAGACCTTCTTCTCTTATCTTGGCGAAGGCCTGGGTGGCATTGAGGCCTACGACGCCTGCCGGATCGTCCTTAGGACTAACGATGTAGAAGTAGTTGTATGCAAAGCACCTTCTCTGCAAGCCCTGACCGTCATTGATGAACTTAAGCTCTCTGGCCTTATCGTGGATGATTATCAGGTCCACGTCGCCGCGCTCGCCGTACTGAATAGCAATCCCCGTCCCACCCGAGACCGAGTCCACCCTTACGCCACACTCATCCCGGAACTTCTGATCCATAGTATCCAGAAGTTTAGTATCGTAAAGGCTGGTGGTGGTGGCCAGCTTAAGCCTACTGCCATCCTCAGCCCAGCTAGCGGATGAGACTGCAATCAACGCCAAGAGAAGTATCAGGGCCCCCTTCATTGAAATTATTTTTTCCATAGCGTTCCTGATGTTAACGCATACACTGAACATAAAAATGTTGTGTTAAGGGCCTCTCTATCTTAGAGCAAAGTGATTGTTTTATCCAAAAGAGCATGGCGATTGAAGAATATTAGAATAAATATTGTAGTAGGTCGAAGGAATTTTGAGGAAGAGTGGTCAGGATGCAAAAGGCTATCTGGCCATGAGGCCTTTAACAAGGCTCATAATCCTCGTCGATAGGTCACCTTTTTCCTCTTTCTTCATCGTGTACATGAGGAGGATGTTGTATAGCTTTGCGAACATGGCACAGATCACTACCCCTTCCAAGATACCTCAGGCCAACCCGAGGATGCAGATCATGCCGAAGGCCTTTACATCGATCCGCAATTCACATAACTCTATTTCATGTTAGGATAGATTGCCCGAGGGCTACCCAGTAGAACTCATCATAGACGTCGTTGCTGCCTGGACTCCTGGCACCCAGTCGGAATCCCTGCTCTGTGGTGTTCTGGACAATTTCAACGGGGACAGCCCTGGGAATGGCTGGTGGACGGGACGGTTATGTCCCAGGTCTGTCAGTCCCCTGAATCGCAGTCCTTCTCGAACTTTTTCTGAGATACCCAGCCTGTGCCCAGGTATAGTTTGGACTCGGCAACAGCCATAAACGCTAGGGCCAGATAGCCAAAGCCGCAGCTTCCGCCCTGGCAATCCGAGTTTCTGGCTGCCATGACGAAGCCGTCCTTGGTGATACCCCTGACCATGTTTACGGCTGCGGTTTTGTGAACATTGGCATTGAGATTACTCGCTGCTGCCAGTATAACCGGAGTCGTGTCGAAGGAATCTGGAAACCTTACCTCGGTGGACTGCCAGACTCCATCAAATCCGTCATGGCTGAATGTTTTGGCTGGAACAACGCTCGTCGATGCCCTCACCTTCGTCTGGCAAACATAAGGGGCCGGCAACTCCAGAAAGATAGCCCAGGAAAAGCCAGCCTTGCCATCTTTGATATCCGTGCTCCTGGCCGATATGTGGAAATCTGCGTTGCCCACGTCGTAGACGACTCCCACCACTGCAGGGTTATAGCTATCGACATTGTTATCATTATGGCTTATGACCACCTTAGGAGGGTCGAAGCTGAAGGGTGGGCTCAGGGAAATGAACGTGGAAATCGACCCACTCTCATGAGGCGCAGTTTCCCCTAAAGTCGCTGGGCCGGGCCGTTCAGACCGTTACCACGGGCCAATCTAGGGGAGCGCTCACTATACCCACTTCTGTTTTAAACGATCGTGGAACCACTGAGGATGATGATCACGGCGCCGTCACAGGGATTACAGGGATGATATGAATGATAATTTAAAGGGCAATTCGACTCAGGATTAAATCCCAATCTTACCTCACTTGTGGAGTAAGTACATCTTGTTAATTAAAGATACCGTATCAGGCCTAAGAAATACCCTATAGGTTAGGGTTATCTTGATCCGGTCTTTATAAAAGCTCCAAATGCATCTTTTTACCTGTCGCAGGAAAGATCTCCCCAGGATATAAGCGCCGAGCATGGCCAGGACATATCCCTGGCCCACCAGGAAGAGAATCAGGTAATGGGGAACTAAATAGGCCTCGAAATGCGCAGGAGAGAAGAGGATGCCCCAGAGGACCGCCCTATAGGCTCCCATCAGGATGCCGGGGAATGGTATACTCAAGGAGGGAAGGGTTATACCCATAAAACTCCCCAGGGCCAAGTTCACCAGGAATGTCAGGATAGAGGCATCCGGCACTTGGCCGCTGCTATATGCAGTTCCTACCGAAGATAGGGGACCTATAGTGAAAGCCTGTATCACCATCCCATTAAGGTTCTGCTTGATGGCAGGGTTTAAAAAGGTGTAAAGTGCGCTTATTATTATCAAGCCGTAGTAGGCCAGGTTCATCGCATGGTAAGGCCGGCGATGCCTTATAACTATATCCAGGGCATCCTCTATGGAGGGCATGTATTAATCAGTGCCTCAAGCTCCAACTATTAATCCTCAACTATCACAGATATTTTGGAAACTCCGATGGACCACGGATGTCTCGTGAAAGGCCAATCCTCAATAATGAGGTGGTATGGCTTCATAGCAATATTTATCCCCACGCCGCCCCATCACCCGATGGATGTTGAAAGACAAGTCTATAGTTATCACCGGTGGCGCCGGGTTTATAGGAAGCCACCTGGCCGATGCCCTGGCATCCGGAAACGATGTGGCTGTATTTGATAACTTCTCCTCGGGAAAGATGGAGTACCTGGCTAAGCAGATGGATAACCCGCATTTTCGCGTCGTCCAAGGCGATCTCCTGGATATGGAAGGCTTGATGGGCATCGTGGAGGGCGCAGATGTCGTCTTTCACCTGGCGGCCAACCCCGATGTCAAGCTTGGGGCAGAAAACACCAGCGTACACCTTGACCAGAACATCCTGGCAACCCATAACCTCCTGGAGGCCATGCGCATCAAGGGTGTAAAAAGGATCGCCTTCACCTCCACCTCTACCATCTATGGCGAGGCCTCCATCGTGCCCACCCCCGAGAACTATGGCCCCCTAAAGCCCATATCCCTTTACGGCGCCTCCAAGCTGGCCTGCGAGGCCCTCATATCTTCTTACTGCCACACTTTCGATATGCAGTCCTGGATCTACCGCTTTGCCAACATCGTGGGGGATAGGGGGACCCACGGCGTTCTGGTAGATTTTATAAGAAAGCTTCAGTCGAATCCGAAGGATATGGAGATACTGGGGTCGGGAAAGCAGCGCAAATCCTACCTGGAGGTGAAGGACTGCGTGAGCGCCATGATCTACTGTGTAGAGAATTCCTCGGAGCAAGTCAACATCTTCAATGTAGGGTCCAGGGACACCATCGATGTGACTGAGATCGCCGAAATCGTGGCAGAGAGCATGGGGCTTTCAGGAGTGAAGTACAGGTACACAGGAGGCCTGGATGGCAGGGGATGGAAGGGCGATGTCAAGACTATGCTCCTATCCATAGAGTCTCTGGAAAAGCTGGGATGGTCTCCGAGCTTCATCTCCAGGGAGTCTATAAGATCGGCTGTCCATTCCCTGCTCAGCAAATCGTAAGTAAATGATTTTAGAAAAGAGGGGTCATTAAGCCCAAAGCCCCCTGCTTAGCCGCTCCCTGGTTTGCCTTTGGCTTCCTAACATCCTTTCACATATCTTTCACGTAGTATCTACTTCACGTTGCTCACAGCCCAATTGGACTTGGACCACCCTGAGCCGTCCAGGACGGTGGCATTGTATCCCATGATCTTCAAAGCATAGAAAAGAGAGCAGGCCTTGGGGGTGCCGTAGACCATCTGGACCATGTTCTTGGAAAGGCCGCGCCTGGAGAAAAGGTCATCCAGGGTCTTTGGATCTTTTATCTTACTATCATCGTAGAACTTCCCGCTGTCCAGAGGAATGGACTCGCCGGTAAGCCTGGATATCCCATAATCGGAGAAGGATCTGGCATCTATGATCTGGACATCTTCTCTATACACCCAATCTCCAATCTTTTTATCATCCACTTTGAGGGCTGGGATAGGGCTTACGACATAATCGGACTCAGGGATCGAGGGCACATCCTGAGTCATGCTTGCCCCAGCTTTCTCTGCTGCATATACCCCTCCATCCAGGATGCTCAAATATCTGTGGCCAAGATAGCTTAAGGCCCAGAAGACGTAAGCTGAGCCACCATCATCCCCACCGTAGATCAGCAGGGAATCGGTGTTGTTGATCCCTGCGGCTCTAAGAAGGCCCTCCGCCACGGTGGCATCGAGCTTTCCCTTGGATTGGAGGCCTTTCCAGTAAAGGTTTCTAGCGCCGGACAGGTGACCCTTCTCGTAATCCGATGGCGCCATGACATCGATGATCACAGAGCCCGTAAGGCCCGATCCAGGATATGTCAGATACCTCTGCTCCGGGTAGGCCTGGGATTTCTCAGGCTGGCCGACATTAGCCTGGGCGGTATATGTGCTTGTCAGAGAAGCGCTCATGGCCTTCGGAGCATTGCTGGTTCCCAAAGCAGCGTCCATGCTCTTCTGGTCATAGGCCTGTTTTTGGGAGTACCAGGAGTCCAGGTTGGACCAGTCAGGACAAGTAGGACAGAATTCACCGGTCTCGGTTCCTGCTAGGCTCCAGTCCATGAGTAAATTTGTAGCAATAATGGCAATCAGTAGCTTAAGAGCTGCCAACCCAGCGATCTTCCAAATATTGCTTTTCCGGGAATGGCTTCCAATCGTGATCTCACTCTCCATGAGCCTGGCTTTCCTTCACCTATTTTATTCTGCCGAGACAGGGGACAAGGAGGTTGAAGCAAGTCGAAGGGATTGATAGGATAGGTCAATGAAATAGGTCAAAGGGATTAATAGGGCAGATCCATGGGATTATTAAAGTAATTAAAGCGAGCCACACAGAGTCCGATAAGAGTAGAAGCTCATGAGTAGAAAGCGTGTCTTGCCCTGGAGGAGATGGCTGTTAATAGCTCTGCTACTGATAGCTCTAATCCCTGCCCAGAGCGCGCCTTCCGGGCCGGCCTTGATCGTATCCGTAGGACAGGGAAAGCTCTCATCTGGCCAAGAGGCATCCATCTGGCTGAGGATCGATAACGCCGCCGAGACCTCTGCTCCTGAAGAGGGGCTTTTATCTGGCCTTCACCAGGAGAAGAATGAAGCCCTGGCTGTGACTGCTGAGCTCAGAAGCCTCGATGGCAGAATAAAAATCCTTTCCGGTCCCCAGGTTACGGGGTCTATAGCTAC
>DAXJ01000065.1:0-156 GCA_002506335.1 Methanosaeta sp. UBA114
AAAACCGGTCTGTCAGCCGGATTCGTAGATCAGTGCGTAGACAAAGTTCTTTGGTCTTGGAGGTCGTATAAGGCGCTACATAACGATTGAGAACGAAAGGTGGATAGAGCTAGAGAGAAGATCGGCTATTCCAGAGACGATAAATAGAAGGCCAAA
>DAXJ01000065.1:380-7814 GCA_002506335.1 Methanosaeta sp. UBA114
GCTATAGAACGAATCGACCGTTCCAGAGACGATAAATAGAAGGCCAAAGCCCAGAAGTATCTCGATAAACTCTTAAAAAGAGGACCATCCGAGCCTACATTCAAGACCAAGACTCCATGTCGTATAGAGCGTACCCTGGTTATCAGTCCCACGCGGTCTTCTTTATCTGAGGGGACGACGCGTCCTGCGTGGACCTGACTGGATCGTCTATGATGATAGTGTCCGCACCCTTACCAGTAACGTCCTTTCCAGCTTCGACGTTTTCGAATGGTTTTTGTCGCATGAGTTCCATCTATACCTCGACGGAGCTTTATGGAAAAAAGAAAGCAGCCATCCATTTTGCCCATGACCCTGAAGGAGGCAGAGAAGCTAGGCCTAGATGAGCTCGATGTAATACTGGTCAGCGGAGACGCCTACATCGATCACCCTGCTTTCGGCGCAGGCATCCTGGGCCGGGTCCTATGGGATGCAGGCTACTCGGTGGGCATAATTGCCCGGCCCAACTGGAGGAAGGCCGACGATTTCAAGGTGCTTGGTGCCCCCAAGCTATTCTTCGGCGTAACCTCGGGCAACGTCGACTCCATGGTGAACAACTACACCCCTAACCTGAAGCGTAGGAGCAGCGATGTCTATTCTCCTGGGGGAGAGCTGAAGCGGCCCGACCGGGCAGCCACGGTCTACGCCAACCAGGTCCACTCCATCTTTCCTAAGGTTCCCCTCATACTGGGCGGGATAGAGGGAAGCCTTAGGCGGTTTGCCCATTATGATTACTGGGCCAACTCGGTCAGAAGATCCATACTGGCCGATGCCCCCACCGACCTCCTGGTCTTCGGCATGGGTGAGAGGCCCATTCTTGAGGTGGCAGGACGGCTGGAGAACGGCGAGAAGATCGGGGAGATCTCCGATATCCATGGGACCGTCATCAAGATGGAAGTCAAGGCCTGGAAGTCATCTTCGCATGAAGAATACCTGGTCATACCCTGCTTCGATGAGGTCTCCACTGATAAGAGAAAGTACGCTGAGGCCTTTGCCCTCCATTATGCCGAGCAGGATCCCTTCACTGGAAGGATCGTGGCCCAACCTCATCCCAAGACCGTAGTCATCCAGAACCCGCCGGCTCTGCCTTTGAGCACTGAGGAGCTGGACCACATCTACGATCTTCCATACACCCGGAAACCCCACCCCTGCTACAAAGAGCACATCCCGGCCCTTGAGCCCGTCAAGTTTTCCATAACCAGTCACCGGGGATGCTTTGGCTCCTGTGCCTTCTGCGCCCTGACCCACCACCAGGGAAGGATTGTACAGAGCAGGAGCATCGAGTCACTGGTCAGGGAAGCAAAGAGGCTCACCGAGGTGCCAGACTTCAAGGGGATCATCCAGGACATAGGAGGCCCTACCGCCAACATGTTCGGCATGAGCTGCCCTAACTGGAAGCACGGTGCCTGCAGGGATAGGCTCTGCACCGCCGATTGCCCGAGCTTGAATAGAGACCACAGCCGTCTTGTCGAGGTCTTGAGAAGGATCAGAGCCCTGCCCGGCGTCAGGCGCGTCTTCATAGGCTCGGGAGTGAGGCACGACCTGGTCCTGGGCGATGCCTCGGGGTACTTGGAGGAGCTTTGCGCCAGCCACGTTTCAGGCCACCTCAAGATCGCCCCTGAGCATGTGTCAAGGTCGGTGACCGAGCACATGAGAAAGCCCCCCGTGGAGGTCTTGGATGTCTTCAGGGAGGAGTTCTACGCAATCAGCAAAAAGGTAGGCAAGGAGCAGTATCTTCTGCCTTACTTCATCTCTGGACACCCAGGCTGCACTGTGAAGGACATGGTCCATCTGGCCGAGTACATCAGGGATCACCGCATGTACACAGAGCAGGTCCAGGACTTCACCCCGACGCCCATGACCGTCTCCACTGCTATGTACTACACGGGCCTCGACCCATTCACCCTTGAGCCGGTTCACGTGCCCAAAGGCCAGGAGAAGAAGATACAGAGGGCCCTTTTACAGTACAAGGACCCCAAGAATCGAGACCTGGTATACGAGGGACTGGTGATAGCAGGTAGAGAGGACCTCATAGGAGACTGCGATAAGTGCCTTATTCTTGCTGGACGGAGAAAGCAGCCAAGGCAGAGGAAATACGAAAAACGGTAACTATCTTGGTCTTCAAGCGTGCTTTACCACTCTTAGAGGCAGCCCTTTAAGACTCTGAGCTTCTAGGAGGGTGCTGTTTTCTATATTGTTGAGGTAAAAAACCTTTACTAAAGTGGCTAAGTAGTGCTACTTAGCCAATCATCACTACTCAGATGATCTACTGCCAATTAACCCACAAATCAATCTTCATGGATCCAATGTATGAGATAACTCCTTTATAGTGGGACTAAAGTATTTCGCGATAAAATACCTGTAGCATTGCCGACATGGGACAGCAATGCCAGTGCATTTACAATAACTGGTTTGGTGCCTTACTGGTGATATTCAGCTCACCAGTGGCGCTCTACTCAGGAGAGCCGGATTCTACAGTGATGTTGGCCAGAGTATCGCAGACCGTATATCCTTTCTCAACCTCGGACCCTCCTATCATGGAGACTCCCTCTGCCCATGGGACGCCTTTCTTGGAGATATCTACCAGCTGCTGGGTTGTGACGAACTCAGCCTTCTTGGAGCCGGCGTAATCCAGAAACTTCTCCAAAGCTGCCTGGTAGGCCCCTGAGCCTGATATCATGGTGCTGAAGACCGCGATTACGGGTTCTCCCTTGGCCGAGGCCTCGTCGAACTTTCCCACCAGGATACCGTACCACTGATCTCCGGTGAGGCCCATCTCCTGGGCTTTTCGGTCGTAAAGAACTATATGCCCTCCTGAGTAGTTGTAGGTGCTTACAGGCACTGCGTAGAACCTGTGGGGTGCGATCTGGTAAGGCCAGGCATCCTTCAAGTGGCCAGTGGTGTAAAGGACACCCTGCTGGAAGCCGGCACTGTAATCTATGTCCATGCCATCCAGAAGCCTAAAGGTATCGCCGTTCTGATCGAAGGACTGGGGCTTGAAGCCAGTCACAGTGATGGTGTTGCCTCCACAGATGTGGCAGGCCTCGGCCAGCTTCTTGGATCTCTCCAGGATGGTTTTTTGGGCAGAGGCAGGCATGCGGCTCAGCTTCTCATCAGTGGTATTTCCGGCCATAGCTATCTCGTATCTGGGTGAGGTTCCTATCTGGGTAACAAAGACCCTGGCCCTGGAGGCGGTCATATCTCCCGCCAGGTAAATGGTGGCATTCAGGTTCCTCTTGCTGACATCATTGGTCACATTGATGAGATCTCCCACGGCGGTGTTTATCTGATCCTCAGTGGGGGCGGGGTGCATATCCGCGTCTATCATCAGATTGACAATGGCCTGGGCCTCTTCTGATGTTGATACCACTGATAATGCCAAGGTTATCAAGCAAACAGTGATCCCCCAAAGGAATAGTCCTTTCATTACTTTCTATCCTCCTGCTAATGTACTCCTCTCCCTAGCCGTAACGTTATTGCCGTTAGACCTATTACTCATATAATAACTCTTCCGGTAACTGATAGCAGTAAACTAATTGGTTATATTTATGATATACAGAAACTATTGTATAAGCGGTCTATATGCTCACTGGAATCATTAGGCTCAAGGTTTCTTCATTTTACATTCGTAACCTTAATCGTGACCCTAAATAAGGTAATGAACAGATAGCACATGATTGAATTTAAATACATGAAGGTTGGATAGCCAAAGCTTGGACATTTGGCCCTAGGAATTTGGGTTGAATAAGAGGAGATTACCATGCCCAGTGGTAGAATTAATGCCTTTATTGCTATCGCCCTTCTGGCGGGGCTTACACTCACGGTCTGCTGCACCATGGCGGCCGATGACCAGACCACAAGCAGCGCCCAAGGGGTGTCGTCCTGTACCAACACCCTAAAAACCGTAACCTCAGGTGAGCATATTAGGTTGGAAGCCCCCTCCGGAGATTACATCTACGGATGGACCATCACCACGGTGGGTGGGTACGATAACCTTTATGCCAGCTTCTATAACGGTAACCACCAGCTCACCCCCAACGATATTTCCTCCAGGGTCCTGGAGTTCGATGCCCCGGCGATAGCATCTCAGACCATCTATGAGGTTCACCTCACCTTGACCGCCAGTGCCCTGAATACATGTCAGGACACGACCTGCGGAAAGGTCATCATAAACCTGCCAGGCTGTCCCCTTGGAAACCACGAGGATATATGTGCCGACGTTGCAGGCGATGAGCAGTTCTCCTACTCGGGCAGCACTACCGGTCTGTTGCTCAAATGGTACGTGGTAGACCCCAAAGGCAATCCTCTGGCCACGAGCACTGGCGCCTCGACCTACACCGTCAAGTGGGGCAACTATGTGACCACCCCTGGCCCAGGCACTTACACTGTGAGGTTCGAGGTCTACAACGCCCCAACGGGTACCCCGGGCGATAAGCCTGTATATAGCTGCAGCAAGACTATGACCCTCGTTCCCAAGCCAAAGGCCGCTATATCCTCCTCCTAAGGATGACGGCCCGGTACCGCAGCTTCAGGCTGTGGTGCCAGTACTCTTTCAGTGGGTCTAAAGAAGTTTCGTTGATTATTCGATAGCATAATCAGCTATCATAAGCCTCTGCTAAGGGTCCCTGATGAAAGGCATCCTGTAGGGAGCATCGGATGCAGTAGCCCTTTGAGCTAAGTTGAGTCCCGAGGCTATGTACATCAAAAAAGGGGCGGCCTTCGCCATTGTAGCCTTCTTCTGGACCATACCAGCCCACTCTTTGGCGGTCCTGCGACCTGCCCAGTCTTCATCCTGCCCTGATTGCAACTTTCACGGAAACTCCAAGCAGGTTCGGATGGAAGATCTCTGGCTTGGCTATGCCCATGGGACCGAGACAATATCATATAGCAGAGGAGGGTAGATTGGATCATCGGCCTGGATAAGCTTCTATAACAACGCCAACAAATCCAAGTATGCCGTTCTTCTTCTTCTGAGGGATGGTTAGAATGAAGGGGGACCTGGATATAGTGAACCTGGCCAATGCCACCAGATATTTCGTGGTGGGCATGCCTGTGTGGCGACCTCTTTGAGGACCATCCATGGCGATGGCTGCTTCCAGAAGGCGCCTTCGGGGTTGCAGCTTCCTACCGCCAAGGTCCCGGATAACAATACCACACCGTGGCATTGGTGCGATTGGGCTCCCACTAAGTGGAACTTCTCAGCGGTGTGCGAGGGCGACGGCAACACGGATGACATCAACTACAGCAAAGACGGTCCCTGGATAGTTTAGATCTGATCTTTTTGGTAGATTCTAAGGTTGTTCAAAAAGAGGGAACTCCTCCAGGTGACAGGCCTCTGGCTCAGCAAACAGCAAAATATATGGTCGACGAGTATCAAGGATACCTTAGACTACTATGCTGGATCTCAGATTCGTACGTAACAACCCTGACGTGGTGAGGCAATCCCTCATCAACAGGAACATGGGCACAGAGCTCATAGATAAGCTCCTGGAGTACGATAAGTCCTGGAGGGAATGCTCCGTCGAGGGTGACAAACTCAAGCACGAGAGAAATGTCGTCGTAAAAGATGTCGGGGACCTGAAGAGACAGAAGAAGGATGCCAGCGCTCAGGTAGAGCGGATGCGGGTCATCTCCGATCGCATAAAGGAGATCGACGACAAAATTCGCGGTTACAAAGCCGATATAAACGAGATAATGCTCAATATACCCAACATCCCCTCCCCGACTACACCTATAGGCAAGGACGAGAACGATAATTCTGTCATGAGGGTTGTTGGAGAGCCGAGAAATTTTGAGTTCCCCCCTCTACCCCACTGGGATATCGGTGAGAACCTAGACATCCTCGACTTCGAGAGAGGTGCCAAGATCGCAGGCCAGGGCTTCACCGTATACAAAGGCATGGGTGCCAAGCTTGAGCGGGCTCTCATAAACTTCATGCTCGACGTCCACACCAAGCAGGGCTACTTGGAGGTCTTCCCACCCGTCCTCATCAATGAGAAGGCCATGACGGGAACGGGACAGCTTCCCAAGTTCAAAGAGGATCTCTACGCATGCACCGATAACTACTACCTGGCGCCGACAGCCGAGGTCCCTGTGACCAACCTCTACATGGACGAGTACGTGGAGAACTTACCCCTGTGCCTTACCGCTTACACCGCCTGTTTCAGGCGCGAGGCAGGGAGGCATGGCCAGGATACCAGGGGCATCATACGTCAACATCAGTTCAACAAGGTGGAGATGGTAAAGCTGGTCAGACCGGAAACCTCTTACGATGAGCTGGACGACCTCACCAATGATGCCGAGGAGATTTTGAAGCTCCTTAAGATCCCCTATCGGGTCATAAGCCTCTGCACCGGCGATCTGGGGTTCTCGGCTGCCAAGACCTATGATATCGAGGCCTGGGTGCCGGCCCAGAAGAAGTACCGCGAGATCTCATCCTGCTCCAACTTCGAGAGCTTCCAAGCCAGGAGGGCCAACATACGTTTCAGGACTCCGGATGGACCCCAGTTCGTCCACACCATCAACGGCTCTGGCCTTGCTGTCGGCAGGACTGTCGTGTCCATTCTGGAGAACTACCAGAGAGCCGAGGGGAGCGTGGAGATACCTGAGGTTCTCAGGCCTTACTTGGACGGGGCCGAAGAGATAAGGAAGGCCTCGTAGTCTAATGTGAACTACCCTACCCTGACGGGTAGGGTTTCCCACTTCATAGCCGAAACTTGCATCACGGATATGTGATGTAGAGGTTTTGGCTCTATGGGCGCAACGGGCTGTTCCAGCCCTGCGAACAGTATGATCATGGCTGCGTTGTAGTCACGATCCGAGGAGAAGCCGCAATAGGGGCACTCATGGACCCTATCCGATAGCTCTTTCTTTACGGTGCTACCGCAGCAAGAACACCTCCGAGAAGTGTTACGTGGGTCTACCGCTATCAGCTTTCGACCAGCACTTTGAGCCTTGTACAAAAGCATGAACATGAACTTAGACCATGATGCGTCATGGATGTTTCTATGGATCCCTTTGCTATTACCTATCTCTATGAGCCCTTTGACATCCAGATCTTCAACACAGATTATATCGTACTCGTTGACGTACATCCTGGATAGCTTGTGAAGGAAATCCGATCTCTGGTTATTGATCCTCGCATGAACCTTGCCTAACTTATCCTTGAGCTTCTGGCAGTTATTCGAACCCTTCTTGGCCCTAGCTATCTTCTTTTGGATACTCTTAACCTTGATAGCTGACTTCTCAGCAAACCTTGAGTTCTCTACCGAATTTCCATCGCTGTCTACCACGAAAGATTTCAGGCCAACATCCAACCCTACAGCATTGCCTGTCTGGGATAAAGGCTCAGTCACTTGCTCAGCCTGAATTAAAGCAAACCATCTTTTGCCGGTACGC
>DAXJ01000083.1 GCA_002506335.1 Methanosaeta sp. UBA114
CTTTCATACGTAAAGATCACATTCATAGTATAAAAATATCATTAGGGTGGTACCACAATCCTTTTTTGGGAGCCGGAAAAGGGAAGGTAATGCTAGGCCGGGCCAGGATCATAGCCGACTTTCAGTTCGGCAGGGGAGCAGGCGAGGTTCTATTTCCGGAGGGAACCGATCTCAAGCTCTCCAGTACCGGACGTCTCAGATATCTCTACTTCCAGGGCGAGAGGCTGGCAACCCTCAGGGCCATGGACGGCCTCTTCACCTTGAGCATGCTTGGAGCCTCCAGGCTTCACTCTTTTCTCCAGCCGCCAAGGCTCAGAGTTGTGGTCTCTGGCGACGCCGTGCCCTTCGTAGCCAAGGGTGGCAATGCCTTTGCCAAGCACGTCCTCAGTGTAGACCCGGAGATCAGGGCCGGGGAGGAGGTCCTGGTGACGGACCCCCAGGACAGGCTCCTGGCTACAGGCAAGGTAGTTCTATCCCCGGAGGAGATGATCCAGATCAAGCGAGGCGCCGCGGTGCTTATCAGGAGGGCAGCTGAGGACTAGGAAGTCTAAAAGTTGATCTCCTGATCAATTATTGATTCATTTACTCCTTTTTTCCCTACTTCTGCCCCAGGGGAGACATAGCCCTGAACCTTGCCACTGCTTCCTGTATGGCATTGGCCACGTACTCCACCTGCCCCTGGTTGTTGGACCTGCCCATGGCGATTCTCAGGGATCCGTGGCATTCCTCAGGCTTGAGGCCCAGGGATCTCAGGACGTGGCTTGGCTCAAGCTTCTTGGATGAGCAGGCCGAACCCGTGGAGGCGGCGATGCCCTTGGAGTCCAGGAATAGAAGTAGCGACTCTCCTTCCACGTACCTGAAGCTGAAGTTCAGGTTCCCGGGAAGCCTCTTTTCCATGGAACCGTTGATCCACGCCTCCTTGATGTTGTCCAGGATGGCCTTGGCCAGCCAGTCCCTGAGGCGCGTAAGCCTCTTGGCCTCATCATCAATGCTCTCGGCTGCCATCTTGGCGGCCGTGGCCAGACCCACTGCGCCTGGCACGTTCTCAGTTCCAGACCTTAGATTCTTCTCGTGGCCCCCGCCCTGTATAATGTTTTGAAGCCTGGTGCCCGTGCGCACGTAGAGGGCGCCTATGCCCTTGGGCCCGTAGAGCTTGTGGGCTGAAAGGGAGAGAAGGTCCACGCCCATCTTATCCACATCGGTGGGAATCTTGCCAACGCTCTGGACCGCATCGGTGTGGAAGAAGATATCCTTCTCCTTAGCCAGCTTTCCTATCTCATCTATGGGCTGGATGGTGCCGATCTCATTGTTGGCGTGCATTACAGAAATGAGAATTGTGTCATCCCTTATGGCCGACTCCAAGCTGGATAGCTCCACCAGGCCTTCTTTATTGACGGGCAGGTAAGTGACCTGGAAGCCCGCCTTGGTAAGAGCCCTGCAGACCTCCAGCACCGCAGGGTGCTCTATGGAGGTGGTGATGATATGCTTGCCCTTATCCTGGTACCGATGAGCAATGCCCTTGATGGCCAGGTTGTCGGACTCCGTTCCCCCGCTGGTGAAGATTATCTCATCCGGCTTGGCCTTAAGGACCCCGGCCACCGTCACCCTACTCTCCTCCAGGGCCTCCCTCGCCTCGCGCCCGAAGCTGTGGAGGCTGGAGGCATTTCCGTACTTGATGTTGAAGTACGGCACCATGGCATCCAGGACCTCAGGAGCCACCGGAGTCGTGGCTGAATGGTCCATGTAAACCCTCATCATCCAGGTCAGTTGAAACGCCCTGGCGTAAATAAATGACGAGCAACCGCAGTATCTTTTATCCCATGGGGAATGAAGAAGGCTTAAGTACGCGGCCAGGAGAGGCGGTTGTATGCAGATATCCATCCCCCTCTTCTCCCCTGAGCTCCTGGTCTCGGCCCTCCTGGTGGGTCTCGGCCTTTTAGCCGCGCCCTTCAACGTGAGGCTGAGCATCATAGGCATAGGTGCAGGAAGCGTAATTATGGGCACCGTCGCCCTCATGGATCTGCCCAGCGGCTTTCAGATCCAGGGAGTAGTGCTCTTCGGCATGTCAGCCATCGTCGGCCTCTGGATGGTGGCCGTGGGTCTTAAAAAGCCGCCTGGAAATGGGGTAAAATGACGTCTGCTTTCGCTACTTTGCCTTTTTATCTTTCCTATTTACGGGAAGTTTTTGGACTTATCTTAAGGTTATGAAAGGGATTATAGCTTAATCTTGTAATCTTATGTCTTATATCCTGGACTTATGCGTTCTCGCCCATCAAGGGTCTGATCTGTCTTGTCTTTTAGTCTGGTTGTCCCATAGATCCCTAATCCCCTCATCAAGACTGTATTTATCTTATCCGCGACTGAAGATCAGATCTACACCCTTTAGATCTAGCCCTTAGAGCAACGCTCAATCCCATTTTATAAACCTCGGCGCAGGTTTAGAGGCCCTCCATGCGCTCTAGCTATAGGGATGAGTGCCATCTAAGCGAAGACAGCATGGAGATCAGAAGGTCGATGTCCCCAACTACATCTAGCAGCGCTTGAGTTACCCTGAGTTCCTTTGTCTCAGAGAAAGGATCATGACAGTCTGCCGCATCCATCTTTAAGCACCCCTTTAGTAGGAGGTTCCGCTCAAGGCTTTTATCTTAGACCACCATGGTGTGCCTCACGGGAGCTTTTCCTTCTGCCAACAAATGAGCGTAGCTAGGGTTTTGCGTATATAGCATATGTCGAAGGATTGCTTAAAAAAATATATGTTTAGTTTATATTAAGAAGAGATAAATCATTTGAGCCATCAGAATCCAAGTTTTTCTATCCTGGAGGGCCATTTATCGATTGGTCATAATAAACCACAATTTCCCGTTATCTTCTTCTTAAAAGCCGCCCGGAAACTGCGTATGGCAATCCTTTTATATCTCCTCTGCATC
>DAXJ01000091.1:0-280 GCA_002506335.1 Methanosaeta sp. UBA114
ATCTGTGCCTTCGAAGAGGGAGATGGTATGGCCGGCACCTTTTAACTGGTTCATCTTGTAACAGGCGTAGAGGCCGGTGATGCCTCCCCGAACTATCGCTGTATCGGATGTGATTATCTCAGGTATTGTGTTTCTGTCCGGTCAGATTAATCCGGCTCCCATGCGGCTGGTTAAGAACCCTGGGGATCCTGAAGGGAGCATCTGTGATGTTGATCTGGTGATAAAGGTGCCATGGGCACTGCCCACGCCTGGAGGAGGCATTCTAATTATTTAGTAATCT
>DAXJ01000091.1:595-9309 GCA_002506335.1 Methanosaeta sp. UBA114
GTGGAAAAACCCTACTAATGGTGAAAGCAGTGGTCTCGCTTGATTTCATGTCTCTGTAGTTTATGGTTTAGTCAAAGGGTATTTCGCCACAAGGCGCAAAGGCAAAAGGGTTGGATATAAATTTTAAGAGAACCTTTGAAGAACGCCTTTCCTGGAAGAACATAGGAGCTTCAGGAAGAGGACGGAATTTATTAATCCTACTTACTATGTCTAGATCCTGGGTGCGTCTGTGAAGGCTCTGATACTGTCAGGTGGGTCTGGAACGAGGCTTAGACCCCTGACGTACTCTCAACAAAAGCAGCTCATACCGGTAGCTAATAAGCCGGTCCTGTTCTACGCCATAGAGGACGTCATCAAGGCGGGAGCCAAGGATATAGGCATCATCGTAGGTCCCAATAAAGAGCAGGTGATGGATACGGTCCTTTCCGTAGGTTGGGATGCCAATATCGAGTTCATACATCAGGGGGATCCAAAAGGCCTGGCCCATGCCATATTGGTCGCAGAAAATTTCCTGGATGATGACTTCGTCATGTACCTAGGAGATAACATTCTTAAAGGCGGTATAGAGTCCCATGCTAGTAGATTCAGGGATATAAGGCCCGACGCTCTGGTGATGCTGACCCAGGTGGCCGAGCCACAGCGCTTCGGGGTTGCCGACCTGGATGCGAAGGGAAACATCAGGCGCCTTATAGAGAAGCCCAAGGTTCCCCCCTCCAACTTCGCCCTGGTGGGCATATACTTCTTCAAGCCGGTGATCCTAGAGGCCTGCCATAAGATAAAGCCCTCCTGGAGAAATGAGCTGGAGATCACCGATGCCATCCAGTGGCTTATAGAAAACGGCTACAAGGTAGAGGCCTCCATAGTCGGATCCTGGTGGAAGGATACTGGAAAGCCTGAGGACATCTTCGAGGCCAACCGCCTCATCCTAGACGACATCCAGGCTGTGAACCGTGGGGTTTCAGAGGGCTCTAAGATCATAGGTCGGGTCATCGTGGACTCGGATTCGGTGGTTAAAAACTCCATAATTAAAGGTCCGTGCTTTGTGGGAAAGGGGTGCACAATTTCCGATGCCTATATCGGGCCGTACACCTCAATCGGCAGCGGCTGTGATATCTCGGGCACTGAGGTCGAGGACAGCATCATCATGGACGGGTCTAATATCGCCAACGCCGGAAGGATCGTGGAAAGCCTCATTGGCAGGAACGTCCGCATAAGGGAATCGGAATGTAAGCCCAAGGGCACCAGGCTCATAGTCGGGGATAACTCGGACATCATGCTGTAAGAATGATGTGAGGGATATGAGTATGGATCTACTGGTCACCGGTGGCTTGGGCTTCATAGGCAGCAACTTCATACTGCACACCCTGAGGGAGTATCCTGAGGCCGTGGTCACCAACGTTGACGACACGAGGTATGGGTCTAATCCCAGGAACCTGGAGGGCCTTCCCGCCGATAGATACACCTTGGTCAAGGGTGACATAGCTGATCTCGGCATCATGTCGCGTCTAGTGAAGGGCAAGGACGCCGTGGTCAACTTTGCGGCTGAGACTCACGTGGACAGGAGCCTCTCTAACCCAGGATCTTTCCTACAGAGCAACGTCCTCGGCGTTTTCAACCTCCTGGAGGCATTGAGGGAGGAGAATCCCAAGGCTAGGCTGGTCCACGTATCCACGGATGAGGTCTATGGAGATGCGGTGGAAGGCTCCTTCACCGAGAGAGGCGCCCTTAGACCTTCATCGCCTTACTCCGCCAGCAAGGCCTCTTCGGATATGTTCGTCCTGGCCTATGCCAGAACCTACGGCCTTCCTGCCATGGTCACCAGGTGCACCAACAACTACGGCCCGCGCCAGTTCCCTGAGAAGCTGATACCCAAGACCATCCTCAGAGCCTCCCTATCACTCAAGGTCCCTATCTACGGCCAGGGAACCAATATCCGGGATTGGATATACGTCCTCGATCACTGCAGGGCTGTCAAAAGAGTCCTGGAGGCTGGGGAAAAGGGCCATATCTATAACGTCTCAGCAGGGGATGAGAAGACCAACCTGGAAGTAGTAGGGGAGATCCTGAGGATCATGGGGAAGGGGGGCGGCCAGGATCTCCTGGAGTTCGTGGAGGACCGACCTGGCCACGACCTGAGGTACAGCCTGGACTCATCCAAGATCAGAGACGAGCTTGGCTGGGAGCCCCTTCAAAGCTTCAAGGATGGAATGGTGGAGACGGTAAAGTGGTATCAGGAGAATGAGATATGGTGGCGCCCTCTGATCGATGATAAGGTTCTATCGCCGACCCCCTGGCGGCTGACATGGTAGCTGGGTTGATGGCATGAGGATTTTTATCAGCGGTGGAAGCGGCCTTATGGGAAGCAAGGTCGCAGAGCTGGCCACCAGGCGCAGCCACGAGGTTTTCTCAGGCTATGCTGAGCATCCGCCGGAGCTCGGCGAGGGCATTAAGTACGATCTGACCGACGCCAAGAGCATCGCCCGTGCCATCAGAACCTCGGAGCCCGATATAATCATTCATACCGCTGCCCTCACCGATGTGGATAGGTGCGAGATCGATAAGGACCTGGCCTTCAAGGCCAATGTCCTGGGCACCAAAGCCCTGGCTGAGGCTGCAAAGGTTGCCGGGGCTTTTACCCTTTACACCTCAACGGATTACGTCTTTGATGGCTCTAAGGGAATGTATAAGGAGGAGGACCCTACCAACCCTATGAACTACTATGGCCTGAGCAAGCTCCTCGGGGAAGCGTACTGCGACTCTGTAGCCAGAGCTTGCGTGATTTATGGGGCAAAGCCTGCCAGGGGCAAGATCAACTTTGCCTTGTGGATAATAGAATCCCTCGTTAAAGGCCAGAGGATAAAGTTAGTAACGGATCAGTACGTAACCCCTACCCTTAATACCAACCTGGCTGAGATGGTCCTGGAGGTGGCAGAACGGAAGCTTCCAGGCATATACCACCTCGCAGGGGCCACCAGGGTCTCCAGGTACGATTACGCAGTGGACCTGGCCAGGGCATTTGGTCTGGACGGGGACCTTATCACTAAATCGAAGACGTGGGAGATGAAATGGGCTGCCTTAAGACCTCTGGATTCATCCCTGGATACCTCCAAGGCCGCTGCCCATCTTACTGCCAAGCCCCTCCCCCTCGGAGAAGCTTTAAAAGCTTTGAGATCGGAGTTGTGTTAGATGCTACCGGGGATCATCATAAAGCCCCTTAAACGGTTTGCCGACGAGAGGGGTTTCTTCACCGAGATTATGAGGGGTGACTGGGCGGATGTCTTCCAGGAGGGTATAGTTCAGGCCAACATGTCCTACAGCTATCCTGGCATGGTCAGGGCCTGGCACAGGCACAGGAGGGGACAGGTAGACCACTTCCTGGCGATCAAAGGCGCCCTGAAGATCTGCGCTTACGATGATGAGTCCAGGGAGATAGACGAGATAGTATCCTCAGGAGAGGTCCCTCAGGTAGTGAGAATCCCCGGGCACTACTGGCATGGTTTCAAGGTGTTGGGGAATGAGCCTGCTGTACTGGTTTACTTCGTCAACAGGCTGTACGATCACAGCGACCCCGACGAGATAAGGCGGCCCTGGAACGATACTATGATCGTGCCTGCCCTAATAAACGGCAAGAAGGATGAGCGCTGTGGTGTAACGTGGGACTGGTTATCACCTCCCTTCAAGTAACGCCATGAACGTTCTCCAAAGGGTTGCCAAAAACACTCTGGCCATGGCGCTGTGCAACGTTGTGAGCTTAATCTCCGGCTTCGCCTACGCTGCCTATACCGCTAGATACCTGGGGCCGGATAGGTACGGAATCATCGGCACTGCCATTGCCTTGACGTCACTCTTCAGCTTTATCAGCGATTTAGGATTAAACCAGCTGATGATTAGGGATATAGCCAGAAATAGAGGCCTGGCGAAGAAGTACGTAGGGAATATAATATTAATTAAGCTCATATTAACAGTCCTTACCTTTTCTGCCATCTCTCTGGTGGTAAACATCCTGGGATATACTGATCTCACTACATCTGTCATTTACCTGATGACTCTATACATCTCTCTCAACGCCTTTAACTCTATCTTCAACTCCTTGTTCCAGGCTTATGAGAAGATGGAATACCTCGCTCTAAGCTCTATAATAAACAGCGTCCTTATGCTGGCCGGGGCTTTCGTGGTGGTCAGCTATGGATCGGGAGTTATAGGCTTTGCGCTTATTTACGTCTCAGTCAGCTTAATATGCCTGTTGTACGGGGTAGTGGTGCTGTACTTCAAGTTCTTCAAACCCGGGATAGAGGTCGATCTCAAGTTCTGGCGGCCTACCATAAGCGAGGCCTTAACCTTTGGCCTTAACGGCCTATTCGTTTCCCTTTACTATTGGAGTGCCCCGGTGATGCTCTCCTACAGCAAGGGAAGTGAGGCAGTGGGCTGGTACAACGCAGCCTTTAGACTTATACTGATACTGCTGTTTTTGCCCACCATCATGAGCATCATCCTCTTTCCCTTGATGTCGCAGTTTTACGTGGTAGCCAGGGACAACATGCAGTTTGCTTACCTGAAGAACTTCAAGTACATGGCCATGTTGGCCATCCCCATGGGAGTTGGTACCACCCTCTTGGCAGACCAGATAATTCTAATGATATTTGGAGGAGGCTTCATAAATTCAGCTGCGGCTTTAAGGGTCCTGGTATGGTCCGCGGTGTTCATCTTCCTCAGCAGCGCCTCGACAGTGCTTCTGCAATCCTCCAATAAGCAGAGAACTTTAGTTAAGATAACCAGCTTATGTGCTGTTATAAACATTACAATAAATGTGCTGCTGATACCCCAATACAGCTATATTGGATCCAGCGCCGCTGCAGTGATAACTGAGTTTTCGGCCTTGGTTCTAGTAACCGCCTCCTGCGCTGATCTGGGCTACAGTCTGCTAAAAAATAGCTTTTACGATTTGATAAAGATAGCTATTGCCAGCTCCTTTATGGCTGCCATTGTTGTGCTCTTAAAGGATTTGAGTTTGATTATATTAATTCCATTGAGTGCGACCATCTACTTCGTAGCGCTGTACATGATAAAAGGGTTTGAAGCCCGGGAAGTGGAGATGTTCAAATCCGTTCTGCGGTATATGATTGATCGTAGTAAAGATTAGAGCTGCCTTTGGACTGGACAGGATATTATTACCAGATCGATTACGGGGGAGATGAGCTGGACTGCCCTAAGGCCTCTGGACTCATCCCTGGATACCTCCAATGCCGCTGCCCATCTTACGGCCAAGCCCCTCCTCTCGGAGAAGCTTTAAAAGCCTTGAGATTCGAGTTAAGTTAGATGCCACTTGGGATCATCATAAAATCCTCCAAACGGATTGCTGAAGAGGGAAGCTTCTTCACTGAGATCATGCGGTCCTGGGACGATCCCCTTGTGGTGCATGTGAAGACCGATAGACTGTCGGATAGTTCGAGCTGCAATCTGCCCTGGGGGCTGGTTCTTCCTGCCCTATATGTGGCCCTGGATTACATAAGTGATTTTGAATGAGCTCAGCTCAAAGAGTTGCTAAAAACGCCCTGATGTTGATAGTCTCGAGCGCCATCAACCTCGTTCTGGGCTTCTTTTATGCTGTCTATGCTTCTAGGTACCTAGGCGCTGAAGGCTATGGTATCATAGCTTATTCTCTAGGCCTGACCAGCATCTTTGGATCTTTCATGGAAATGGGGTTAAGCCAGCTGGCAGTAAGAGATATTTCCAAAGATCATCGGCTCCTTGATAAATATGTGCTCAACATGGTGGCCATCAAAGCTATCCTCGTACCCATAACCCTGATTCTCATAGCCCTTGCGGCCAATCTCCTCAGCAAAGGCAGCAGCACCTCGGTCACTGTCGTCTACATCCTGGCCCTGGCCACAGGTCTTACGGCCTTCAGCAACATCTTCAATGTGGCCTTCCAGTCCTTCGAGAAGATGAAGTACAGCTCCCTGAGCACCATCATAAACGGTGCCGTGATGCTTGCCGGTGCCATCCTGGCCATACACCTCCATCTAGACGTGGTGGGCTTTGCCAATGTCTACCTCCTGACCAGTGCTGCCGTATTCACCTTCAACCTGGCGATCTATGCCATGAAGTTCTTCAGATCCAGGGCCTCCTTGAGTCCAGGTTGGTGTGGTTATGTCATGAGGGAATCTCTGCCCTTTGGCCTGGCAGCTATCTTCGTCAGCATCACCGCCGGGATAAGCTCAGTGATTCTCGGATACACCATGGGAGACGAGGCAGCAGGGTGGTACTTCGTTGCTTACAGGTTGATTATGGTCGTTGCCATCATACCGAGCATAGTCAACACATCCCTCTTTCCTGTGATGTGCAGGTTCTATTCGACTTCCAGACAGATGCTTCATTTTACTCAGCAGAGGTCATTCAGGTACATGACCCTCCTGGGTCTGCCCATAGGTGTAGGTACAACCCTTATCGCCGACAAACTCATACTCCTGATCTTCAATTCGACTTTCGCTAATTCAGTGATAGTCCTCAAGATACTGATCTGGTCTTCGGTGCTGGCCTTTTCCAGCAGCAACTTCAACCGCGTGCTATCGACCTCTAACCATCAAATGACGGTAACCAAGTTTATGGCCATCTCTGCAGGGGTAAACATTCTTCTAAATCTGCTGCTTATCCCCAGGTTCAGCTATATAGGCGCGGCCCTGGCAATGGTGGCCGCAGAGCTCGTCTCCTTGGTCCTTTCGGCCTATGCAGCCTCCAGGATCGGCTTTAGCCTCTCAGGGGGCGATTTGGAGTTCCTGGTCAAGATAATCCTGGCCAATGCCGTCATGGCCGCTGTCATACTGCCTATGAGGAGCATGGGCATCTTCATTATAATACCGTCCGCGGCAGTCGTGTACCTTGCCGCGTCGTGCTTCCTGTTTAAGGCCTTTGATAAAGACGATGTGAGGCTGTTCAGAAGCATTGTGAAGGGGGTTAACTTTTAACTAAGAGTGCTTGAAATGGCAGATAGGTGTGTCCCCTGGTGGCTGAGGAGAGCTGAACTGGCCGTGGGCTTGTAGCTTTTTGGTAGCTTTGCATGGCGCGTGCAATTGGTCACTGGCCGTTCATCCGATGCTTCCGATAAAATAGTGGTTGATAATTGGTTGATACGTGGTTAGTAATAAGTTGGTCGAAGTTATTCTGGGCACTTTTATCTAGACACTGGGATTCCGCTGCTGAAGACCGCCCTTCATAGGTCGGAAAGCACGCTTTCTGGATAAGTTTGCCAGGTTCCCGGATGGCAGACCCATCTCTGAAACCCTTGAGTACTGGAGTACCATCGTAGACGTCTCCGTAACGCTCTTTCAGTGCGGCAGGAAGGTCGATGTTCTTCAGCTTTATCATCTCAACGCCTGGTCGATACTGATGGGGCGGGTCTACAGGGCGGTCAACTCCAAGGGCGTATTTTACCTGAAGCTGGATACGAGCAAAGGAGGGTCCAGAGGAGACCATCCCATCGGTATGACGGCAGGTTTCCCTCTGAGATACAGCCTCTTCGATCTGGCCCGCTTGACATCCACTATCTGACCGCCAAGTCGTGAACCGGGGTCTTAGGGGCCCACCATTTAAATAGTACTGAAGAAAAACATACTGGCCTTAAAGGATCCTGTGGCAACCTCCTGGCTGGAGCTCCTATGAAAGACAGTAACCCCCGCATCTCCGTAATAATCCTCAACTGGAACGGCTGGAAGGACACCTTGGAGTGCCTGGAATCTCTGCGCCAGATCTCCTATCCAAGCTACGACCTCGTCGTGGTGGATAACGGCTCCAAAGACAGATCTTTAGAGGAGATAAGGATATACTCGCAGGGAGGGGTATCTAAGGAATCTCAGCTCTTCCCGCCAAAGAAGAAAAGAAAGCCCATGGTGGTGTGGGAGTGCACCAAAGAGGAGGCTGAGATGGGCTCCTGTCCTGGGACGGATTTCCATAATCTGCCTTTGAATGAGCGGATGGTGCTCCTGAAGAACGATAAGAACTACGGCTTTGCCGAAGGGTCCAACATAGGCATAAGATACGCCTTAACCGCCCTAGATCCGGATTACATACTCCTCTTAAACAACGATACCATCGTTAATAGTGATTTTTTGGACGAGCTGGTAAAAGTCTCGGAGAGCGATAAGAGAGTGGGCTTTGCAGGTCCCATCGTCCTCTATTACGACTACTATGGTCGAAAAGATGTCATAAGCACAGCAGGAGGGGAGCTCATCATGCGCAAAGGCTCCATAAGGCTCCTGGGTCAAAGAGAGGCTGATCAGGGCCAGTACGGTGCTGTAATGAACGTGGATTACGTGGAGGGGTCCTGCCTATTGATAAAAAGAGTTGTGCTGGATGAGATCGGCCTCTTTGACTCAACCTACTTCCTATACTGGGAAGAGACGGATCTGTGTACCAGGGGTAGAGATGCAGGCTACAAATGCATATGCGTTCCTACAGCCAAGATATGGCATAAGGTATCCGCTTCCCTATCCCTCGTCAGTAAAACTTACATTTACCACGTAGTCAGGAATAAGTTCTGGTTCATGAGATCCCACGCGGCCCGGAGAGAGTTTTGTCCCTTCCTAGCTTACTTCTTCCTCTGCCAGTTCCCTGTCAACGTGGGGGTCTACTTGAAGCGCAGGGATCTAGAGAGGCTGTCGGCTTTTCTAAAAGGCACCTACCACGGTCTGCTGTGTAAAAGGTAGCCCTGGGGTAAA
>DAXJ01000091.1:9583-15692 GCA_002506335.1 Methanosaeta sp. UBA114
CCTGGGGTAAACAGAGTCCAGGGCTGAGCTTAAGTCTAAGATTTTATCTAAGGGACTTCTAAAGGCTGTATGATTATACGCTGCAGGCCACGTGGTTATATACATCTTCGTCAAACCTGGTGCAGCGTGAATAAGGTCAAGGTCCTGATGATGCTGAGGATGCCTGAGCCTCCGGTCACTGGCGGGGAGATCTACTATAGCAAGTTGCGCCAATATCTACAAGATCGCTCTGTAGACGTAGATAATTATTCCTGGCAGATGAAGCCTTACAAGGGACCCTTTCAGTACATCCTGGGTTCAGTTCTAAAGAACCTGTGCTTGCTGAGGCACCTGAGGAGCATAAGCTCCAATACAGTGATCATGGAGGATGTGGCCGACAGTCCCGATCTCTTCCTCTTCAACGCTGTAACAAGGGTTGCAAGAGGTTTTTTTGGAAAGAAGATTTACATAGTGCCGGTGGTGCATCACCTGGAGTCCCCCTTAATAAAAAAGAAGGTTTTAAAGAGGATGAAGCTTCTGGAGGAGAGCATCTTCTTCAGCTTCTCGGATGGTGTCGTGGTCAACAGCAAGTTCACCCAAAAGCTCGTGGAACATTCTCTCAGTAGGGACGTGGGGATCGTCCTTGCCTACCCAGGGCTGAATGTATCAGGCATTAGAAAGGATCTGAGCAAAGATCTGGGTAAGAATTTGGAATCTATTGAATCCCGACACTCAGATAAAAAACGCCTCCATCTCCTCTTCGTGGGCTATGTCACATCCAGAAAAGGCGTGGATACCCTCATCAAAGCCTTTGAGATACTGGTCAAGGAGAAAGGGCAAGAGAATTTAGCCCTTCACGTAGTAGGAAACACTGATAGGGATAAGGCCTTCTCCCAAAAGGTTAAGGATTATTCCAGGGAAGCAGGCCTGGATGGTCAGGTCATCTTTCACGGCAGGATAAACGACCGGGATATGGAGGAGCTTTACATGACCTCTGATATCTTTGTCTTTCCCTCGCTTTGGGAAGGCTTTGGCATGGTCCTAGCAGAGGCTGCCTCTTTTGGCCTGCCCATAGTGACCACCGATGCCGGAGCTATACCTTACCTGATCAAGGACGGAGTCAACGGCCTCCTGGTACCTCCAGGGGACGCGGAGGGCCTGGCACGAGCTATAGAGCAGCTGGCAAAGTCTCCTGAGATGAGAGCCAGGTTTGGCGAAGATAATAGAAAGATGGCGGAGGAGTTCGATTGGAACAAGTCCTTTTCCAAGATAGAAGGGCTGCTGGACAAGCTAGCCTGTGAAGGATAGATATGGATCCCAGAATCGTGATACTGATGCGACTGCCAGAGGCTCCGGTGACTGGTGGCGAGATTTACAACTTTGAGCTGATAAAGTACCTGAAGAGGAGATTTAGAGATGTGGAGCATATCTCCTGGCAGCCCAGGCAGCGCAAGGGTCCAGTCAGCTTCATCATCAACTCCCTTATTCAAAACATATCCCTGCTGAAGCACTGGAATGAAATAAAATCCGGGGCCATAGTCGTGGAGGATGTATCCCAGAGTTCTGAACTTTTCCTCTTCAATTCCATTCTAAGGGTCTTAAGAAGGCTAACCAGTAAAAGGATTTACCTGCTCACGGTGATCCAGCAAACCTACTCACCCCTGATGAAGGACGAGGTCCGAAGGAAGCTTACTTACTTTGAGGAGTCGATCTTCATCAACTCCTCGGACGGGGTCGTGGTGAATAGCGAGTTTACCAAGCGCCTAGTGGAAGGTATTTTAAGGAAAGATGCCGATATCGTGGTTGCTTATCCAGGCTTAAACGTATCCGGCCTTAAAGAGAGCTCTTTGCGAAGGTCAGAGAGAGGACCGGAGAGAAAACCAGAGGATGACATCACTCAGTTGCTCTTCGTAGGTTATGTCACCCCAAGAAAAGGCGTGGATACTCTTCTCAAGGCCGTAGAGATCTTGGTCAAAGAGAAGGGCATGGATCATCTGACCTTGAACATCGTGGGCGATAACGTCAGGGAACGCGGCCTTTACCAGGATCTCAAGGATTATTCCGACAAGGCGGGCCTTGGCAATAAGGTAACCTTCAGAGGAAGGGTAGAGGAAAGGGAGCTTAAGGACATTTACATGGCCTCCAGGATCTTCGTCTTTCCCTCACTTTGGGAAGGCTTTGGCATGGTCCTGGCCGAAGCTGCCTCTTTTGGCCTGCCTATAGTGACCACTGATGCCGGAGCCATTCCCTACCTTATCAAGGATGGCATCAATGGCCTTCTGATCCCTCCTGGGGACGAAAAGAAGCTTGCTTCGGCCATAGAAACGCTAGCGAAATCCCCTGATATGAGAGCTAAATTTAGCGAGGCCAACAGAAAACTGGCAGCACGGTTTGATTGGGGTAAATCCTTCTCCAAGGTGGCTGACCTAGTAGAGGCCCAGTATAGGATCTGAGTTCCCTATGTATATCGTATACTCATAGACCGGGGCAAAGGGCATGGACGGCTTGTATAAGCTCTTTTTCTCTCTTTTCCTGAATAAAGTGGGCCTTCATCCTATCCCTTGCTTTCTCTGAGAGATCTGGTTTCAAGCTATCTGATTTCAAAGCAGTCCTTATCCCTTCCGCAGCCCTCTCAACATCGCCGAAAGGCACGTAAAAACCAGTATCTCCAACGATCTCAGGAAGGGCACCTTTCTGGGTTACTACGGGCACGCATCCGCAGGCCATTGCCTCGGCTAAGGCTACGCCGAAGGATTCAACGAAGGACAGCTGACAGCAGACTTTGGCCCTTTGGTAACGATCTATGAGTTGCTCTTGATCTAGGGGCCCAAGAAGGTCGACGTTCTCTGGGATATTTACTTCCTCGGATAGGTCCTCTTCCATCAGCCCCACCACCTCGAACCTTGCCTCAGGGATGTAGGCTGCGGCGCCTATGAAGGTATCAACCCCCTTGAGCCTTACCATATTCTTGGTGGAACCTTTAGCGGCCACCGTCAGCACCAGGTTCTCTTTTCTGCCTCCGGGCCTGAACCTAGCCGTATCTATGCCGTTGTAAACCACGGAGATATTTCTGGGATTGGATCTCTTCAAGGCCTCGCCTTTGGTAAACTTGGAGACAGCAATAACAGCATCTGCGTTGTTCAGGGCAAATCTAGCGTACGCCCTTTCATTCCAGCCTAAAGTAAACTGGCCATAGTTCATCTCCGGCTCAAAGGCGACGTCATAACCACCCGCTATTATCATCGATCTTTTGCTGAAGGCTTTGGATAGGACAACCGCAGGAACGGCGTGTTTCCCCGCGAACCAGATGAAGGAGAGGTCACACCAGCCAATCGCCCTGGCCAGACCTGGCATATCGCGACTGCTCCTTATGTTTACCTCGCGAAGCGGGAAGTGCCTGTAGAGGATATCCCTGTCGTTTTTTATAAACGAGGAAAGGGAGGAATAATAGATCAACGCGATTCTTGGCCCCGAAGCCGTCTCTGACTTGGAATCTGTCTCCTTCATGAACCAATACATCCCTAGTTCATCACGCTCTGATCGTAGCTTCTTTGTGAGCCTTACAACCTAACCTTAAATATTGCACCCCTAGCCCTTCATCGAACACTATAAATCTTCTGCACCGTATATAAGGGACTCTCGAAGCTCACAGAGGAAACGCGCTTGAAGCTACTCATATTCGCCAAGCAATATCTGCCGGAGATCAGCGCCCAGAGCGTCAGGATCTCCCAGATGGCCAGGAGGCTGCGCCGGAAGGATATCGATATCCAGGTAAGGGTGGTTGTCTTCGACCCAGAGGGCAAAGGCCTAGGAATTGATGAAGGATCCGAGAATGGAATTGAGGTTAGGAGGTGCCATCGTAAGCTTCTGCCGCCCTCGGCCTTGAAACCACAGAGCTTGAATCCCATGCTTCTGGCCTTCTGGTTAAGAATAGCCCGGATGGAGGTGGAGAGTTTTAAGCCGGACCTCGTCCTGGCCACGACCCCGCCCTTCGCTCCTGTCACTGCCCTGTACCTTGCATCCAGGATGGGAGGTCATAAATTCCATTATATCGTGGATTACAGAGATGACCTGTCCAGCGTCATAAACAGCATGGCAGAGGAGAAGGAATTTTACATCAAGTATCCCCTTAAAGGCGCCAACCGCCTCATGTCCTCTCTGCTTTTCAGGGCTCTTAGAGGGGCATCGGCAGTAAGCACCGTGAACAGCGCCCTGCAAAAGGAGCTTCAAAAGATCAACCCAAGAGTTCTCCTGGTGCCAAATGGCCTGGACCTCGAGGAGATGGAGGACGTGGCCAGGGGCTTTGACAGGGCTGCAGCTCTAAAGAAGAGCGGTATCAGAGACGCCAGGGTCATGATCTACCTCGGCGATCTGGATATGCCTTACTATGCCCCCGAGGCTGTCTTGGAGCCCATAAAGCATCTCAGGGACGAGGGATACGATCTAACCTATGTAGTGATAGGCGATGGCAAGCGCAGGGAGGTCTTAGAGAAAAGATCCATGGAGCTTGGGATCCAGGATCAGGTGTACCTTCTTGGCAGAAAGAGCCACAGGGAAGCCATGGAGCTCCTCATGGCCTCTGACCTGGCCTTCCATACCTTAAAGCAAGGGGACCCTCAGGCCAGGCACGCCATCGCCACTAAGGTCTACGAGTATCTTGGATGCAAGCTTCCCATCTTGGTCTTAGCGGATAAGGAGTCTGCAGTGGCGAAGCTTGTTGGTGATAACGGTGCAGGAGTATCGATAACCTGGGAGAAGATGGATGACCTAGAGCAGGGTTTGAAGGATATATTGGATCATTCTGATGTTTATAAGGGAAATCTGCAGTCGGCTTATGCCAGATTGGCGGATCAGTTCGATAGAAATAAGGGCATCGATCTCCTCTACGAGAACTTAGTGACCTTTGGACCTAAAAATTACAAAAATTAATGTCTCTTAGGCTGGAAAATTGGGGAGGCAGAAGAGCCTACCAATGGCGGAAACCAACTTTTGTTGCAGCTACTCAGGTAGACCCTGCGGACCTTGCCGCCAGCAGCAGACCCACCTCAGATACTCCCTGCGCTCTCGGTCCTGGTGATCCGGATAAACGGCTCCTGGAGAACGCTGAGGTCCTCAAGTATGGCTACTTTCTTTAGTCGGCGAGCCTCATCCCTCAACTCCTTGGCCGGCCATCTTTTCCGCCAGATCCTTGGAATCTTTGGTCGCCAGGGCGTGCGTCTGCTTGCTTAGGGCTGATGCCTCATCCCTGAGTCTACGGGCCCTTTCCCTGGTAGGGGTGTCATGGGTCATGTGATCTCAAAGCTCGGAGAAGCGACCTCTGTCTCTTCCCCCCTAATCTAACGTGCATCATTCAGAATGCCCTCGCTATGGATAGGTCTGCATGGTTGATGTTCATCGTGGTTATTGAATATGTGGACTCCCTCTTGTATGTTGACTATCCCAAGCTCTGAATTATCAATTGCCGAGTAATTTTTTGCAGTGTTCCTGGTAATGACAGTGCCTTCTTTCAAGTTAAATATCCCAGAGTCGCCGATAGCACTGCTATTATCATCCGCACGATTGTCTGCAATTATAACATCATCCATAGTGACCTCAGAACCGGGGACGATAGCAATATCTGCATCTGCGCCGCCTATATACATGCCATTATATAGGATGCGCAGAGCGTGATTTTTAGCGATAGTACAGCGATTTATCATCACCGTAGAGTTTTGTGCGATGAAGATAGCAGGTACATAAAGCACTTCGTTCCCCTCGATTAGCGTATCGTTCAGCGTTACATCCGAGCTACCGATGTCCGAACCAGCGTTACCTCCCCCAAGAAAAGTAGGTGTTATTACAAGTGCTTTGTTACCTTTGATGGTGCAGTGATCTATTAGTGTAGTACTATTTCTACATACTATGGCTCCACCAAAGCCACCGTTCTGATCGCTATACGGCACTGAGTTATTGGAGACGCCGCTTTCTCTAATCGATACTTGCGCCTGCTTTGGTTGAGTACCATTGATAATGATTACGCGAAACCCAGGATTCCGAGTGAGCTTTGAAGATATCACCTTTATATTTCCGCCATCATCATAGGTGGCATCCCCCCTATGCTTGCGTTATTGAGTTCGAAGAATGAGCCCAC
>DAXJ01000004.1:0-625 GCA_002506335.1 Methanosaeta sp. UBA114
TTCTACCAGCTCGAGCAGTTTGTCAGATACAAAGCCGAAGAACTAGGAAAGCATCTTCTCCTGGTGGATGCTAGGCATACATCACAAAAGTGCTCTGAATGCGGGCATATCTACAAAGGTAATCGTGATGGCTCGGCGTTCAGGTGTCGGAAATGCGGATTTGAACTCCATGCTGATCTCAACGCTTCTCGGAACATCGCTCAGGCGGGTATATCTTGCTTGAGTAGGCTGCAAGTCAACCAGCCGGATGTAGCACGACTTTTTGCGTAGCTGCAAGCTCCGCCCTTCAGGGCGGAGTAGTTGACATAGGTTACTGTTAATCTCCTATTAGACGGTCTCCTAGGCGACTATGAGACACATCTGGCTGTCCATCAGCTCACTTTTTATCTTGCGGGAGTAGGGAGGGCGGAGCGGGAAGACCCCGGTCTTTAGGCCGGGAGCGGTCACACAAAAAGGACAGAGCCAGACTTATCCCCTCAGTCGTCTGGCCGACTATAATCTAAATCATCTCAAACGTGACCCGGAAAATCTCTGGTTTTACGGAATATTCCTCCACAGAGGCCAGGTGCATAACGATTATTTTCCGGTCGTGCCTAAAACCATCGTTGACAGGGTATATCAACAT
>DAXJ01000004.1:936-2921 GCA_002506335.1 Methanosaeta sp. UBA114
TATATATATATCCAGTGATATTTCACGTCTAGCGTATTAAAAGATATAGAACTATGCCCACTAGATTAATAGACCCCTTTCAGCTCCTCTATCCTGGCCTGGATCATCCCTTCTACCTCTTCAGGTCCGGCTCCGAAGACCTCAGCCAGGATCTCTTTAGCAGCCTGGAGTTCCAGGGCCCGTGTATCCGCTGGCTGGATATGGTGGTTCACGAACAGGACTTGCTTTTTAGACCTGATAAGCTGCTCGAAGATCCCTGCCATACCTAGCCATAGGGCCTCTGAGGATAAGAAGCTTGGCTAGAAATCAATATCAGAAAGCCATTTTTACAGGCGCTTAAGAATGGAGGGGATAAGAGGAGATAACTAATAATGTCCTGAATACATGATCACTATCTTCTAGATGTCATAACAATTCGTCCGTGCTCAATATTGAAGCTCTCCTCTTTCCAGGGCCTTCTTGATTCATCTACCTACCTGGTCTCTACTGATGCCAATCTGGCGGGCAATCTCTCTACGATTCCTCTCTTCGGCTATCCAGAGTGCTTTGATCTCCTCTATCTTCTCTGGCCGGTCTATCAGCCTCGGACCGAGCTTTCTTGCCACCTGGTCGTGTGTGCTCAAAAATAGATGTCTAGAGCCCTTCTGATGATCTCAGTAGGGCTCTTGCCTGTCTCCCTTATGAGAGCCGCGTGTCGGTCGGAAAGCCTGACGCTGGTGTGCCGCATATGTGCTCATTTTGTGCTCACTGCCATAAGTCCTTGCCGCATCTGAGGTCTTAAGGCAGTCTTATTTCCCGATTGTCCGATATCACGACATCTCCCACTAGTTTGACCTCGGAATCCTTGGTGGAATTTATAATCGGAGCAACCCTGGCCCGGTTCCCAGAGATAATCGTGTTACTAAACGTAACCTTGCTGTTGACCACATCTATAGCCCCGCCTACTCCTCCGAAGTAGCTTACAGGATCGGTGTAATTAATGGGGTTCGCTAGGTTGTTTTTGATTTTCCCGCCATTTATCCGTAGGGTGCTGTTGGAAACAGCTATCCCTCCACCCCACGCAGCCATGTTGCCCTCAATAACAGGGTCATCCAGTATGATCTCTGAATTAGATACAACCAGGCCGCCACCTGTTCCACCATTACACGAAGAGGTGTTCTGATATGCCTCGTTCCCCAAGAAACTACAGTTGGTCATGCAGCCAACGATGTTATAAAGTGTGAGACCGCCACCATCCCTGCCACACCTATTGGTCTTGCTTTGCTCGAAAACACAATCCTTGGCTACTATTATACCATTACCCGCTGAGAAGGAGCTATTGATGAAGTGGCATCTTTCTAGAGTAAGATCGCCGTTGCTATAGATGCGAGGGAAGTCCACGAAGAGTATATCCCGCAGGGTTACCTGGCGATGCTCAGACCTATCGCCTATCTCCAATTGGTAAATCCGGTTAGATCCGTCCAAAGTAGCATTATTGATACCAGACATCGTGAGGTTATGTGCAATTGATACATCATCGTTGATGGCCTCGTGCCCATCAAGTATCAACGTCTCACCCCCACTGGCTAGTTGTACGCCAATTGACTGGCCGTGGGCACCAATCATTGCCATCAGGGATATTAATACAAGCTCTGCCATTTTTCTCATTCTCATTATTGATACCTCTCAGAAGCACGGACCGCCATTGTTGCACCATACACCACGGTCTTTGATGCAGCCTTTAATTTTACAACATATGGACATATCATCCCTATTAGCACAGTTCTTGCAGGGATTTGGGCAGCAGGTGCCATACTGTTCACATCCAGCCACTCGGTTGCAGTCGCCTGAGAAGGTCGCTGGTTCACATGGGGCTACACCTAAGTTCCCAGTGGACTCTATGATAAGCATCCAGGCAGTATCATTTATCTTGATGATATTGATGCCAGGCACTTCCCCCAGCTCCTCCAACAACTCCTCGGTGGTGAACGCCTGACCCACCAACG
>DAXJ01000003.1:0-8667 GCA_002506335.1 Methanosaeta sp. UBA114
GTTAAATATAGATAGTTTAGCTTATACGATGTTCAGTTTTTACAGGCACTTCATCCCTGAGACCCTTGATGAAGTGCCCCGAGGTTATGCCTCCCATGGATCTGATCCTCGCCTCATTCTTCAGGGCCTCCAGGCCGTCCTTCAGGGTCGGAGATTTCCCTTCCTTCTCCGTAAGCTTTATCGCCGAGCTATAAAGCTCTGCCATCTCTCTGGCGTACTTGCCAGTTCTTCCCTGGGCGTCTATAGCTATCCCATCCAGGCCGATATGGAAGAGCCTGGGCATGTAATCTATGAGGCAGGTCTCCACCGAGTTGAAAAAGTGGGTCCTCATATCGTCATCTGCCCTCAGGGGAAAAATCCTCCTGAAATCCTGGAGGCCCAAAAATTCAGCTTTATCTTTGACCAGGCAGGGCAGGCAGTCCTCTGTCACCATCACCTCCAGGTTTCCCTGGACTAGGAGCTCGAAGGCTGGAGTTTGGGATGATGTCTGGGACTGGGCCCGAGATGAAGAGCGATTGGGTTGTCTATATTTTCCTACTAGATCCGATAGCTGATCTGCCGTTAGCTCGGGTGATAGGGTCAGGAGGTGGAATGGCGGAGATAGCTGCTTTACTGATAGGTGATTCCAGATGTTGAGGCTGGAAGATCCATAGAGCTTCACATCAGGGTTTGCTTTGATCACAGCCTCGGCAGCACCTATACCCTCCACCATGATTCCATCAACCTCGGCCTTGGAGACCAGGGGGGCGGCAAAGTCTAGGTAGGAGTCCCGAGTGATCCTGGGCCATTTCCACACCAACTGGGTAGAGCCACAGGCATCCCTGGCATCCTTTAAAACTCTCAGGATGGCTTCCTCTGATCTGGAGTCCTGACCAAGGCGAGGCTCGAAGTAAATCCTAGTGCATCCACCTTCGCATGAGCCCATGAATGTCTCAATGCTGTCGACGTATGCAGATAAAGTAGGAACCCGGCGATCTGGGATTGCCGTTGATTCAAGGTCCAGATCTTTCAGCCTCTCCAGTGCAGCATTGATCTCCCCGGCCTCCGGCCTCCTGGGGTTCAAGATAGCTTCCTCGGCCTTAACCAGTACCTCTCTTCGGAGATGATTTAGGGCAGCTATTGGTGTGAAAAGGCCTCCTGGATAGTCCAGCTCAAGCTTTCCCACCACGAAGGGAGTGCCTCCGGCCCTCCTGAGCTGGGCTTCAATCTGGTCTGAGCTTAAGGGCTTGGTCTTGGCCTCCTCCATGCTGAAGTCAGCTTTTACCTCAACCTTGAGGTCATCTTTAGGCCCATGGATGACGGCCTCCACTATAGGAGTTCTCTCCTTGAAGGATACCTTCAAGTCCAGAGGCACCTGGGCCCTGGAGCTAGTAGAAATTTTCTCCGCCTGCCTGGAGAGGGCGGTGCTGCGGGTGATGTACATCCTGGCCCCTGGCTTGATCCTATCAGGCGTCCTGAGCCTGAGGAGGCCGTCCTTCTGATAGGGCGGTTTTCTTACAACCATCCCCATCTCCTGACCTGGGGCTATGAACACTAGGCCATCTCCTTGCGCAGGGATCAGGCTACTGCTCAGCCTCACGGCAGCCTCTCCTCTGGCTGCATCATAAGAGGCGACGGCCCCAGCCAGAACGCCGCGGTTGTCGGACATCTCCCTGCCCATGACCTGCCCCGACTCCAGGAGGTAGCCTCCGGTGAAGTCGCGATTGAAGGCTAGGGACAGGTTTCTCATATCCTCCTCTGAGGGGGTCCAGGAGCCTTTGGCTATAGCGTCCAGGGATCTCCTGTAGATGCTTATCACCACCGCCACGTACTCGGGGGACTTCATCCTCCCTTCGATCTTGAGGGACTCTATTCCCGAGGTAGCTATTCTTTCTAGCTGGTAGTATACGGAAAGGTCCCTGGTGGAGATGAGAAACTTATCTTTGATGGGGGCTGCGGAGAGGTTAATGGGCCTTCCGTACTCGTCCTTTTCAGACCTCAGGAGAACGTAGGGCTTTCTGCAAGGCTGGGCGCACATGCCCCGGTTGCCGCTCCTTCCGCCTATCGCCGAGGACATGAGACACTGGCCTGAGTAGCAGTAGCACAGGGCTCCGTGGATGAAGACCTCCAGACCGACATTTAAGCTCCTGGCCATCTCCTCAGCCTCCACCAGAGAAACCTCTCTGGACAAGACGATCCTCTTCATGCCCAGCCTTTCCGCCCAGGCGCCTCCCTCAAGGTTGTGGATGGTCATCTGGGTGGAGGCATGGAGATCCAAGCCCGAGACCAGGGTCCTGGCCAGGGCTGCCACTCCGGCATCTTGGACTAAAACGGCATCTGCACCTATTTCGTAGAGCCTTACCAGGTAGCGGGCCACGTCCAGAAGCTCGTCCTCCCTGGCCAGGGTGTTGACGGTCACATAGACTTTGACTCCTCTTAAGTGGGCGTAGTCTATGGCCTCTTTCAGCTCGTCCTCGCTGAAGTTAGCAGCAAACTTCCGAGCACCGAATCTCTTTCCGCTCAGGTAGATGGCATCGGCTCCAGCGGCCACGGCTGCTACCAAGGCTTCCCTCGATCCAGCGGGAGCCAGGAGCTCGGGCAGTCTCTCTATCTTCTTTCTCTTCCCAGCCTTCTTTGTATCTTTTGTCTCCGATGCCCGTCTCTCTTTCCTCGCCTTCTTTGTGCCCTTTTCCTGCGTCTTTCGTGCCCCCGAGATCTAATGCTGTGATCAAAGCTTATTAACCTTGAAGGTGAAAAGTATACGCAGAAGTAGCATCTTTTTGGAGGTATATATATTAGCGACGATATGGCAATCGTAAGCCCTGATATCCTCAGGGAGAACAGGGTTCCCCCAGGCCAGCACCTAGTCAGCGGCTGGCCTACCCTTCACTATGGCGGAGTGCCCAGGGTGGACTTGGACAGCTGGAGGTTCAGGATCTTCGGCCTGGTGGATCATGAGAGAACCTTGAGCTTCTCTCAGTTCCTGGGCCTTCCCCAGGTCAAAGTTCTATCTGATATTCACTGCGTTACCAGCTGGTCTAAGCTCGATAACGTCTGGGAGGGCATCAGCACCTCCTCCATCAAGGATTTAGTTAGGATCTCGCCTGCGGCTAAATTCGCCATAATCCACGCCTCTGCAGGCTTCACCACCAACCTGCCTCTGGATGATTTCTTTCAGGACGATGTCCTCTTCGCCCTCAAGCACGACGGAAAAGCCCTGGCCCCAGAGCACGGCTACCCCGTGCGCCTGGTCGTCCCCAGACTTTATTTTTGGAAGAGCGCCAAATGGGCCGAGGGCGTGGAGTTCACGGTCGAGGATAGACCAGGTTTCTGGGAGTCCAATGGGTACAACAACCACGGAGATCCGTGGAAGGAGGAGCGGTACAGCTAGGCCTCTTTGGGCAGAGGGGGACGTACTGTGCTTGACCCTGAATTATCTTTTAATATCACATAATCGCCAACGTCGGCTTTTGTAAAAATTATTTATTTAAGGTTTCTCCTGAAGCTGCTGGTGAATGACTTGAGATTCCCGTGCCTGGCTCTGCTCCTACTTCTCCAACTGGCCTTGATCTCCGGAGCTCATGTGTTTTAGCGTTCCCTTCTGCCATAATTTTTGCAAAAGTTATTTACTTAAGGAAGGTTCTGTAATTATCGGTAGGTTGTATGAGGATCTTATTACAGTATTTTATAATAGTTCTGGCTCTGTTCTCCGGGGCCCAGGGCCTCCAGGCATTTTCTAATGACACGGTCACCATAAACACTCCCATCAATGACGATATCTTCTTAGCAGGAGGATCTCTGAATGTGAATGCCCCTGTCTTCTCTGTCACGGCCATAGGTAGCAACATCAATATCAATGCCTCCGTGGCCGGTGACGTCTACGCTATAGGGGGCGACATCGTCATCAACTCCCGGATAGGGGGCAAGGTGGTGTCGGCAGGAGGAAACATCAATCTAGGTGGCAACGTAGGCACCAATGCCCTTTTGGCCGGAGGCCAGGTGAATATCCTGCCGGATACGACCGTGGGCAGAGATGTCCTGATCGGCGGTGGCAATGTTAACAATGCCGGAACCATAAGTGGTAACCTCACCGTCAGGGCAGGCAGCTTCCAGAACCACGGCAGCGCCCGGTCAGTCGACTTCCAGAGGGCCGAGACCAACAGGACCCGCAGCAGGGCGGACATGGCTGGATTCGGCTTCTTTGGCCTTCTGGTAACCATGGGCTACCTGACCCTCGGCCTTCTGCTCCTGAGGTACCTGCCGGGGATCTTCCACCTATTTGATGACGAGATGAAGAAGTCGCCCGTCATCAGGGCAGTCATAGGCTTTGTCATGCTCATAGTCACCTTCCTCATAGTCATAATCCTTCTAATCACGATGATAGGCATTCCCATAGCCGTGATACTGGGCCTTCTCTACATCGTGGCCATAGTGCTGGCTGGAGTATTCGTCTCCTATAGCCTGGGCAGGCAGATCGGCAAAGCAGCCAATTTAAAATATGGCGACATGGCCCTCTTCCTGATAGGATTTGTGGCGCTCAACATTCTATTCCTCATCCCCTTCGTAGGAGGACTCATAAAACTAGCCGCAGTGAGCCTGGGCTTTGGCACCTTCCTCTATGCCATATTGGACAACTGGGTTAGGCTGCGGTCCCAAGGGGCAGCCCCAGCCTGATCTTTTTTGATCAAACCCAAACTCGAGAATCCGCAAGGGTTATCTGCCAGGCCCTCGTACAATATTGGCTGAGGTATCACCTTGAAGGTCTTGGTCTTCTACAGCGGAGAGTTCGGCCAGAGGGTAGTGGGCAACCTGGCCAACTGTTCTGGCTTCTGCATATCCTGCGGCGAAGGTTGCACCCAGTGCAGATCGGTTTTTCACGGCATGTCCGAGGATCTGGTCTACATCGTGGAGATGCCTGACCCGTCAACGCTTGGTGCCTTCATAGATGACGTGGGGCCTTACCTGCCCAAGGCCATACCCCTGGCGGACATAGCTGTGGTGATCAACGTCCACCCTGACCTCCTCTTTGGCCTCCTGCCGAAGCTCAAGGATGCAGGAGTGAAAGGTATTATCGGAGGATCGGAGAGACCCCAGGAGCTTCCCCTTGGCCAGAGGATGCAGCTTGAGGAGCAGGCCAAAAGCCTGGGAATGGAGGCGGCCTTTGCCAAGCCCTTCTGTGCCCTTCATCCTGACCCCAGTAAGCCCAACATATCCGCCTTCCTGGAGAGGGCCAGGTTTGGGGAGCCCATCATCGACGTGGCAGTGCAAAAGGGCAGGGCGGGCAAGGATACCATCGTTGCCGCCAATGTCGTCAGATCCGCCCCCTGCGGCTCCACCTGGTTCGTGGCCAAGAGGCTCTTGGGATTAGAGCCCGACCAGCCGGATATCAGGGAGAGGATCTCCGAGGCTCACCACGCCTATCCCTGCACTGGGAGCATGGAGCGGGATACCGAGCTCGGGGACACCATACTGCACAAGGGCGGGTACATCATCAGAGGCGCTGTGGAGGATTCCTTCAAGAAAGCACGGCGCCTGGATAAATCCCCTTAAGCCGGTTGATTCTATTTTCCCAGGGGTTTTAGGAACTGAGTGCTGATACTTCCACCTCAACTGCGGATCCTGAGGGGAACCTGGTTGGGTACATCTTCGACTAGGGCGTGGGTCCAATACCGAGCACGGGGTTCACCAACCTCGGTGCAGCTGCCGGCATGTTCCAGGTCTTGAATGTACCCAGATGATCAAAGGGGCCACCTCCGTACAATCCGGCCCGTCGAGGATATCTGTAAGAAGCCCCTATGCCAGCTGGGACGTTGTCACAATTGGCGATCGGAAGATGATTAGCTAAGGGCCGTGCCCGGGCCACTAACAACATCTACGTAGCTTGAAATCAGACGATATAGTCCATTATAGGGGTTATGTCGGCAAAGCCGCAGTTCCCCTCGGAACCTTTTTGCCCATTAGCCATGAGCGGTTGATATTCTTCTCAAACAGGACGATGGCTATATCTTCGAATCTGTATCAACAAATTACTGATGATTGCAGAGTCCAATAAGAATCTGGTTCGTCGCTTTCTGGAAGCAGTCCGTGGCATGGGCAACCTGAGCACCGTGGATGAGCTGGTCTCCCCCGGTGTCGCCCTTCACCTTCCCCTGCCGGAGGAGGTCCCCGGCTCCGAGGGATTAAAAGATATCGTCTTGGTCTACAGGGCGGCTTTTCCAGATCTCACGCTAACCATCGACGATATGGTGGCTGAGGGGGATAAGGTGGCGGTGAGGTTCAGGACCAAAGGGACGAACACCGGTCCCTTCATTGAGGTGCCTCCCACTTGAAAGAGGATCACCATGGCCTACATAGAGATCTTCAGGATAGCTGATGGAAAGATCATTGAGGTCTGGGGCGAGGCCGATCTCCTGGGGTTGATGCAGCAGCTGGGAACGGCAGCGCCTCGCCTTTAGGTTAATCACCCGAGGCTAAACCTGCTCCTGGACTTCCGCAGGGCCCCTTCCGGAAGCATCCTTGCTGCCCTTGATCTTCCAGAGGGTATTCTTAAGGATGCCCATGAGGGTATTGACTTCCCTTTCGGTAAGCTCAGCCCTGCCGGAGATCCTTCGAAGCATCAGGTTCACGTAGTCCAGCTTGTGCTCGGGATAGTTGATCTCCTTGAGGAGGATCTCTATCCTTTCTCTGAGCCTTCTCATACTCTCGCCGCTGGCCAGGTCGGCCTCGGTCCTTCCTCCTGTCACTTGGCTCAGCTCATACAGGAGCACAGTGGCAGCGTGGGAGATGTTCATAATAGGGTAAGCGTCGCTAGTGGGAATGGATACTACTAGGTCGCACTGCTCCAGCTCCACATTGGTGAGGCCGCAGTCCTCCCTGCCCAAGAGGAGAGCTACGGTGCAGCTCTTGTCCTTGAGCTTCTCGCCTAAGTCACGAGGGGTGAGGTAGGGAACCCTCAGGTGGAGCCGCAGGTGCCTCTGCTCATTGGTGAGCCTCTTGCCAGTGGTCCCGACCACCAGGTCTGCGCCCTCCACGGCCTCGGATAGGTTTTTCGCCACCTTGGCTCCCGTCAGGATGTCCTTGGCGTGGACTGCCATGGCCATGCCAAAGTCGTCAATGTGGCAGGGGTTGATCATGACCATGTCCTTAAAACCGAAGTTTTTCATGGATCTGGCTACGGAGCCCACATTGCCGTCGTACATGGGCTCCACTAGAACCACCAGAAGTCTGAGTCCCGTCATCCCTGAGGCACAGTCGTGAAAGCGGTTGATGTTATCGGTCATATTTATGTGCACGTGCCTAAGTTTCTTGTTCACCCTGAAATCAGACCTAATTCCTGAGATATAAAATCCCGCGGCATGGGCGCAACGTTCTGGTAGTATCAGTCGAGAAAATTTTTAGACCGTCTTGGCATGACCTACATGGGGTACCATTACACTCCTAGATGGGGTTCTAAGGTGATGTACACATTCTCTGTAGGGCCATCAATGACCAAGCAGCATTTGAAAAGATCACCCTATCGCATAAGTCTGGATTGAGTGCAGTGGCGCAGCTCCACAATTAAAATTGGGGGGCATAGGATATCCGTAGAGCCCAGAACCCTGATACTTTAATCCATCTTCTTTTAATCGAGACATTAATTGAGCAAAGGCCTCAAAGTAATCTGCTGAAAAGCACTTGGATACGGGGATATTTCCGCTCCTGGAGAGGTTCATAATGGGAGCTTTATACGGATAGAATCGGCCGCAAGGTGATGTCCAAACTCTGGGCCTGAAGTCTTCGAGCTGATCCAAGACCTGAGATATACTATCTCTATGGACCTTCATCATCATCTCTGCCCCGAAGACACCAGACTTTAGGGTGGGGTAGTTGACTGTTTCCCACAATGGATAGATAGCCCTCTCAAGAAAAGAAAGGACTTTAGGCTTAACTCGCTGGCGTGGGGGGCAGAGCAGGAAGCTCACGCGCCTTCAGGCAGGCCTCATTAACTCGCAGAGTTAACGGGAGTTAACGATATCGACCTCATGCACCTTCCTTAGAATATAACTATCTGCCTCGGAGTGGTCTTCTCGGAGGGCACAGCCTCTATAATTCCTCGGAGAAGCCCTGTGGTCCAGAGGTGGGTGACAGCGCAGAACTGCGCACGGATCTGGATGTGGACTGGCTCAGATGTGGCCAGGGTGAGAACTGCGATGCTTCCATCGAGGGCTGGCATCATCCGGCCTGGGGATTTGGCCAGGATCGGGGCGCTAATAACTCAGAGGGCGTGGCGGGGGATAGTCTATGCATGGGCTGTACACTCTTGGAAGAGAGCTGAGTTTCTTTCTCATCTCCTTTCCTTCACAAAAGAATGGAAAAATAGAGCCTTTCAGCCTTAGGAGTTGGGATCCGGGGCTTATCTCCCCACAGCCTCCTTTACATCGGCTTTGGCATGGGCGGCCTTTCTCTCCATCTCAGTCTTCATCTCCTCGGCACCTGCTTTTACATCGGCTGCAGCCTTCCTTGTATCTGTCTTTGCCCTCTCTATGTCTTCTCTGTCCATTCTATAAACCTCCGTAATATATTCTATAGGGTCTTCTAACTTATAACCTTTATTATTTTCTGAATATGACAAGGGACGAAATATTTGGGGTTAATACACTTACACCTATCCGATCTGCCCAACTTCTGGAGAGCCAGTTATAATCCACG
>DAXJ01000003.1:8936-12718 GCA_002506335.1 Methanosaeta sp. UBA114
CCACGGATCCAAGTTTGTATATACACTTTTTCAGAGGAGGTGCCTAAATATTCGAGCTGATGGCTCTTCGCCCCTGGCATCTTTCGCTCCAGCCTGGACTGTTCAGAGCTATATGTACATCAAATCTGTATCATTCGTCCTTATCTTAACCCAAAAACTTCCACCGTTGATCGACATAGTTGAAGCAGTCAGCATCAAAACCCTGGTTATAGGCCGTACCCAAGATTTTTCTGAGGTTTCTATACTTTGCCACGGTCTGCGAGCATCGCGATATGAGATCTTTTAACCCGGGCAAGGACTACGGCATCGTCCGTTAAAAGGGCTTTAGCTAGGCCCTTTTCCAAGCGGTTATGCAAAACCTTATATTGACTATCAACGTAAGTGTTTCCTGGCGAAAGTCGGAGTTCCTTTCTCGCTTCTATATCCCACGGCTTTTGCCTCCCTCCTTATTATCCACAGCGACCAGGAAGTGGTATAGCACCTCGGATTTCTACCTTTGGCCAGGATTGATCTCCGTAGAACTTCAGCTTTGCACATTTGTGAGGTTCGATTCCTGAGACTCCGTAGTAGAGGATTTACGTTGTCTTATGCTAAATCGGGAACGACCTTGGATGCCCCGGAAACGTTGAGGCTCTTAAAAGATGGGCTTACTATTCGATCTACTTTGTAGATACCTTTGAGCCATTCCACCATGCTGTAAGCGTTGTAGGTAGAGCCTTCACCGTACCAGTTCTTGTCCAGCTTGAGGGTGGATGACTCCAAGAGGGAATGAACCTCATCCGCCAGGATTTTACCATCTTCCTTTGTCCCAGGATCCTGGAAGATCACGGCAGAGGTCAGGCAAAAGGCGCTAACCATGACGGATAAGATGGCAATGGCCATCCTTTTGTCGACCTTCCGCTGGATGTCGAACTAAATGTTGCCCTTTCCATCACGGCCATCGTTTATGTCACTATCCTTTCCAGGGTACAGTGATGGAGTAGCGCCCTCCTGTGGCCTGCGACGTTAGGTCCGGCTCTCCGACCTCGGTTTACTACAACGATGCCAACATTCCTGGGCTGCTTTCAACCAAAAGTTTGCTGGAAGCACCATCCTGGCCTGGGTAGAGATCGCCAATAATGGCTGGGGCATGGATGCCAGGGCTCCTCAGAGCACCTGGATCCGGGAGTTCCTCTACGTTCCCTCGGTCGGCGACCTGACCGAGAATAAGGGTCTGCAAGGAAGCATCGTGAGCAGGGACTAAGGCTACCCAACGCCCGGCTACAAGTACATCTGGTTCTACGCTGATGCGCCGTGAGCCTAGAGCGGCATCTTTGCCATCAATGGAGTGCAGTGCAACAGGGTAAACATATACGACTATTAAGATCTATAAGTCCCTCGATCTTAGCTGCTCTTGCGCTGGCCTCCGCAGCTTTTTGGGCTTTTCCTTTTAAAAGGTGTAAGGAAATTTTTAAATAATTTCCCTTTATATTACGGGTTGCACAAAGGCCTTTAAATGAACCGAGAGATTGGGCGGCTAGAGGGTTTACAGGAGGGGTTTAAATAAATCAGAGAAGGGTACCATTACTGTTATTAGGTTTTTTAGCGGCTTTGTTTATGGTGACTGTAGCTGTGGGAACGGGCTCTGGCTTAGATGCCCTTTCCAGTGAGATCGGCAGATCTCTACTCTATGATTATAGGTACAATCCGGCTGTGGAGAATCTTGGACTTTCCAGCAGCGGGCCCTCGGATAGCAAGGTGAGCCTAGGCAACATAACCACGGCCAGCCTGATCCCCAAGGACACCACGGATGGGATGAAGCGCAAGACCCTCCTGGATGAGGATGACGAGAACAGCTCTCTTTCCTGCGGCGGGGCCACGGCCTGCGGGGGGATTCTGACCTGTGCCAATACCTGTAGCAGCACCTGCGAAGATACCTGCGATGATAATTGCACCGATACATGTGGCAGCACTTGCAGAGACACTTGTAGAGATACCTGCCCCCTGACCTTCGCCGATAACTGTGCCTCCACCTGCGGCTTCAAGTGCAGTCCCATGCCGGTCCCTGTCCCTGTAGCGCCCGTAATCGCGGTTCCTCTAGCTAAAACGTATGCTGCGCCTTCTCCGGCTGAGCAGAATGCTCTGATCTCCTATGACGTGATGGCTAAGTATCCTGCTTACGTCTATTACAATGGCATAAGCCTGCCCTGGACGAGCTTCAGCCCGCAGTTCAGAGGAGATGCTCTGTTAACCTGGATAGAGATGGCTGATAACGGTTGGGACATCACTGCCCTGGCTCCCCAGGGCACCTGGGTCAGGGAGCTGGTCTACGTTCCAAGGGTCGGAGATCTGGCCGTGAGCAAGATTTATACCGGCAATACCTTGAATACATACTACAGTTCCGCTATGCCTGGCTACAAGTATATCTGGCTCTACGTGGATCGGAAAGGAGCTTACACCACCGTCTTTTCCGTTGGGGGGGCTGCGGGCAACACAGTGGCCCTCTATGTCCAATAGGGCTGGATAGAACTGCGCTGGAACGCTTGGTCTGAGGCCAGACAGATTTCCTGCCTTCCTTTTTCCTAATATTAACTCACCGTTTACGTCAACCTTGCACGGAGGTTTTTAAACGAATAGATTCCAAACTTCAAGAAAGGGTTCTATTATCGCATCTATTTTGGCTGTTCTTCACCTTCACCGAAGGCCTTCTCATACTCATTTTCCATGAACAACCAGAGCGCCCGTTCGCCATATTCCAGAAACATGTCAAAGGCCCTCTGGGCAAGCAGATCAGAGCTCTTATAGTAACATATGCCTCCGATGGCAGAGCATTCCTCGTCATCCGGGGCCTGGCCCTCGTAAAGCGGCCGGGGGCTGTGGAAGCCGATGTCGACGGGGAAGGGCATGTGCATCTCCAGCTGATCTCCTATCTTCTCGTAAGGCCATAGGAGTGAGAACTGGACCACGCCTGATGACCCCTTAAGGAAGAGCCAGAACATGGTTGAATAAAAGCCGATACCAGCGTTCTTGTTTACCATGATGCCAAGGGACCTTTGGAATGTGCTCCTCCTTCCCTTGAGGGGAGGAACATCAAAATGGTATCTTCCGGGCTGGAGGAGTCCGAACTTGGAGAATGAGTTATCTTCTTTCATTTGCCGTCTTTCTTTAACGTTTCAAACTCTTTGTTAATGAATATTCCGCAACCGACCTTCATTGAATTGGTGAATTCTCAACTGGTATGGACTAAACTGATGTAGGATCCCTCCCTGAAAAGGTCCTTGAACGTCTCAAGGTACCCTTAAGGCAAATTAAAGGCGCCCTAAGAAACGAGATCTCTAAGGAAGGCGTTAAAAAAAATGCGTGGCTTATCTCGTCCCTGCACCTCCTCCACCAAATCCGCCGCGAAACCCATCACCGCCAATACCACCGCTCTTACCAATGGACCCTCCGCTGTTATGGTTACCTATGCCTACCATTGATAGTATCTCACTTTTGCTTCTGGTTATCACCGGCAAAGATATCCTATTTTAAGCTCTATCTATGTGATATGTCGCCTGGGATACGGACCTTATCTCAGAAATGATTGGTACCTTGAGCAGGTCCATAGACCAGCCACTCCTTTCAGATCTCCAGATTATCTGGAGCATACCTACGTATCATGGCAAAGCCCGAGGGGAATCTCCAGAAAGAATCTCACCCCAGCTTCTCTTTATAGTAATCCCCCTTATACTTGCCAAAGAGAGATTCGGGCGTCATGACTGGAACTGTAAGGCTCCTCTGTCCAATAGCTATATTATTTAATC
>DAXJ01000089.1:0-30953 GCA_002506335.1 Methanosaeta sp. UBA114
CACCCTTTAGGGTGGGGTAGTTGACTCCTGGCCGGAATCATCCCCTCTACGTCTTCAGGCTCGGCTCCGAAGACCTCGCCTAGGATATCCTTAGCAGCCAGGAGTTCCAGGGCCGTAGGCGTCTTCTCCGATATGATTCTCAGTGCTGATCCTGACGTAACCTATGGCGTTCATGGCTAGTTGCCAAATTACATAGTATCGTATCGTGCATAGGTCTATTATCCATGGAGAATTTCGTTAGGAAACCTAACGTACCAGGGCTTCATACCTAAGACCCGATTGCACATCATCCTATAGAAAACAACACCCCTTCAGGAATCCCTGGTCCCATAAGTACTATAAACAAAAACTATCACCCATGCCCAGATGATGAAAGTCGTGAAAACAACGGCAATAACGGTACAATGGCTATACTTTGCCAAGAGTGCTCTATGACGCAAAAAAAAGAAGAACTCATGAGGAGGGAAGCCTGGGCCATCTTTCAGACTTACACCAGACAGCCCGTGGTGCTGGCCCGGGGCTCTGGGACCAGGGTCTGGGACGTGGATGGTAAAGAGTATCTGGACTTCGTTGCAGGCATCGCCGTCAACAACGTAGGTCACTGCCACCCTAAGGTTATAGAGGCCATAAAGAGGCAGTCCGAGATCCTTATCCACACCTCCAACCTGTACTACACCGAGAACCAAATCCTTTTGGCGGAGAGGCTCAAGGCGCTCACAGGCATGGACAGGGCCTTCTTCTGCAACTCGGGGGCAGAGGGCGTGGAGTCCGCTTTAAAGCTGGTCAGGAGGACCACTGGCAAGGCCGGTATCATAGCAGCCGAACACTGCTTCCACGGCAGAACCTTGGGAGCCCTGGGAGCTACCTATAAAGCTTTTTACAGGGAGCCCTTCAGGCCTCTCAATGAGGCGACCTTCGTGCCCTACAACGACGTTGAAGCCCTGAAGGCCGCAGTGAACGAGAAGATCGGTGGCGTGATCCTAGAGCCCATCCAAGGAGAAGCCGGTGTATACGTCCCCGAGGACTCCTACCTGCGCGCAGCCAGGGAGATATGCGATGACGCCAAAGCCCTCCTGATCTTCGACGAGGTCCAGACTGGCTTTGGGAGAACCGGGCGATGGTTTGGCAAGGAGCACCCAGGGGTCCAGCCCGATATCATGACCCTGGCCAAGGCCCTGGCCGGCGGCCTGCCCATGGGAGCCATGCTTGCCCGTGAGGATGTCGCCAAATCCTTCCAGAGGGGTGATCATGCCTCCACCTTTGGCGGCGGGGCCCTGGTCTCGGCCGCTGCCCTGGCATCTATTCAGGCCATGGAAGAGGAGAGGCTGGTTAAGAGGTCAGAGGAGCTTGGAGCCTATGCCATGTCCCAGATCCAAACGAACCTTGATCCAAGAGAGGTGCGCGGCAGGGGCCTCATGATCGGCGTAGACCTAGATGCAGATTGCAAGATGGTAGTAGAGAAGGCCTTGAAAAAGGGGCTCCTCCTCAACAACACCGGAGATCACACCTTGAGGCTCGTCCCGCCCCTAGTAGTAACCAAGGACCAGATAGATAGAGGGGTGAGGGTGATTGGAGAGATACTCGAAGAATCTTCGGCCGTGCTTGAGCCAGCTTAAGCCCTACGTAGCAGGCAAAGGCTACACCGAGATCACCAGGAAGTACGGTATACCTCAGGAGAGGATAGTCAAGCTCGGGTCAAATGAGAACCCATATGGACCCAGCCCTAGTGTTATCAAGGCACTTAGAAGCATATCCTCAGAGAGGTACCCAGAGACCGAAGAGCTCATGGAGGGCTTAGCCAGTTACACAGGCTACCCTAAAGAATTGATAGTGGCAGGGACTGGCATGGATGGCGTCATGGATACCCTCACCAGGATATTCCTGGACAGAGGAGACAGGACATTCATACCCACACCTACCTTCAGCTACTACGAGATACTGACGGTAATGAGCGGAGGCCGGCCCATCTTCGCAGAAAGGCGAGGCGGATACGACGTGCCTATCGAGGTCCCCAGGGACGTCAAGATGGCCTTCATCTGTTCACCCAACAACCCCACGGGAGATCAGACCCCGGAGGAGGATGTAAGAAAGATTGTTGAGAGCACTGATGGCATCGTTTTCCTGGATGAGGCCTATGTCGAATTCGCTGATAGGAGCCTCCTTGGCCTGGTCAGGGAGTACGATAACCTGGTGGTGGGAAGGACAACCTCCAAGGCCTTCGGCCTGGCTGGCCTTCGGCTTGGCTACGCCGTGGCCCCGGAATGGATAGCAGAGCAGTACAGGAGAGCTGCCCCGCCATTCTTCGGCCTGAGCTGCGCCTCGGTGGCCGCGGGTGCCGCTGCTGTGAAGGATCTGGATTTCATGCACGAATCGGTCTCCAAGGTCCTCACAGAAAGGGATAGGCTGACCAGGGAGATCAAGGCCAGGCCGTCCCAGGGCAACTTCCTGTACCTGGAGACGAAGAAGCCATCAGACGCCGTGGTTGAGGGTATGATGAGCAAGGGTGTGATAATTAGGGACTGCAGGCCCTTTAGAGGTGCCGGCGGTCATCACGTGAGGGTGACGGTGGGAACGCCCGAGCAGAACGATAAATTCCTGGAGGCTTACGGGGAGATATGCGCGTAGCCCTCACAGGTACGCCGGGGACGGGAAAGACCACCGTCTCCAAGCTCCTTCCCTACAGGATCGTGGACGTCAATGCCCTGGTAAAAGAAGGGCTCAACTTCGGCACAGACCCCGAGAGGGGATGCCTCGAAGCCGACATGGGAGGCCTCGGAAAGAAGCTAGATCAGATGGGCTTGGACTCAGATGAGATCGTGGTCCTGGAAGGTCACCTGTCCCACTATTTTGCCGATGATGCCATAATCCTAAGGCTCTCTCCGCTAGAACTTAAGGCCAGGCTCCAGGCCAGGGGCTACTCAGAGAAGAAGATCATGGAGAACATCGAGGCCGAGGCCTTGGATGTAATCCTGATAGAAGCTCTGGAGAACTGCAGCCAGGTCCATGAGATAGATACCACATGCAGATCTCCCCATGAGGTCGCAGATCTGGCGGTAAAGACCATCCTCAGGGAGATCGATATGCTGCCGGGAGATATAGACTGGCTGGATCAGCTAAAGGACTTAATTTAAGGACGGGCACTCATCAATAGCGCGGTGGTCCGCGATATTCTAATGTTATCGAGCTACCGTCCTTTATCATCCCCTGCCTGAGAGAGCAGCTCCTCTTCCTCAGAGGATCTTATTACAGACCGTCTAAGGCTCGACCCCTGAAGCATGCGCACTATGTAGGGCACCGCCTTCTCCACGAAGGCCAGGCTCCGCGCCCCGCCACCATCAGACAACGACGCCGCCACAAGGATGCCCCTGGTTTTTCCATCGAGGATTATGGGGGCTGAGAGCCACATGTAATCCTCGTCGCGCTCTGAGAGGTGCAGCTTGGGCTCGGTCAAGAGCTTATCCGGGCCCTCCGTCTCCAGGAAAGTTATGAGATCCTCCACCGCCCCAAAGAGGGATTTGAGGACCAGGCCCCCGTTCTCCTGAAGGAAGATGCCTCCGACTTCGCCACCGATACCAGAGACGATACCCGCGAGGATCATCTCCAGGTCCTTCTCCACATCTCCTGAAGACTCCAGCATCCGGGTCAATATGCTGCTGGTGGCTGCATGCTCGCGATTGGATCTCAGAAGCTCGATCTCCTGCTCCTTTCTCTGGGTTATGTCCAGGAGGTTTCCAAGAATGGCCCTCTTTCCGTCGTACTCTATGGGTATCGTCCTGAACTCGATCCAGCGCGCAGTCCCATCTTTGCGCTGTATCCTAGACTCGTAGGCAGGGGAGGGAGATGCCCCTATCTCCAGCTTGTTGACGTGCTGCATATCGTCGGGCTGGACGAGCTGCCAGAAGGGTGTGCCAAGGAGCTTATCGGAAGGAGAGCCGAAGATGTCGGCCAGCTTTGGGTTGACCAGCTTGAAGACGCCGTCCTGGAGGATGTAGATGCCGGCCAGGGCGTTCTCCACCACGTTCCTGTGGATCCACTCCGACCGCTCTATTCGCTCCCTCATGGCTCTTCCCTGTGTCTTGAACCTGGCCACTTGAATGAGGTTCTCGAAGATGTAAGGCAAGCTCTTGAAGCTCTCCATGCTCTTTACCACGTACTTGGTGGCCCGATTCTCGAAGGCCACCACGGCCATCTCGGTGGTGCCATGGCCTGAGACCATCACCACGGGGATGTCCTGATCGAACTTCCTGATCCGGATGAGAACATCCAAGCCGCCGATGCCCGGAAGGACCAGATCCACCGATATGAGGCTATAAGAGCCATTGGCTGCCATCTCCAAGCCTTCCTCGCCCGTCTCCGCGAAGTCAAGGAAGAAATCATCGTGCTTCCTGAAGGCCATCCGTATCAGCTCGGCATGTTCAGGATCATCCTCGACGATCAGAATTCGATAGGGCTCCACCATTCACATCCGTCCTATACGTAAGTAGACATGGGGAATTGAATATTTCTATCTTTCCAGGAATCTTTAAAAACCGTGAGGATTGTTACTAACCAATCAATGTTTTATTTGATCATTAATGAGTTATCTAGATCTATTCTTCAGGGAAGGCCGAAGGCAGCCCTTGTGATGATGGTATTTACTTATTTAAATTGATCTCGTATTGGGCTTTAAGACACAAGGTCACCGTCACAGATAATACACCCTAAGACAATCCATGACAGGATGAAGCTGTCACTCTTCCTCCTCGCGACCCTTCTTTTGGCATCCTCTGAGGGCAAGGTCCTGGTGGTAGATCCTTCAGGAAAAGGCGATGCCATGACCATCCAAGGGGCCGTGAACATCGCAAGTCCCGGTGATACCATTAAAGTGATGCCGGGGGAGTACTCAGGTGCTGTCATCGACCGTAAGCTGACCGTTCAAGGGTCTGATCAGGTAAGAATAGAAGGGACTGCCCAGGGTGCTATTATCGTTAATGCTCCAGGATGTACCCTCTCCAGCCTTTCCTTGGCTGCCAAAGGGTCCGGCCCGGGGATCGTCCTGGAATCCTCAGGAAACGTTCTGTCGGCTTGCACGGTCAAGGGAGCCTCTCCAGGCATCTGGGCGGGGGGCGATGATAATATTCTGACCGAGTGCAATGTGCAGGGGGCTTCGGCTGGCGTGGAGGTCACAGGGAGGAACAACACCATCCAGGACTGCCAGGTGAGCTCCTGGATGGGGCTGAGCATCAAAGGCCCTGAAGCCAAAGTTATCAGAGATAACCTCAGCGGCTATGTAGGGGCCAGGATCGACAACACCACAGAAAGCCTAATCACTGGATGCCAGATAAGGTCCGTCACAGGGTTAGAGGTAAGCTGGTCCCATAACAACAGCATCACCAATAACAGCTTCTCGGTGCAGGGATTCGGCGTATCTCTAATCAAGGCCCACGGCAATCTCCTGGAGAAGAACGATATAGCAGGGTCCTATACCGGCGGGTTAGATCTTTTAGAGTCCCAGAAGAACATCCTAAAGGATAACCGCGTGGATGGGGGCAGACTGGGTATAAGCCTGCGAAGCTCTCGGGAGAACACCCTAAAGAAGAATACCTGCATAAGAAATGAGAGGGCAGGGATATATATCGATAGCTCTTACCGAAATGAGATTTCCTCCAACTACCTCCAGTGTAATGGCAACGGCATGTTGTTGTCCTCCTCCAGCAGCAACAATCTGACCTCCAACCTGGCAGAGGCCGGAACCTATGGCATATCCCTGAGGGGAGCGCCGAGCAACGTTATGACCAATAACACCATGAGGTCCAACAGCTACAACTTCAGGGTGGATACCGGCGAGGTCTCCAAGGCCCTGAAGAGCAGCGTAGATCCCATAGACTTCATCCAGGAAATAGACGAGTCCAATAACATAGACGGAAGGCCTATCTGCTACCTAGTGGGTGTAAGCGACCGGAAGGTCCCCCAGGGCTGTGGGTTCATCGCTCTGGTCAACTGCAAAAAGGTCTCGGCATCTGATCAGGCCTTGTATAACAACAGCGCCGGAATCCTCATAGTTAACTCTTCACAGTGCAACCTTGCCAACTGCACCATGTCAAGGGATGAAATGGGAGCATTCCTTCTGGAGGCCAAAGAGTGCTCTGTGGTGAGGTGCACCTCAGATAAATGCAAGCTTGGTATCTCCGCCCTGAGGTCCTCGGACTGTCTCTTCCAGGATGATGCGGCCAAAGACTGCCAGAAGAGCGGCTTTAGGTTGTACGAATCCCTGAGGATGAAACTGGACGATCTGAAGGGAGATGCCTGTCAGGAGGGACTATCCCTCATTAACTCCAGGCTCTGCCAGGCCGTCGGCTGCACCATGGAGAGAAACCAGGAATCGGGGATATCTCTGACCACCTCCCACATGGCATCCCTGGCTGGAAACACCCTCTGCTATAACGATGTAGGCTTGAGCTTAATCGGCTCCAACGCCTGCATCCTGGTGGGAAACAATGCCAGCTTTAATAAGCAGAGCGGCCTGGAACTGGAGCAGCTCTCGGGGGCGGAGATGACCCAAAACAAAGCTTACTACAACGGCCAGGGCCTCTTCCTCCAATCCTCCAAGAGAGTTACCATCAAGGGTAACGACCTCAGCTTCAACACCCTCCACGGCCTGAGGATGAGCGCATCCTCCGGCTGCAACGTAACGGAGAACATCTTCAAGGGCAATGAGGCCTCGGGGATCAACATGGTGGACTGCCAGGAGAACTGGATATACCACAACACCCTAGGAAACAACAGCTACGATAATGCCCTGGACAACGGAAAGAACCACTGGGATGCGGGGCCAAAGGTCGGGGGCAACTACTGGAGCGATCACGACGTTTCAGGTAACCCAGGAAGGGATCCCAGGAAGATCATGACATCGGGCCAGGACAGGTATCCATTCCAGCGCCCCGGAGGCTGGAACTGATGGATGATGTGAATTTGAAGCTTCTGAAGGCTGCCCAGGAAGGCATAGATTTGGTTGAGAGGCCCTATGCCACCCTGGGAGAGAAGGTGGGAATCTCAGAGATGGAAGTGATCTCAAGGCTGAAAGCCCTGGAAGAGGAAGGGCTAATAAGGAGATTTTCCGCCACCATAGGTCACCGAGCCCTTGGGATTTTGGCCAATGCCATGATCGCCTGGAGGGTCCCTGAGGAGGATGTGGAGAGAGTGGGAAAGATCCTTGCATCCAATGAATCGGTCACTCATTGCTACGAGAGGGCTTCCCGCCAGGAGTGGCCCTATAACATCTACACCGTAGTCCATTTCAGGACCAAGGAGGAGGCCCTAAAGGTGGCCCGAGAGCTATCGGATGCCGCAGGGATTAAAGATTATAAGGTACTCTTCAGCAAGTATGAGTACAAGAAGACCAGCGCCATTATCTGATAGACCACGTCAGAACAGACGCGAAATAAATATGACTAAAAAAGATGACTGAAAAGGAACTTTTGCCCCTTTACCTCGACCTTAGCTCCAAAAAGGTGGTCATATTAGGTGGTGGCAAGGTGGCAGAGCGCAAGGCCAGGCTTTTCTCGTACTACGCCCAGGTCTTCGTGATCAGCAAGGCCTTTACTCCTCAGTTGATGCAGATGGGAACTGAGGGCGCCCTGTGTCTGGTGCAAACAGACCTCTCCGAGGGCTTTGAGAGCTTCCTTCAGGATGCATTCATCGCCATCCCTGCCACCAATGACCCCAGCCTGAACAGTTCCATAGAGAAGAGAGCAAATGAGCTGGGGATTCTGGTAAACAAGGTAGATGGCGTAGGGGATGTGGTGGTGCCATCTATAGTAAGGAAGGGGCCCGTATCCCTAGCCATCTCCACAAAGAGCCCTGCTCTCACCAAGTACATCAGGATAAAGCTGGATGAGGAGATGACTGAGGAGTACGAGGGCATGGCCAGGATCCTTGGCCAGATAAGAAAGGAGCTTAAGTTTAAGGTACCAAATCAAGAGGAGAGATCTAGAAGGTTGTGGAAGGTGCTCCAGGATTATGAGGTTTGGCGGCTCCTGAGAAAGTCCTACCAGGAGGCTTATGCTAGGGCTTGCCTGGATGCCTTTTCAGCCCTATAACCTATTTAGTTCGGTCTCCGATAGTTTATGGTTCGAGTTAATTTGAAAGGTATTGGCAATGAATTTAGGGCTATTTTCCGGCCAGTGCTTTTAAATCTCTACGGTATCAGGGATGCCATTCATCTCGACCATCCTACATCCGACAAAGTGACCTCATGAGTTTGGCTTTCTGGGGCCTGCAATTTTATCAATGTCTTTAAACAAAAGCGTCATCTAAAAGACCCAGGATTCGCTTTTTTCCATGATGTCGAACACCATCTTATCGGAAATCTTGAATACATTCTGGTTTCCCCTAAGAACCTCTGCAGTGAATCCCAAGAGGCCTTTTCTCCGGGCCAGGTGAGTAAGATATGAGAAAAGCTCTGACCCTATTCCATGTTTCTGGTACCGGTCTTACAACCAGAGCTATATCAGCTGTTGCCATATCTCTATTCAAGTTGCACCGCTCTATACCAGCGATGGTTTCGTTGCCGGACTCGCCTAAAACTGCCAGAAGGGCCATCTTCTTGGCATAATCTATTACCACAAAGTCCTGTAGCCTCTCGTGAGGCATATACATCCGGACGGAAATAAACCACTGATACATGCACTCATCCGAGAGTGAGCAGAAGAACTCCTGGACCTTGACTAGAGGATTGTTGGTGTAATCAATGGTCCTGAACTCAATTGAGGAATTGCCATCGATAAAGTCATAGGTCTCCTTCTTTCCCATGCAGAAGGTGGCAACGGTCTTTCCCAGGCGGATAGATTTTTCAATGTGGTCCACAACACCAGTCATCATCAGCTCCGCGATGCCATCGCTCAGGAGTTCAGTGTGGATTCCTAGATGCTTTTTGCCGCCAAAGCTGGAGGTGATGGCAGTCGGTATGCTTCCCTATTCTATCTGGATGGTTGAACCATCCTCGATCGGATTTGATACGTATCTTCTAATCCTCTGCGCCGTATCATCCGGAACCTGCTCCAGGTGTTCCAGCAGCGGCTCATCGTAGGGCGCCAGGAAGGCATACCGAGATCGTTGTGGAAAAGGGGTTGTTGAGAATCCGTCCTATAACTTGATATCTTATTAACATCTTATTTAACTAATCTAGTTGGGACGGCAGATGTAAAAGATTAATTCTCCGATGCTATGGATGGTGTAAGCTTCCGATGATTCAGGATGCTATGTCAGGTAACTTTTAAGGCTTTAAAAATATGACTGCCAAAGTAGGATCTGTGGAGATAATCGTGAAGGCCTAGTCAATACGCACAACGAACATATCCTTGTAGATTCCATTTATGACCATGATCACCGCCTACTTCGACGGCTTGTGTTATCCGAAGAATCCCTGCGGCATTGCAGCTTATGGCTACACCATCTACAAGGACGGAGAGCTTCTTCACAAAGGCTTCAGGGCGGTGGGCGAGGGGTCAGGGATGACCAATAACGTGGCAGAGTACGAGGGTCTCCTGGCAGCGCTCTCCTGGATCAAGGACAACGGCATAGATGATAAGGTGGTGGTGAGGGGAGACTCTCAACTGGTCATAAACCAGGTCAGTGGAAGGTGGCAGGTGAAGTCGAGGACCTCATCCAAATACGTACCTGAGATAAAGGAGATAATGAAGGAGATGGATGTGGCCTTGGAGTGGATTCCAAGGGAGAAGAACGTGGAGGCGGATGAGCTCTCCAGGGTGGCCTACGAGAGATATAAGGCTAAGAAATCCATCTCATCGCGAAAAGATGTTAAAAAAAGTTAATGAAACGGTAAATATCAATGGACTAGCGAAAGGGTAATGGAGGGATTGTAGCAGGGAAAAAAAACAATGAGCTAAGCATTCAATCGAGCGTACTCCTCAGCCCAGTACGTGATTATCATGTCCGCGCCTGCCCTATTTATGGACAACAACGATTCCAGGAACGCCGCATTCTCATTCAGCCATCCCATCTTGGCCGCGGCCATGATCATGGAGTACTCCCCGCTGACCTGATAGGCAGCCGTGGGCACCCCGAACCTGTCCTTGACTGACCTGAGAATATCCAGGTAGGGCAGGGCAGGCTTTACCATGACCATATCCGCGCCTTCCTCTAAGTCCAATTGAGTCTCCCATAGGGCTTCTGCTGCGTTGGCAGGGTCCATCTGATAGCTTTTCCTGTCCCCAAAGGCGAAGCTCGACTCGGCCGCTTCCCTGAAGGGGCCGTAGAAGGTGGAGGCGTACTTGGCGGAATAAGATAAGATGAGCGTGTCGATGTAGCCTTCCAGATCAAGGGCTGCCCTTATGGCCCCCACCATGCCGTCCATCATGCCACTCGGGGCAACGATGTCCGCCCCGGCCTCGGCTTGGCTGATGGCAGCCTCCCCCAGGAGAGGCAGGGTCTCGTCATTCAGAACCTCCTGGCCCCGGACTAGGCCGCAGTGGCCATGGCTAGTGTACTCGCAGAGGCATAGATCGGTTATGACCACCAGGCCAGTAGCCTCCTTGATCCTCCTCACCGCCTCCTGGACCACGCCATGGGGATCGTAAGCCTGGGAGCCAGACTCATCCTTGTGCTCCGGAAGGCCAAAAAGGAGGACCGCAGGGACTCCCAGATCTTCGAGCTTTCCTGCCTCCTCTGCTATAGTCAGGAGGCTTTGCCTGAACTGCCCGGGCATGGACTCTATGGCCTTGGGATCCTTGATCCGCTCATCTATGAATATAGGCTGTATCAGGCTCTGCAGTGAGAGCCTGTTCTCGGAGACCATCTCCCGAACTCCTGGACTTCTAAGCCGTCTCATGCGTCTTATGTCTCTCCCTCCGCAATCTCGTCCACCAGCTTGAAGAGATCTGATAAAGATTTGAGCAGGGACGAATCGCCACGCTCCGCCGCCTCCTTTAGGGACTTGGTGGGCTCGGCCAGAAGCTTGTTCACTATGGAATGGCTCATATCCATGAGGACCTTCTGCTCAATCTCTCCAAGGGTGTGGTAGGCTGAAAGCTTGTTCATGGCCCTCTTGCACTCCAGGTCCTTGATAACCTCAGCCTGGGAATATAGAATTGCTAAAAGGTCCTCGGCCTCCTTCCTCTTGTACTTGGCTCTAAGGAGGCTTAACTCCTCTTGGATGATACACTCTACATTCTCCACCTCAGCCAGTCTACGCCTCATGTTCTCGCTACTTATCCTCTTCAGGCTATCGATGTTGTGGAGCTGGACGTTAGGAACTTCGCACGCGGCCTCGTCCACGTCCCTCGGATTAGCGATATCGATAATTAGGAGCTTCCCCATCCTGCCCTGCATGGCATCCTCAATATCTTCTTTCAATAGAAGGTAGTGGGGGGCGGAGGTTGCGCTTATCACCACGTCCGATTGGGCCAGCTGGCTTCTCATCTCATCGAACGGTATGGCCTTAACGCCTAAGCAATCCGCCAGCTCTTTAGAGGTCTCATAGGTCCTGTTGGTTACGTAGAAGGACCCGACGTTCTTGGCCAGAAGAGCCCTGGATATGAGCTCGCCAGTCTCTCCTGCGCCTATGACCAGGATGGTCTTGCCAGATAAGTCTCCTAAGATCTCCTCAGCTAAATCCACGGCTGCAGAACCTACTGATATAGATCTCTCGTTGATCCTGGTCTCCTTCCTGACCCTCTTACCCACCTGTATGGCTTTTTTAAAGGCCGTATCCAGCATCCATCCCGTCATCCCAGCCTTTTGAGCTGATCGATACAGATCCTTTACCTGGCCTAGAATCTGATCCTCCCCTATAACCATGGATTCCAGTCCCGAGGCGAGCCTTAAGAGGTGGAGAAGGGACTCCTCCTGGTTGTAGAAATCGACGATGCGGGAGGACATCCTGGCTTTCTTGGCCAGTTCAAAGAGCACCTTCTCTCCCCTGGGAGAGACCACGTAGATCTCCACCCTGTTGCAAGTCTTGAGGACGGCGCACTCCTCGATTTTGTCGTGGGATTTCACCCACTTAAGGAGGGTCGGGACATCCCCGTGCCAGGCGTTCTCGATCTCATCGATGGATGCCCTGCGGTGAGTCACGAGCATAGAGGCGATCTCGCTCATCCGCTTAAGGGGATGCTTGGGCTCTCATATAGGCTTTGTCATTGGAGTTCGTCCTTATCGTTAGGGTTTACCTACCCCTGGAATTTGAGGCAAAGAAACCTTCAAATTTTTTGACCCTGTTCCGATACATAAGGGCAAACGCCCATTATTTGGAGAGATAGAGGGCTTTTTGATGAGAGTATTCCTCTTTGCGAGAAATTTATTTAGATATAAACCAACATAGGGCAATATACTCTTTTCTTATTTGCCTCAGAGTCGCTGCATTCAACAGCCAAAACCGTCCGCCACTAGTTAAGATTTAAATTATATTAGGAATGTCGAGTTCAATATCTCGGCGTAACACCAATCCGCTCAGCGATTTCTTGGAATATTCCTTGAAGAGAAGTAGTTCTAACCATTTCTGAGGATAGTCTTTTTAGAGAATGGAGGATTCTTCTGAGAAACGGCCTCTTGTCATTTACGTGATCTTTTCCAGCGTTCACGGCCAAATTTATGATGCTCTGATGTAGGCTCGTCCTTGATGGAATTAAGCCTAACAATAGCATCCTTTCTTGGATTTATCCCTGGCATATATACGCCTTTTTCTTTTAAAAATTTGCATACATTCTCTTTATCGCAGGCTGGATCCATCGAAGTATCATCTATTTTAGCATCATTTAGCAATTTCCAGACCACTTTATGGTCAGAGGTTATCTCATCAGTTATTTCGAAAGAAATTGTCCTCATGGCACCCGCACCTGCCGCGATAATGATTTGATTCAACATTTACGCGCCGTATTGTGCTTTTTCCTTGCACGACCTCAGTTATTTGTAACGTTTGCTCCCATTAGACTCATAACTACTACGATATTATCAGCTATTATTGGAAAATCTAGCTTTAATTTGGCAACTCTATGCCATATTCATGGATCGAGGTCCCTCACTTAACTCATCAAGAAAATCCGTGTATAGGTAAAACCATCTGCGTCTAACCAATCGTTCATTGTACTCTTGCCAATTTACAAAAGCTTCCATAAAAAGGGATTCATAATCCTGCCAATCCCTTAGCAAAAGGTCATAACTTTTACATAGGTTTATTAAATAACCATATTTAAGCACTGGTGCACCATGAATAATTACAACGTGTGGCAATGTATATCTAGAGAAGGCCATTAGTTCTCCCACGGAGAAGGTGAGTTGGTGAGGGTCGCAGTTATCGGAGGAGGTATTGGAGGCGCCGAGCTTGTGAGGCTGGCATCCCAGTACCCCTTGGACCTGGTTCTTATAGAGCCCAAGGATCAGATAGAGTGCCAGGCGCTTTACCCCGAGTACCTGGCGGGCTTAGCAAAAGTTGATGAGCTTACAGCCCCCCTCAAACCATTCTGCGATAAGGTGAGGGTAGAGTGGGTTAGGGACAGAGCCGTAAGCCTAGGTCTTAGAAGCGTGGTCTGCGAGAAGATAGAAGTGGAGTACGATGTGGCAGTCATTGCCACGGGCGCTGCCCAGAACTACTTCGGCGTCAAGGGTGCCCATGAGACATTCTCCATCAACACCTTCGAGGAGACGGTCAGAGCCAGGAAGTTCCTGGAGGAGAGTGATCCCGAGAGGGTCATGATCATAGGCTCGGGGCTGACTGGGATCGAGACCGCCTGCGTCCTAGCGGGGAGCATCGAGTCCAGCATCTACATAGTTGAGATGGCAAACAGGGTACTGCCTCAGTTCTCGGAGAGCACCTCCAAGCTTGTGGAAAACGCCCTGTCCAGAAAGGGCGTGAACATCCTCACCTCCACCAGGGTCCAGGAGATCAGTGCGGACAGCATCCTCTTCGGCGACGGCTCCACCTTGGACTGCGACATGGCCATATGGACGGCTGGGATCAAGCCATCCAAGTTCATAGAAGATCTGAAACTTCCCAAGACCAAAGGATGGATAACAGTCGATCAGTACCTCAGAGCCCTGCCGGGAGTCTTTGCCATAGGAGATGCAGCGTGGATAGAGATCGATGGAAAGCTCTCTACCAAGACAGCCATGGAGGCAGAGAGACACGCGGCTCACACCGCCAGAAACCTGCACAAGCTCGCAGAGGGTTCGGCCCTGGAGAAGTATTCGGTGAGGGCATCTACGGACAGCCAGGTGGCTTTGATATCCACGGGCTGTGATTGTGCCGTAGGCGTCTACGGCAAGGTCTGCATGGACATGCCGTCTCATCTGATATACTCCCTCAAGAGCTGGATAGATAGGTCTTTCATTAAAAGATTCAAGTAGATTCCCTTGGTTTTTCAAGGAATACTTTCTGTAAAATAACGCTTGAAGCTACTGATTCACCTTTGTCGATAAAGCACATATCAGGCAACAACTACATTGGATAACGACAATAGCTGAGTCAGCTCAGGGAACTATGAGGGCTAATAAAATACAGGGCAGACCAGGTAGAAGTTTACCTGGCAGCCTTGGCCACGCGCTCCACGCCGTCCTTCTTATTAATAGCAAAGGATTTGACGTCGTAGTTGGCCGCGGAAATGATCTCGTCAGCTAAAGCACTCTCAGCAGACCTCTTGTTCTTGAAGGAGTTCTGCCAGGCGCCCTTGGAAAGGAACATGAGGGCCACATCAACCCTTCTCTGGGGAGACGTATCGACGGCCTTAGGCACGGTTATGCCTCCGTACTTGAGCCGGACTACCTCTTCTCTCGGGCCTGCGTTGGCTATGGCCCTGGTGAGAATTGCTACGGGGTTCTCTTTGGTCCTCTGAGCAACGATGTCCAGAGCATTCTCCACAATCCTGTAGGCCAGGAGCTTCTTCCCGGAGTTCCTCTCTTTTCTCATCATCTTGTTGATGAGGCGCTCTACTACGTGCTGATCAGACTTTTTGAACTGCTGCTTGGCGTGCCTGCCGCCAGAGTAAGTGACTCCCTGGCGGGCGATGTTCACATAGCCCCTGACGCTTGGGTCTGTGACCTCAACCTCAGCTGTATCCCACTTGCCGAAGACCTTCATTTGAAATCACCTTACGGGCTTCTCTTTTCTTCCCCGCACCATCTCAATCAGGGATACGTTATTGACAGCGATAACCTTGAACCTGACTCCAGGGATATCTCCCATGGACCTGCCCATGCGCCCACCGATGCGGTCTATGGTGACCTCATCGTGCTCATCTATGAACCCAATGGCACCGTCACCCGGACAGAAGGCTGTGACCTGGCGCCCATTCTTGATGAGCTGTACCCTAACTGCCTTTCTTATTGCAGAGTTGGGCTGTTTGCACTCGATTCCGACCTTCTCAAGAACGATTCCCCTGCCCATGGGCGCACCGCCCAGAGGGTCTGCCTTGACCCTGCTCCCGGACGCGCGCCTGATGAAATGAGGATCGCTCCACCTCAGGTTCTTCCTATCACGCTCAAGTTTTCTCGCTGCGTAAATGCCCTTTCCCATTAGATTCACCCTAAACTAAAGTAACTGTGATTTGAGCCCCAGCCTATTGAATGATGATATCATCCACATCGTGATGCCTCTGCGCTAGCATCTTGGCTTTTAATATGTTTCTGCCGTCGCGACCGATGGCAATGCCCTTATCCTTGTTCGCAACCTCTACATAAGCCAATCGCTTATTGTTCTTGTTTACCACAACCACGTTCTTTATGGAAGCTGGCTGAAAGAGGTTCTCGAGGAACTCATTGACGTTATCGCTGTACTCTACAATCTCTATCTGCTTTCCAGTGGACTTCTTGACCCGGTTGATATTGGAGCCCTTCCGACCTATGGCCGCGCCCATATCCCCTTTCTTTATGACGAATATTATCCGGTCATTGCCCTCGTCTACCACGCAGTCTCTGGCCATGCCGCCGGTCAGGCTCTCAAACAGAGCTATATACCTAATTCCTTCAGTGGTGAGCTTGAACTCACTCATTACCGCCACCCCGGATCCCCCGCAGCAGCGCCAAGATCTCCGAGTCTCCAGGCTCAACGATAGCCAGGGTGGCTATGGAGAAGGGTTTTCCACAGGCAGATCCGAGGTCCTTGCCCATTCCAGGATAGCTGTAAGCAGGCACATCCATGGATGCCAACTGAGATCTGACATCCTCAGGGCAGTCTGCAGAGAAGACGATGATCTTGGCCTTTCCGGAAAGACCGGCCTCTACGGCCTTGTTCGACCCCAGCACCACTTTTCCAGTTCGAATGGAGCTCCGAAGAGCTCTGTCAACATCTACCATTTGTATACCTCATCTCTTGGCGATCAGCTTCACATCTCCAGTGCCAAGCTGTATAGGCTGTCCCACTATGACGTTCTCTGTGACGCCCTTGAGGTCGTCCACGTCCCCGCGCACCGCTGCATCCAGGATGTGGTTCACGGTGACCTCGAAGGCAGCTCTGGCCAGAACCGATGCCTTTTCACCCGATACACCGTGCCTCCCAATCTGCTTGACCTCCCCGTCCACGGTCATGATATCGGCAACGAGCATGATATGTCTTACGTCCACGGTCAGGCCCTGCTCGCGCAGAGTATCGGTGGCCTCGTTGATGATGGCGTTTCTGGCGGCCTCAATGCCTAACACTTCGCCGATCTCGTTTATGTTGTTCGTCTTAGTTCTAGTCGGGTCTACCCCGTCGAATTGCATTACCTTTCTAAGAGAAGATCCCTCTGTGTAGAGGATGTACTCGTCACCTTCCTTTCTTATGACCACCCTCTTAATCCCCTCTATGCCCTTGAGGGAGATCTTCTTGATCTTTTCCACAAGCTGTAGAAGCTCTCTGTAGGACGACTCCTCCGGGGCCATCACTAGGGTGTTGCTCCTCTGATCCACGGATAGCCCCGTCTCCTCCCTAAGTCTCTCTGCGACCTCCTCGGCAGTGATCTTCCTCTGCGTCATAGCATCGGAATTAAGCTCAATGATGACGTTCATCTCGGCCAGGTCTGTGGCCAAGGACCCCAGGTGAAGGAGGGATGTGGACTCTATGGCCCAGGCCACCTCCCTGGCCAGGTCCCTGTCGTGAGCATAGCCCTCAGCAAGGCGGAGGGTCATGGTAGGAGTGCTCGGTATTTTCCTGGCGTCCACGATCTCTATGAGACGCGGCAGGCCGAGGGTGACGTTGATCTCGGCCACACCGGCATAGTGGAAGGTTCTCATGGTCATCTGAGTGCCGGGCTCTCCTATGGACTGGGCAGCGACGACGCCCACCGCCTCGCAGGGCTCGACCCTGGAGTGGCCATAGTCAGAGACCACCTGATCCATGATCTCCTGGAGCTGCGCCTCGGTCATCTCCTGCCCCGTAAGGCCGGCGACGAGGGCATCCTTAAGAGCCTGGGGGATGTCGAGGATGGAGACCCTCTCTATGACCTCTTCAGTGGAGAGCTTCAAGACTTTGCCCCCCCATGTTTCAGAATCTTTTGAATTATGCGTTTAACATTGTCAGGGCTGGCATAGTCGCGCCTCGAAGCATCCACGCCGTCCTCTCCGTACTTGAACTGTACTATCATGCCCCTGGTCTCCTGGACGGTCCCGTCGTACTTGACCTCCAGATCTTGTAGGGCATTGACCAGCCTGCGCTGCAAGTAACCGCTCTGAGAGGTCCTAATGGCCGTATCCACCAGACCCTCTCTCCCACCGATGGCGTGGAAGAAGAATTCAGTGGGGGACAGACCATCCTTGTAGCTCGACTCGACGAAGCCGTGGGCCTCGGCCCCCATATCGCCCCGCCTGAAGTGTGGCAGGGTCCTTCCAGCGTAACCCCTGCGTATGCGCTCGCCACGCACCGACTGCTGGCCCACACATGCAGCCATCTGGGTGAGGTTGAGCATGGAGCCCCTGGCTCCGGAGACAGCCATGACTACGCCTGAATTATCCAGGCCCAGGTACCTTCCGGCTATCTGGCCTGCATTGTCCCTGGCCTTTCCCAGAGTCTGCATTATCCTCATCTCCAGGGTCTCATCGAGGGTTCTACCGGGCAGAGGCTCCAGCTCTCCGGCCTTGTAGGCCTCGATAAGCCTCTGAACATTCTCTTTTGCGGTCCTGGTGGTCTCATCGATTTGGTCTGCGGCATCAGTGGGGATGTCCTCGTCATCTATGCCGAAGCTGAACCCGGCGTACATGATGCCGCGGAGGGCGAGCAGGGTCATCCTATCCAGGAACTCGCTCGCCACCGAGGGGCTGTACTCCTTTATAACCCTATCAGTGATCTTGCCCTTGAAGGCCCCAACAGCCTCGGCATCGATGGTACCTTTAAGAAGCTGGCCATCCCTGATGATAACGAAGGCATCGTTCTCGCACTCCTCGTGCTTGCAGCTCTCGCAGTTCAGGCAGAAATCGGCCTTGAATGTCAAATTCAAGCCCTTAGGAAGGACGGTGCTGAAAACCTGCTTTCCTATCCAGTAGGGCTCTCCGTCCTCCAGGTAGCCCTTGGGCTCAGGCATCTCATTTGGAGGAAATTTCTTGAGAAGCTCCATGACATCCTCGCGATCTATGGGCTTGTAGCCGTGGGTGAGGAGGAAGCTTCCAGTGACGTAGTCGTGGATTCCGCCGATGATTGGGCCACCGAATCTCGGGGAAAGAATGTTCTCCTGAACCCTCATGAGAATCTCGGCTTCAGCCCGGGCCTCCTCTGTCTGGGGAACGTGTAAGTTCATCTCATCCCCGTCAAAGTCGGCGTTATAGGGCGGACAGACAGCAGGATTCAGCCTGAAGGTCTTGTAGGGCATGACCTTGACTCTGTGGGCCATGATTGACATCCTGTGCAGAGAGGGCTGACGGTTGAAGAGAACTGTATCTCCATCTGTCAGCTGGCGATCTATCTTCCAGCCGGCATCGATCTGCTCAGCGATCTCCTCGCTGTTCTTGGAGGTTATTTTGATCCTCCTCTGATCTGCCCTGGTGACATAGTTGACCCCAGGATGCCTGTCGGGACCTCTTCTGACGAAGACCTTGATTGCCTCCTTGTTCCTGGCGTTGATGACTATGGGGACCGAGAGCTCCATGGCCACCTCAAGGGGCACACCCACCTCGTTGATGCTGAGGTTGGGGTCAGGAGATATGACCGTCCTAGCGCTGAAGTTGACTCTCTTACCGGATAGAGACCCTCTGAACCGCCCCTCCTTGCCTTTCAGCCTCTGGGACAGGGTCTTCAAAGGTCTGCCGCTACGGTGGCGGGCCGGGGGAACGCCTGAGACTGTGTTATCCAGGAAAGTGGTGACGTGGTACTGAAGAAGCTCCCATAGGTCCTCTATGATGAGCTGAGGCGCTCCAGCCTCCCGGTTCTCCTGAAACCTCTGGTTAATCCTTATGATGTCCACCAGCTTGTGGGTCAGGTCGTCCTCGGATCTCTGGCCACTCTCCAGGGTGATGGACGGCCTCATGGTCACTGGTGGCACTGGCAGCACTGTGAGAATCATCCACTCGGGCCTGGCCGTGGCCGGGTTCATGCCCATGATGATGATGTCATCATCTGGGATCTTCTCAAACCTGTCGCGAATATCAGATGGTGTTAGCTTATGGCCCTCTTCTATGTAGGAGAGAGGGCGCTCGAACTTGATCTCCTGCTGGGGAGCCCCGCAGTAGGGGCAGATCTTGTGCTTCCTGGCCTCAGCGAAGACCTTGTTGACGATCTCATCCGAGAGCTGGCCTAAGCGCTCCAGGGTCCTTATCTGCTGGAGATACATCTCCTTCTCTTTATCTAGGAGCATGAGCCGTGAGCACTCCCTGCAAGCGCCCCTCAAGGCCTTTCTTATGATCTTGGCAAAGCCCACGTGGATGACGGGGGCGATGAGGTCAATGTGGCCGAAATGTCCGGGGCACTCTCCGGGCCGACCTCCGCAGGATCTGCACCTGAGGCCTGGATCTATGACGCCGAGCCTTGGGTCCATGAGCCCCATCTCAATGGGGAATCCATCATCGTCGTAGGTGTCGGCCGTGATTATCTTTACCACGCTCATCTTCCTGAACTCCTGGGGGGAGATGAGCCCGAACTTTATCTTTCCAATTCTCTTTGGTACTGTCATGCTTCCCCCTTAGACCGCGTCCTCCAGCATGAGACGCGGAGCTACTCCCAAGGACTTTATCTCATCCAGCAGGAGCTTGAAAGCATAGCTCATCTCCACCGGGTAGATCTCGGTGTCGGCGCCGCAGACTGGGCAGAAATCAGCGTTTCGCCTCTTATCGTGTATGGCTATCATGCCACAGTGGCTGCAAACAAGCTCAGTTACCTTGTCCGACTCATCGACCAGACGTTCCTTCAAGGCAAGGGCAGCTCCATGGGCTATCAGGACATCTCTCTCCATCTCGCCGAATCTTAGACCGCCTTCCCTGGCGCGGCCTTCAGTGGGCTGCCTGGTTAAGACCTGTACAGGGCCTCTGGACCTGGCGTGCATCTTTCCAGTGACCATGTGGTAAAGCTTCTGGTAGAGGATGATTCCCACGAAGACGTCGGCCATGACCTGCGCGCCAGTGGCACCGTTGTACAGAATCTCCTTGCCGGTGTGGGCAAAGCCAAACTTGGCTAGAGCAGACCGAAGATCGATCTCGTTCTCTCCCAGGAAGGCTGTGGCATCCACGAACCTTCCCTCCATGGAACCGACTTTGCCGCCGATCATCTCCAGCACGTGGCCCACGGTCATCCTGGAAGGAATGGCGTGGGGATTCAGTAGAAGGTCGGGAACTAAACCGCTCTCTGTGAATGGCATGTCTTCCTGGGGGACGATGAGACCCACAACGCCCTTCTGGCCATGCCTGGAGGCGAACTTATCACCGAGCTCAGGCACCCTCTGGTCCCTGGTCTTCACCTTAGCCAGACGATTGCCATTCTGGGACTCGGTCAGTATAACCAGATCAACGGTTCCCTTCTCGTTGGATCTCATCCTGACCGAGGTCTCGCGCCTGCCCTGGGGAGATATGCCGAACTCAGAGGGTTCCTCCAGGAACCTGGGAGGGCTGGTCTTGCCTATGAGGACATCCGTCGGTGCTACGTCTGAGTTGGGGTTGACGAGGCCATCCGAGTCGAGCTGAGAGTATGATTCAGCGCCAGTTGCTCCGCGGACATCCACGTCAGGTATCTCGAACTGGTCTTCCTGACCACCGGGGTACTTCCTTTCCTCGGCCTCGGAGACCCTGAAGAAGTGGCTCCTGGCCAGCCCACGCTCTATGGAGCCCTTGTTTACGACCAGGGCATCCTCAATGTTGTACCCCTCGTAAGCCAGTACCGCCACCACGAAGTTCTGGCCCGCCGGCCTATCATCAAAGCCTATGGCATTGGAGGTCTTGGTCCTGACCATGCCCCTCTGGGGATAGTTCAGGTAGTGGCCACGGGTGTCGGGCCTGAGCCTCATGTTAGACATGGACATTCCCAGACACTGCTTGATCATGCCTGCGCCCATGGTGTTCCTGGGGCTGGCATTGTGCTCAGGGTAAGGAACCAGGCCCGCGGCGATGCCCAGGATCAGGGACGGGTCAAGCTCCAGGTGGGTATGATCAGGAGTTAGATCGCTATCCCAGATGGCGATGAGGCTGTTCTCCTCCTCCTCCGCATCCAGGTACTCCACCAGGCCCATCTTCACCATATCATCAAAGGTGATCTCTCCTCGGGACAGCTTGGCTATGTGCTCCTCAGTTATCATGGCCTTGCCGTCCTCCACCAGTATCATAGGCCTCCTGGCCCTGCCGGAGTCGGTGTTGATGACTACCTCGTTGGTCCTATCGAAGTAAGTCACGTTGATCTGGTTGCTTATCTGGCCCGAGCGCCGAAGCCGCCTTAGGTCAGCAACGAACTTTAAGGGCTCGGGGTGGAACCCCACTATCTCGCCGTTGATGAATATCTTAGCTTCCGCCAACGTTACCACCTACAGGGGACACGCCCAGGTCATAAAGTACCTTCTTAACGTCATCGTAAATCTCCACGCCCTTGGACAGCTCCACTGCCTGAGCGAAGTTCTTGACGAGGCCGCAGTTGGGCCCCTCAGGGGTCTCGCTTGGGCATATGCGGCCCCACTGGGTGGCATGCAGATCCCTGGCCTCGAAATGTGGCTGGGACCTGGATAGAGGAGATATAACCCTTCTAAGGTGAGAGAGGGTTGCCATGTAATCAGTGCGGTCGAGTAGCTGAGAAACACCCGTTCTGCCACCGACCCAGTTACCCGTGGCCAGGGGATGGATCATCCGCTCGGTGAGGACATCAGCCCTGACGGTGGTCACGACGTTAAGCTCCCGGTTCCTCATGGATGCTCTCTCCAGCTGGTACTTGATATCTCTAGTAAGCCTGTTGAAAGCCACCCTGAAGAGATCCTCCATCAGGTCGCCTGAAAGTTTGAGCCTCTTGTTAGAGTAGTGGTCCTTATCGTCCTCGCCTCTGTGGCCCAAAGCCAGCTCGAAGCAGGCCTCGGCCATCCTGGCCAGGAAGAGGGCCTTGGGATACCTATCGGACTCAGCAACGCCAATATGGGGCAAAAGGTACCTATCCAGAACATAGGCCGCCCTCTTCTTTTGGTACTCCTTGGCCTGGCCAGCAGCAACACGGGAGCCGATCTTTTCCAGGGCTTCCTCAGTAGTGGCAACCTCAGCTTCCTCCAGGTTCTCCAGCATGAATTTGATGATCTCTGGATTATCGGAGACGGCCTTGACTATCTCCATATCCGTCTCCATACCAAGGGCACGCAGGAGCATGACGAAGTTGAGCCTGCCTGAGACGGAAGGGAAAGAGACTTCCAAGATGGACCTTCTGCCACGCTCCACGATAACCAGGGACCTGTACCCCTGCCTCTGGGAGAAGACCTTGGCCACCTCTATGAACTCGTCGTAGCGCTGGTTGTATTCAACCAAAATTTTGTTGGGGGCAAGGTCCTCCAGGGTCATGATAACCCTCTCGGAGCCGTTGACCACGAAGTACCCTCCAGGGTCCAGTGGATCTTCACCGTATACGATCATCTCGCCGTCTGAAAGGCCATAAAGGTTGCAGATCTTGGACATGAGCATGATGGGCAGGGAGCCTATCTCAGCCTCCACCGGGTCCTTCTCGTTCTCGCCCTCCACTATGGTCATCTCCAGCTTTATGGGGGAAGCATAGGTCAGGTTTCTTAGGCGGGCATCGTTGGGGAAGAGCTTTTCTATGGACCCATCGGCCTCCCTGACCATAGGCCTCTCTACCCTGATCTTTCCCAACCTGACGTAAGTATCTTCGATGTTGGTTTCTACGGTCCCCACCTCATCTATGACCTTCTGGAGTCCCCGGTCTATGAACTCGTTGAAGGAGTTTATGTGGTGGTGGACCAGCTTGTCCTGGGTGAAATAGGATTTAAATAGAATTTTCCTGTCGATCAAAAGATCACCTATCTAATCGATCACGAGCCTGTAAAAGACCGATTGCTTGGCGGTCGGGCTGCGCCTTATGATCTTTATAACGTCTCCTACCTTTGCCCCGATCTCCTTGGCCGCCGGGTCAGTAACGTGGATCTTGGGGAGCTGGGGAGACTCTATTCCGTAGGTTCTGAGGACCACCTCACTCTCCTCAGGGGAAAGCAGGGTATGTTTAGGAACTGACTCGTGATCCATTACAGCGAACTTCGTCACTCACAACCACCTCAAAGAGAAATGAGCAGCCACACAAGGCTTAAGGGAGCTGCAAACGGGCTCGGGGGGATTTGAACCCTCGACCACCTGGTATCTTCACGTAAAAGCGTAAAAGCCAGACGCTCTGCCTAACTGAGCTACGAGCCCCCATGGACGCATCTAACCATGCACCAAGCCTGTTGCACTGCACTATGGGAAAGATAAAGCGAGCCCACATAAAGATTTTTCCCTCGGAGGTCCTCAGGAAGACCTCACGAGCCTGGAGATCTCGTCTCCCACCTGGGAGGTGGTGGATTTCCCGCCGAGATCGTAGGTCTTTATCTTGCCCTCGCGAAGGTTTCGTTCTATGGCTGTTATTACGTCTCTTGACGCCTCTTGTTGGCCCAGGTGCTCGAGAAGCATGGCTCCGGCCCAGATGGTTGCAATGGGATTGACCTTATTCATTCCCCTGTACTTGGGGGCCGAGCCGTGGATAGGCTCGAACATGCTCGTTCCCTCAGGGTTGAGGTTGGCACCGGGGGCAAGGCCCAGGCCGCCCTGGATCATGGCGCCTAGGTCGGTGATGATATCTCCGAACATGTTGGGGGCGACCACCACATCGAACCACTCGGGGTTCTTGACAAACCACATGGTGATGGCGTCCACGAAGTTGAAATCGTACTTGACCTCGGGATAAGATCTGGCAACATCGAGGAAGACTTCTCTCCAGAAGCCATAGATGTCGGAGAGAACGTTAGCCTTGTCCACGCTTGCCAGCTGCTTCCTCCTCTTCATGGCCAGGTCGAAGGCATATTTTATGACTCTTGAGGAGCCCTCGCGACTGACCTCGCCTATCTGATAGCCGATCTCCGCGGAATCCGTCTCCACATCCAAGCCGAACTTGATATTGTATAGAGTTCTTATGACCTCGAAGTCGGCATGGCTCTTACCTGATTTTGCCCTGCCGCCTAGGCCTATGTACATATCCTCGGTGTTCTCCCTAACCACCACGAAATCGATGTCCTTGGGACCCTTATCCTTCAAGGGGGTCCATATACCCTCCAGGAGCTTTACCGGCCTCAAGTTCACGTACTGGTCGAAGTAGAATCTCATAGACAGAAGGACGCCCTTCTCCAGGACGCCGGGCTTAACCCTGGGGTCTCCTATGGCTCCAAGGTAGATGGCCTTGTACTTGCCCAAGCTCTTCAGAGTCTCCTCGCTGACCAGCTCACCGGTCTTGAGGTAATGCTCTGCCCCTAAGAGATATTCGATCCAATCCAGGGAGAAGCTGTGCTTATCAGCGGCAGCCTCGAGGACCTTTTTGCCCTCAGCTATGATCTCTGGACCTATGCCGTCGCCTGGGATGACCGGTACCTTGTAGTTCAAGCCTCAACCCTCCTAGAAACCTGCCTTCTGGTGTACTCCACCAACCCGCCCGCCTCCACGATCTCCCTCAGGAATCCCGGAAGAGGCGTCGTTTTATAGGGTTCACCGCTAGTTAGGTTATGGATAACTCCCTGGACCATATCTATCTCCAGGGCGTCGCCATCCTTGATCTTACCGGCATCGGCGCAGATGAAGAGGGGAAGGCCAACGTTGATGGCGTTTCTGAAGAAGATCCTGGCAAAGGATTTAGCAACCACGGCGGAAATTTCGGCGCCTACTAGGGCCAGGGGAGCATGCTCCCTGGAAGATCCGCACCCGAAGTTGCTTCCTCCAACCACTAAATCCCCGGCCATGACCTTGGAGGCCATGCCAGGCCTCACTCCCTCGAAAAGGTGAGTTGCCAGCTCCAAAGGATCGTTTATAACCAGAAACCTTCCAGGGATGATGGCGTCCGTATCCACATCGTCTCCAAACTTCCAAGCTCGCCCGGCCATAACTACCCAACTCCAACGGTGGATTATCTACCAATCGGGAGGAGATATATTAAAGTATGGTTGGCCTGACCGCACATTTTTTAGGGCCAGAAGACCAAATCTTCCCTGAGGTTTTCTTTTGAAGGCGATCATGATCTCAGGCAGAACCCTAGCTCAGGGGGCCTGGTGCGAGTCCAAGATGTGCGACGACTTCACCAAGGCGGCCTCCCTCTGCTTTCTCTCAGAGGGGGACTTCAAGGCCCTGAATCTCTCGGGCGGTAGGAACGTCCTGGTTAAAAGTGCTTACGGCAGGGTGGTCATGGCCCCCAGGATAGATAAAGGCCTGCCGCCCGGCATGATCTTCATGGCCATGGGGCCCTGGGCCAACTCCCTGGTGGGACCTGATACAGGAGGATGTGGAACGCCCCAGTTCAAAGGAATAGAGGTGGATCTGGAGCCCACCGATGAGCCCGTGATGGATGTGAGGAGCATGTTCACAAACCTCAGGGGGGCCAAGACTTGAGCGGTCAGGAGATGAAGACCAGGGTCGAGGAGGATGTCCTGTGCTCCTTCTGCGGCTGCCTCTGTGATGATTTAGTAGTGGAAATCGAGGGTAACAAGGTCAAGAACGTCAGGCACGCCTGCAGGCTGGGCGCTAGCAAGCTCATGGGCCACGAGAGGATAAGGACGCCCATGATAAGAAAGAACGGAAAGCTGGAGGAGGTTTCTTATCAAGAGGCCTATGACAGGGCAGCCCAGATCCTCGTAAATGCCAAGCGCCCTTTGCTTTACGGCTGGGCATCTACCGTCTGCGAGGCCCAGAAGAAGGGCATCCTCCTGACTGAGATGGTGGGAGGCATCCTAGATTCCACCGCCACCGTCTGCCACGGCCCTTCCATCCTGGGCATAGAAGAAAGGGGACTGTCGGGTGCAACTCTGGGCCAGATAAAGAACAGGGCCGATCTCATAGTCTTTTGGGGCTGCAACCCCGCTGAAGCCCACCCCAAGCATGGCCTCAGATATTCAACCAACGTCTGCGGCTTCTTCACCCCTGAAGGCAGAAAGGGAAGGAAGGTCCTGGTGGTGGATGTACGCCAGACCCGCACCGCCAAGAACGCCGATAAGTTCATCATGATCGCCACAGGGTCCGATTTCGAAGTCTTATCTGCCTTGAGGATGTTTGTGGCGGGCAAAGGAGAATTCGTCCCTGAGAAGGTAGGGGGCGTGCCCAAGGAGGAGCTCTTCGAGGCCGCTGACATGATGAAGGCAGCCAAGTTCGGCGCTTTCTTCTTTGGCCTCGGCATCACCCACAGCAGGGGCAGGTCCAAGAATGTCGGTAACGCCCTGGCTCTGATCGCCGAACTCAACGCCCACACCAAGTTCGTGGTCATGCCCATGAGGGGCCACTATAACGTGGCGGGCATCGGCCAAGTGGCTGCCTGGGAGACGGGTTTTCCCATGTCTATCGACTTCTCCAGGGGCACCGCCTACTTCAATCCCGGAGAGACTGCGGCCTGCGACGTCCTCTCCAGAGAGGACACGGATGCTGTCATGGTCGTAGCCTCGGACCCTGCCTCCAACTTCCCCAGAGGAATTGTGGAGAACCTGGCCAAAGTGCCTGTTATTCAGATAGATCCCTATGAGAACCCTACCACCCTCCTGGCCGAGGTGGTCATACCCAGTGCCATAGCCGGCGTGGAGTGCGAGGGCACAGCCTACAGGATGGACGGCCTAGCCCTAAGGATGAAGAAGCTTGTAAACTCACCCCACCCTAGCGACGAGGGGGTTTTGAATGGGATCATAGAGAGCGTAAAGAAGCTCAGAGGAACTGAAGCTGAAGCAAAAGCACCCAATGAGGCTTCAGCGTGATCATCCGAGGTGGGATCGTCTATGATCCAGCCAACGGCATCTTCGGTGAGGAGATAGATCTATGCATCGACAGAGGAAGGATTGTAGAGGATGCCAAAGGAGAGGAGATAGATGCTCACGACCTACTGGTGATGGCCGGGGGCGTGGATGCCCATTCTCACATAGCCGGGGCCAAAGTGAACGCTGGAAGGATCATGAGGCCCGATGATGCCCGCCTAGGCATGGAGCAGGCGACGGCGGTCTGCAGGCCCTCTACTGGCTACACCGTCCCAAACTGCTATGCCATAGGATACAGGTATGCCCATCTGGGATACACCACTGCCTTTGAGGCGGCGACGCCCATCCTGGAGTCCCGCCACACCCACGAGGAACTGGAGGAGATCCCCATCATCGATAAGGGTGCCCTCACCCTCTTTGGCAGCAACTGGGAGGTCATGCAATGCGTCCGCGAGAATGACCTGAAGAAGCTCGCCGCCTACGTGGCATGGGGACTCAGAGCCAGCAAAGGCTACGGCGTAAAGATAGTCAACCCCGGCGGCGGAGAGGCCTGGGGCTTTGGGGCCAACGTCAAGGGCATCTACGATCCGGTGCCCAACTTCGACGTAACTCCTGCCGAGATCATGAAATCCTTGGCCCAGGTGAACGAGAGTTTGAGGCTCCCACACTCCATCCATGTCCACTTCAACAACCTGGGCAAGCCCGGAAACTACACTACAGCTATTGAATCCCTGGATCTCTTCAAAGATATAAAGCCGAGCCGCATGAGGCAGGTCGTCCACGTGGCCCACATGCAGTTCTCGGCCTACGGGGGCACGAGCTGGAAGGACTTCAAGTCCGAGGCCCCGGCCATCGCCGATTACTTCAACAAAAATCACTTCTGCACCATGGACATAGGCCAGATCCTCTTCGGCAGCGCCACCACCATGACCGCCGATGCCCCCCTGGAGTACGGCAACGCCCACCTTCTTCATACCAAGTGGTCCAACCACGACATAGAGCTGGAGGAGTCCAGCGGAGTGGTTCCCCTAGTCTACCTCAGAAAGAACCCAGTCAATGCCATCCAGTGGGCCATAGGCATGGAGCTGGCTCTTCTGACCAAGGACCCATGGAATGTTATTTTAACCACTGATCACCCCAACGGCTCTCCCTTCGTCAACTACCCAGAGGTGGTATCCCTCCTCATGTCCAAGGTAAAGAGGCAGGAGGAGCTTTCCAATATCCACGAGCTGGCCTCCAAGAGGACGACCCTGACGGGAATTGAGAGGGAGATGGATTGGTGCGACATCGCCATCATGACCCGCGCCGCCCCTGCAAAGATTTTAGGCTTGGAGGATAAAGGTCACCTGGGAGTGGGCGCCGACGCCGATGTGGCGGTTTACGATCTCAGGCCGGAGGAGGTGGATCCAAGCACCCAGCATGATCTGGTGAAGAAGGCCCTTGCTGTGGCCAAATACACGATCAAGGGCGGAGTCCTGGCATCCAGGGATGGAGAGATTATGGCGGCACCCGTGGGAAGGACATTCTGGGTGGATGCCTCGGTGGCCAAGGAGGATGAGGAGAGGATGATGGAGGACCTCAAGGAGAAGTTCGATCGCTATTACAGCATAAAGCTCTCCAACTACATGGTCCAGGACGCCTATGTTCCAAACCCGGTGGTCATAAAGGCAGGAGCGCTTCCCGTGGAGGAGGTGGCACCATGAGAACCATAACCTTGCGGCCCCTGCGGGCCTTCGAGGTCTCCGTGGAGGCCGAAACCATATCCCCTAGCCGCTTCGCGAGCTTGACCTTAGGACAGATCCGCACCCAAGAGGTCTTCATGGGCAACTGGAAGATGAAGCTGGCAGACCTCTTCAAGGTAGAGGGGGACGAGCCCCTTGCAACCCCAGAGGAGACGACTATCGTCCTGGAGGGCGATTTTTCCAAGGTCAAGCGGATAGGAGAGGGCATGGGCGCCGGCACCCTGGAGGTCCGGGGCAATGTAGGCATGCGCGCAGGAAGCGGCATGAAAGGAGGCCTTATGATGATCAGGGGCAACGCCGACGACTGGCTAGGGCGCGAGATGTCCGGCGGAAAGATTGTAGTGGAAGAAAACGCCGGAAACTACATCGGCTCCGGCTACAGGGGTGAGAAGTACGGCATGCGCGGAGGAGAGATAGAGATTGGGGGCAGTGCCGGGGCCTACCTCGGTGAGCACATGTGCGCAGGAACCATAAGGGTTAAAGGGGATACGGGGGACTTTCCGGGGGCTGTGAACCAGGGAGGCACAATCTTTATCGGAGGCGATACCTACCTCCCTGGAGCGGAGATGACCAAAGGATCCATAATGGTGCGGGGAAAGGCCACCATGCTCCCCAGCTACCAGAAGGCAGAAGTGGTAACCCTGGAAGGTATCCAGTATCAGAAGTACGTAGGAGACCTGGTGGAGAACGGGAAGGGCGAGCTCTACGTGGCCACAAACTCGGCTTAGTAACGATAACAACAAGGCCATAGTAGGCATAATATAACATAGCGATGTCACGGCAATGCCATATGATGCTGAATAAAACAAGTAACTCCACTGCAACGCCAAAGGATGTCGTAGTCATCTTGATAAGCTAGGATGGAAATAGCGATGCAACCATGCAATTATTTTGAGGTGCTCTGACTTGATAGATCGCAAAGAGATCCTGGGGGTCCTGGAGGGCTACAACCTGGACGACCTCCGAATAGGGATGGTCGCTTCCCACTCGGCCCTGGATACGGCCGACGGAGCAGTCGAGGAGAACTTCAGGACTCTGGCGGTGTGCCAGGAGGGGCGAGAGAAGCCCTACGTCAAATACTTCAGGGCCAACCGGGTCAATGATAAGATAGTATCGGGCATGATCGACGAGGTCATGCTTCTAAAGAAGTTCTCCCACATACTGAAGCAGGAGAACCAGGATGCTCTGGCGACCAAAAATGTCCTCTTCGTGCCCAACAGGTCCTTCACCTCCTACTGTGGCATAGATGCAGTAGAGGATCAGTTCATGCTGCCGCTCCTGGGGTCCAGAAACCTGCTGCGGTCCGAGGAGAGGGGCGATAAGAGGGATTACTACTGGCTCCTGGAGAAGGCCAACCTTCCCTACCCCGCGCAGATGGAGCCCGAAGAGATCAACGAGCTAGTGATGGTCAAGCTGCCCCACGCAGTGAAGACCCTGGAGAGGGGATTCTTCACCGCAGCCTCTTATGATGAGTACATGAAGAAGGCGGATACACTCCTCAAGCAGGGAGTGATCGATCAGGATGGCCTAGAGCTGGCAAGAATCGAGCGCTACATTATAGGACCTGTCTTCAACCTGGACTTCTTCTATTCGCCCATAACCGATAAGATAGAGCTTCTAGGCATCGACTGGAGGTTTGAGACAAGCCTGGACGGCCACGTCAGGCTTCCTGCCCCCCAGCAGCTCACCTTGAATGAATTCCAGATCAACCCCGAGTACACCGTCTGCGGCCACAACTCAGCGACCCTGCGAGAATCTCTCCTGGAGAAGGCCTTTGAGCTGGCTGAGAAGTACGTAGCCACCACCAAGGAGTATTACAATCCTGGAATTATAGGTCCCTTCTGCCTCCAGACCTGTGTGGATAAGGACCTCAACTTCTACATCTACG
>DAXJ01000089.1:31202-61192 GCA_002506335.1 Methanosaeta sp. UBA114
GACCTCAACTTCTACATCTACGATGTCGCCCCGCGCATCGGCGGAGGGACCAACGTCCACATGGCTGTGGGCCACCCCTATGGAAATGCCCTCTGGAGGACCAACATGTCCACAGGCAGGAGGCTGGCCAGGGAGGTAAGGATCGCCCTGGAGAACGATGCCCTGGATAAAATAGTGACGTAAGACAGCAGCTCAAAAGACAGTAGCTGGAGACCCATGGAAGAAATCCCAGGAAAGCTTAAAAGAACGGCTAAGAAGCTGGAGGCCGATGGCGAGGAGCCCATGCTCATAGCCCCGGCCATAGTCCAGAGGTACGCCTCGGAGCGGATGATGGCCATGGTCAGGATGGGTATGCTCGACAATATCTTCGGGTACCTCCTGGTCACCAAGAAGAACATCCATTTCATACGGCCGGGCCTCATGTGGGACAAGGTCCAATCCATACCCCTGGATCAGGTCACTGATATAGAATACATCAAAGAATTTACCACCAATACCCTCAAGCTGAATGTAGGGGAGAAGGCCGAGAACATTATCTTCTACGACGATGTGGATGGAATAAAGTTCTACCAGTACATCAGGTTCAAGGGATGGAAGGAAGAGCTGCAAGATCAGATCCAGAAGGGAGATCAGACCGAGGAGATGGCAGGGCCGAAGTAGTGGTAGAGGTAGTGGCCCACTGCCTCTTAAACCCCCTGACCAGGGTGAAGGACTTAAGGCCCGTAGCCTACCGGATCAAAAGACCTATGATTCAGCTTCCCTGCCCCGAGGCTCTTTACTCGGGGTTGGATAGGTGGGCGGTGACGAAAAATCAGCTTGATGTTCCCGAGTTTCGGCGGTTTTGTAGATCCCTGATAACCCATTACGCAGATGAAATTGAGGGGCTGGCATCCAAGGGATGCCGCATCAGGGTAGTGGGGTTGGAGGGGAGCCCGAGCTGCGGGGCTGTGACCACGAGTGCAGGCTATTCAGGCGGTAAAATTCAGCCTCAAGCTCACCAGCACGTGAGAGGAGCAGGTGTGTTCTTCGAGGAGCTTTTCGATGAGCTTAGGCTTAGGGGGGTCGATTTCGAGCGCTGCGAGTCCCAATATGTGGGGAAGGCCTAGTTGATGTTCCTTTCGGGGATGACTAAGGTAGCCTACCACAAGGGTTATGTTCGTTGATCACCGTAGTACGCTAACTGCCGTGACCCCATAAGGCATCTGAGGCTGGGGGAGAGAAACATAGATCTTCCCCAGCTCCAGGAGCAGATCATCCTTCTCTATTCACTATCTCATCGCCTAGTCCACTAACCCATCTATAACGCGGAGATAAACGTAAATCTGTACAGATCATAATGGTACAAATTGTAATTGCCTTGGCTTAAGCCGATGATCAAAGGATCAAGAGATTCTATAACTTAGTCAAAACAACGCCGCCGCCACTTGCTAAAGCGAAGGAGATAACTTCCGAGGACGGCATAGGCGATATCATGCCTATCTGGCAAGTGGCCTCCGCTAATACATCTACTCAGCTGAATAAGGCCATACCTTGAGGTGATACCGAAACTAAATACTGCAGATCGTAATCGGAGGCTATACCTTAACCTCAAAGTGAATGTGGGAGGGTGTGGATTACCGGGAATGTCCCCCTATCCTGAGATCCTATGGCCTGCTAAGGATATCCTGGAGAAGCTAGATAGCAGACGAGTGGATCAGATGTATACCCGTCTAGAGGAGCTCAAGGTGGATCCCTTTACCCCTCGCCCTGGCATGGAGATTATAAAGATCGAATGCAATAGGAGCGAAAGATAGTCGTCCTCCGAGTAGTCCCAAGGCGACGAGATTCCGATTACAGATAAATAGCTTCAGAGAGGAGTATATACAGATAACCTCAAGTAAAACTTGAGCGCCAGAAAAGGAAGCCCTTTTAGATGCTGATGTCGATGGTATCCCTGAAGAGAGAAAGACCACGTGCATTGAGGACCTTTAGGACTATTATGAGCCTCATAAGGATGAGGCCGAAGATTTAGAAGGAGGGGCCAAAAAACGCGGTCTAAGGTCCTAAATCAAGTGTTTTTATTCGATTGCCTTATAAAAACGCCCTAAAAATTGGTCTAAGAACCGATGATCTTTCGATCATTCAGCACCTCCTCCAAAGCTACCCTCAGCTTATCATACGTCGCCGTCAGGGCTTCGGAAATAACCCTGGTATCGGAGAGAACTGGCATGAAGTTGGTATCCCCGTTCCACCTCGGCACTATGTGCAGATGGATGTGATCGGCAATCCCCGCCCCCGCCACCTGGCCCATATTTATGCCAAGATTAAAACCGTCGGGCCTCATGGACCGCTTCAGAACCGCCACTCCTAAATCCGCCAGCTCTATCATCTCGACACGCTCCTCGGCGGACCACCCTTCTAAAGTTGAGGTGTGGCGGTAAGGTACCACCATCATGTGGCCGTTATTGTAGGGAAAAGCGTTCATTATTATGAAGAGATGCTTACCCCGGTAAAGGATCAAATTCTCTAAATCCGTCTCATCCCGGGGCTTGGTGCAGAAGATGCAGCCTTGGGGTTTCTTGCTCAGGATGTAATCTATTCTCCAGGGAGCCCAGAGTGTTTCCATGCCTAGTCTACTCTCCTCGTCATAGATCTCAGGCTGGATTATTTATTCTAAAGCTAAGGAGACCCGTTCTCCAGCACCAGCCTGCGTCCTTCCACCCTGGGCCTGCCTTCTATAAACACCTTTATGGCCTTGGGATAGGCCTCGAACTCCGCCATCTGCACCCTGGTCTTGAGGCTCTCGTAGGTATCGCCCTCCTCCACTGGAACAGGCACCTGGTATACTATGGGCCCGTGGTCCACCTCCTCGTCCACCAGGTGGATGGTGGTGCCCGTCCACTTGACGCCATAGTCCAGGGCCTGCTTGAAGGCGTTGACACCCCTAAAGGAAGGCAGAAGGGCTGGGTGAATATTCAGTATCCGATTCTTATAATTCCTGACGAAGCCCGGGGAGAAGATCCTCATATAGCCTGTCAGCACCACTAGATCTACCCCTGCCTTATCCAGGGCCTGGGCGAGCTTCTGGTCATACTCCTCCCGGGTCAACCCCGCGGGGTCTATGAAGAGGCATTCCACTCCGTAGTCGCGAGCGATCTTCAAGGCCCCGGCCTCCCTCTGATCCGCTAGGACCAGCCGTACCTCCACAGGCAGATACCCTGATCGAACCGCCTCCAGGATGTGCCTCAGGTTCTCCCCGCGGCCAGAGGATATGACCCCAATGATTCTAGATGGCAAATTTCACTTCCCTAAGAGGATCTCTATCGCTGAGACGTTAGTCTCTCCGCGATCGGTATTTAAGACCTCGGTGGAGATTTGGATATTTTTGACTGAGACGTCCAACAAAAACCTGGCCCTTGATACCTCTGCCACATCTACAGCCCTAGAGATAGCACGACCTCTAGCCAGGATCTTGACTTCCTTGGCGCCACCGTTGAACTGCGTGACGACTGCGAGCACATAGTTCATCACTGGTTTGCTGCCGACGAACACTACATCATCTTCTGCCATGGTGAATCACCACCTCGGAATTAATTTTGGACCAACGTCGATTTACTAGATAAAGCTGCTGACATAGACATGGAAAAAGATCAGAGATATCTTCCCCTGGCCTTTATCTCTTTTACCCGCTTGAGCACAGCTTCCGCTGCCGGATATGATCTCCTATAGCCCTTGCTGAAGGCATCTATCAGCTCCTCAGATTGGTCGTGGGTGGACTGGAGCGTCTGGAAATAAACGTGAATGTCAACACCCTGCGCCTCCACGAAGCGGTCGTAGAAGGAGAGGCCAAAGTCGATAAGGTAAATCCTGTCGCCTTTCAGTATCATATTGGAGGTGGTTAAATCCCCATGAACTATGCCGCAACCGTGAAGTCTTCCTATCATCTCCCCGACCAGTTCAGAGAGGGCAGGGGTAATGACGTCCTTGAGCGTCCACCCATCAACGTACTCCATGGCGATCTCAAATCCCGAAACGTCCCGAAGGATAGGGGTAGGAACGCCGCACCTCCTGGCCTCGGACATGATCTTGGCTTCCCTAACCGTCCTCTCACGCCTCAGGTGCTCATCTAGAGCAGGAAGCCTGTAGCTCTTAGGGAGCCTCCACTTCCTGACCACTCCGTCCTCCAGGGTAATTACAGCCTCAGCACCTCTTCCTATCTCCATATCATCTCCATGCTATCTGCATAAGCTATCCTTTATCTTCCAAGCCTCGACCAAACCAAGGCAACCTGCAATCATCATGTCGCCCCCCGGGGCCACGGCCACAGCCCCAGGCATAGCTCCCGACTTGAGGAACCCGTCTCTTCTGGGACCTGTGACCGATATCGTCTTTATCTCCCATGGACCACCCGCAACGTAAGCCCCGTGGCCTCCGTTATCGAAGACCTCTTGATTGGTGAGAGTGCCTCGGGCCAGACCTCGGGCATAAGCTTCGATCTTCTCCGGAGCCATCTCGATGGTGTGGTCCTCAGCCAGTGCCCTGATCCTTCCACCATCCACCACGGCCATGATGGTGTGGCCGTTTCCGAAGTTGATGGCTAGGGCAGGCTCCTTGTACCGCGGATCGAAGGGCATGCCGAAGATAGCCGCAGGCCCCGTATCCATCAGCACCGACTCTACGCCCTGCCCGTCTAGGTAATCTTTCACAGCGCTCATCCGGGTCATGGCCTTCGGTGGCTGCCTGAAGGCGAAATTTTCTAGACGCCCCCCCTCCTTTATGGCCTTGGCCATGTGCTCGAATCTGACCAAGCGGTTGGATTTGCTAGGGGAGAAGCCGTGATCTTGGACTGCCACGGCCACGGACCCCGGCATTTCCACATCAAAGAGCCCGAGGGCCTTCTTTAGGGATGGAAGATCGAGATCTCCCGTCCTCACCGCCTCTACCCCTCTGGGGGCCTCCTCCTGGATTATAACACCCCTTGTCCTGACCCTCTCCAGGTTATCATGGACAGTGGCCGCAGCCGATGGCGTGGCGTATACCCTGAGGCCTGCCCTGAGATTCTCTTCTATGGCCTCCGTCGATGACCCGCCCCCCATGACCGGACCTTCCAGGAATGTGTCTCTGGACTTATCTCTGGCCCGGTCAATCCTCCCTGCTACCACTACCGTCTGGCTCGGGAGGATCAGCTTGGTGGAACCTTCCAAGGGCATTCCCTCGTCGTAAAGGAGTATGTCCTGGGTTCCCGCGCCGACGTCGATGGCTAAAACGCGCATAATAGAAAGGTTATCTGCCCACCGGGAAGAATTTTATCCTCCATAAGGCCCATCTATTGCTATGCTGATAGACGTTATCATCGCGAGCACGTCCAGATTTAGGAAGTACGGTCCCGTCAAGGCCCCCGAAGATGCCGAGGATCTATCGGGCCAGGTAATACTGGAGAAGATCGCAGCTAGCGAGCATAAAGCATTCTACCGCCTCCTTCCGGACGGCTTAGATCACATCAGGGATGCGGTGCAGAAGAGCTCGGCTGGTGCCGTGATCATCTGTGGAGGCACTGGCCTTACTCACCTGGATCTGACCCTGGAGGCAGTCGAGCCCCTTTACGAGAAGACCATGCCTGGCTTTGGAGAGATCTTCAGGCTGAAGAGCTTAGACCAGGTAGGTACCAGGGCCATGCTTACCAGGGCCTCGGCCGGAGTGGTCATGGGAAGACCGATCTTCTGCTTACCGGGATCCCCTGGCGCCGCAGCCTTGGGCCTTGAGCTGATTCTGGCGGAGCTTAAGCACATAGTCCAGCACATCTTAGAATGAAGAGAAATATAGTTACAGCAATATCTCACCTACAGCCACACCAGTCGACCTGAGTAGCCTTTTATATCTGTAGGCTCTTTGATAAGGGTTGAAGTCTATCACGGAGAGTAATGACGATGGAGACATCGATGGCAATCCGGGAGATCATGACCCGCCCTGTGATCACAGCGACATCGGACCTCGACGTACTTACGGCTGCTAGGAGGATGGGGTCTGCCAACGTAGGCAGCCTGATAATAGTCTCGGACGATAAGCCCGTGGGGATCCTGACCGAGAGGGACCTAGTCAAGAAGATCGTGGCCAGGGCCCTAGATCCCAGGTCCATCAAGGTAGGAGAGGTCATGAACACTCCCCTGGTCACCATCTCCCCTGATGCCAGCCTCAGAGAGGCTGCCACCCTGATGATAAAGAACAAGGTAAAGAGGCTCCCCGTGATCTCCGATGAAAAGCTGGTGGGAATAATAACTGATACCGACCTGGTCAGCGGCTCCTCACTGGGCTTGGAGGACGTGTTATGCGATCTGGTGGAGATGCATAGAGATAGCATCCACTTCCAGGAGGGCAGGGAGATAGTCAGGGGGATATGTGAGAACTGCAGCCAGCTCTCGGACTCATTGATCAACGCCAATGGGGAGCTGCTTTGCTGGAGCTGCAGAGACGGGAATAAGTAACTCTTCGCACAGGGATATACCATGTTAGTAGAAGAGATAATGTCCAGAGACCCTCTTTACGTTGAGGGTTCCACCTTTCTGACCAATGTGCGTCAGCTGATCAGAGATAACCATTTCAGGGCACTCCCGGTGGTGGATGAACAGAAGCACGTGGTGGGCATCATAAAAGCCCAGGATGTCCTCAAGGTCACCTCCTCCAGGTCTAACGTCACAGTAACCGGATTCATATCCGATGCTCCCAGGATCACGGAGTACGCCAATGTCCAGGATGCCATAAGGCTCATAATCGAAAATCAGTCCATCCTTCTGCCGGTGATCCAGGCCGAGGACAATCCCGTCCTGGTGGGAGTCATAAGCCTCATGGATATCTTCTCCAGTCTGGACCTGGCTAAGGTTCCCGATAAACCCGTCTCAGAGGTCATGAGCAGGAAGGTGGTCGCGGCCAACGTGGACGAGCCAGTGACCAAGGTCTGGGATAAGATGACCTCAGAGGACTTCACTGGCCTTCCTGTGGTAAATGAGAAGGGAGAGCCCTTGGGGATGGTGACCAAGTTCGATATACTTAGGCATGGCTGGGCCAGGATAAGCAAGGAGGACTCATCCAAGCCCAAGGAGGCCACCCACATCAAGGTCCAGAAGGTGATGAGCACTCCCCTTTACAGCATAAGTCCTGACGATAGAGTGAAGAAGGCCATAGAGGTGATGTTGAAGTACGATATGGGAAGGGTAACGGTGGTAAAAGACGGAAAGCTCGCTGGGATAGTCGATAGATACGATCTAATCAAAAGCTACCTTGGTGAATGAAATGAGACCGCCAGCAGGTGGCAAAGATGCCACCAGAATTCCTCAGAGGGACAATAGAATGCCCATATCCCCCGGCTCCATGGATCGGGGACCCCTGCAGTTTGACTCCAGGTCAGCCAAGAAGGTAGGGGAGGTTCTGAAAATCGCCACGCCCTCGGTGGTCACCGCCCCTCAGACCACGACCATCATGGGGGCCATAAAGACCATGACCTATTATGGGTTTTCTAGGCTTCCCATAACCGACGCAGGGACCAGAAGACTCATCGGCTTCGTTACCAGCGTCGACGTGGTGGACTTCCTGGGCGGAGGCCTTAGGCATAACCTCCTTAAGGAAAAGTACCATGGGAACATCTTCGTTGGCATCAACGCCGACATAAGCGAGATCATGAACACCAAGCTCACCTACGCCTCTGACAAGTCCTCCCTTAACGACGCCTTGAAGGTCATGTACGAGAGTAACGTAGGCGGCCTGCCCATAGTCGACGATGAGATGAGGATCAGCGCCATAGTCACCGAGGAGGACTTCGTCTCCCTGGTCGCAGGCGTGAACGCAGGGATCAAAGTCGACGCATACATGAGCCCAAGCGTCATCACGGCTCCAGCCCAGACGACTATAGAGAAGATGACCCGCATGATAATACAGAATGGCTTCAGGAGAATGCCAGTCGTCCAGGACGGAGTCATCACAGGCCTGGTGACGGCCTCGGACATCATGAAGTATATGGGATCGGGAGAGGCCTTTGAGAAGGTGGTCACCGGGGACATAAGCGAGGTCATGGCAGTGCCCATAAAGGACCTCATCAAAAGGAACATGGTCAGCCTGGATGCAGGAAGAGATCTGGGACAGGCAGCAGCGATAATGACGGATAATAAGATCGGCGCTCTGCCAATCATAGATCACGGAACTTTGGCAGGCATACTGACGGAAAGGGACTTCATCAGGGCTTTGGCCGAGAACAGGGGTGTCCTCTAGTGAAGCAGGTCAAGGATTACATGGCCTCTCCGGTCTATGTCATGGAGAGGATAGAGCCCATCCAGAGGGCCAGAAATCTCATGTTCAAGTACGATCTGGGCAGGATTCCAGTCATGGATAAGGGCAAGCTGGTAGGCATAGTCACCAAGTACGACATATCCAACCGCCTGTCTCAGGCCGCCCCTGAGTGGAGGAGGAGGCCTATAGACCTCATACCTATCCACCTGGTCATGACCGAGAATCCCGTGACCATATACCCCGAGGCCACTTTGGCCCAAGCGGCAGAGCTCATGGATGAGAACGAGGTCTCGGGCATTCCAGTGGAGAAGGATGGTCAGATGGTGGGTATGGTCTCCTCCAGGGATCTCCTCAAATTCTTCTCCGAGCAGCAGGATTTCAAGGCCAAGGTCGGCGATCTCATGTCCGAAGGGATCATCAGCGTTCATCGGCACAATACCGTGACCCACGTCATAGACGAGATGAACCTCCAGGGAGTGGGCAGGGCCGTGGTCTACGAGGATAACAGGACCCCGGTGGGGATCATCACCAGGTCGGGCCTCACTTTCTCCAAGATGATGGGGCCCTCCGATGAGCTGGAAGCAAAAGAGATCAAGATGACCAGGAAGGAGAGCCCCGCCGGCAGGAAGCAGTACAGGTACATCAAGATGGTGCCTCTGGTGGCCGAAGACATAATGACATCGCCCATATCAACTGTAGGGATCGATACCAGAGCGGTGGAGGCTGCCAAGGGCATGGTAGAGAGGCACATCGCAGGCATGCCCGTCACCAGGGACGGAGATATGGTGGGGTACTTCTCCACCAGCGAAGTGACCAAAGAGATAGCCAGGTGGAGGTAGAGGCTTATGGTGCAGGTTAAAGAAATAATGACTGAGCCCGTAACTATAGATAAATCTGAAAGAATTGCTCATGCCCTGGATATCATGGAGAAGAATGGCATTAGAAGGATGCTCGTCACCAACGATGGAAAGCTGGGCGGCACCATCACCATGAGACAGATCACCAGGGTCCTCGGTACCAGGAAGAGCCTGGGCATGTCCGCTTCGTCCCTTCACGTGGCGGCTGCGACCCTGGACGCGATGATAAAGATTCTGCCTGACATGGACCTGGACGATGCCATCACTCTCCTCCAGAAGACTACAGTCCTAGTGCCTGTGGAAGGCGATGAAATTCTGGGATGGGTGAGGCCCCGGGAGGTCCTGGGGGCTGTGACCCTGGATGGGATCGCCTCCGAGGCCATGAGAGTTCCCCTCTCCATTCACCCTCAGGATCGCCTAGTCCATGCTAGGAGAATGATGCTAGACAGGGACGTGGGAAGGCTCCCTGTGGTTGAGACCGGAAGGCTGGTAGGTATGCTCAGCGAGAGGGACGTGGCTAAAGCCCTCAAGGCGTTCAGGGAGCTCAATGAAACCAGCAGCCGCCAGTATGCCCGCATATACAACCTCCTGGTCCAGGACGTCATGACCAGTGAAATCCAGACTGCAAGGGCTGATACGCCCTTGGAAGACATAAGAAAGATTCTGCTGAATAATAACAGGGGTGGGATGCCCGTCCTCAATCAGAGGGACGAGCTGGTGGGCATGATCACCAGGACCACCCTGGTGGACTACCTGGCCCAGCGCAGATGAATCTCTATCTGCGATGAATACCCGTAGGGTGGCTGAGAAGCTCGGTCTGAGTCCTGAGAGATTAGGGCAGCTCCAGGGATCTATAATAAGAAGGTCGAGCTGGCCTCAGCCCCGGCTCCTCAGATTCGATAAGTCGGCCTCCGGAGTGGAGTCTGGCACTGTTATTTTTGATAACAGCGAAGTCGTCTTCGGCTACCCCAAGATCAGAAGGGCCCTGGTCCTGGAACCAGCCATAAAGCGATTCTTCCCTGAGAGGGTAGCTGTGGAGGAGAAGATGAACGGCTACAACGTCAGGGTGGCCAGTATCGACGGAGATGTGGTGGCCCTGACCCGGGGAGGGTACATATGCCCTTACTCCACCGAGGTCGCCCAGAGGATTCTACCCGAGGAGGCTTTTCAGGATCATCCGGATATGATCCTGTGCGGGGAGATGGTGGGGCCCGAAAACCCCTATGTGCCCAAGGACATATACCCCACCGATTCCATTGACTTCTACCTCTTCGATGTGGCCAAAAAGAACTCCAAAGGCACCCTAGGTGTATGCAAGACCAGGGAGATCTCAGAGGAGTTCGGCATCAGGACCGCGGCCTTCTTTGGTGAGTTCAAGCCTGATAGAGCCTACGTTGAGATAACGAGGATCATCAAGCAGCTGGGGAAGAAGGGCCGGGAAGGGGTGGTGATGAAGGACCCAGAGAACCTTCGGCCTTCCATAAAGTATACCTGCTCAGAGAGCAATTGCAGCGATCTTGCGTCGGGCTTCCAGTATTACAACGACTACGCTCTGGACTTCTTCGTATCGAGGGCAGTGAGAGAGGGATTCCAGTCCATGGAGTGGAAGGAATCGGAAGAGGAGCGAAGAAAGAGGGCTCAAAGAATCGGAGAGAGCATTCTTCTGCCCCTGGTAGACACCGTAGAGAGAAAGATGAAGGGAGAGCAGATAGTCCAGGAGGTTCAGATTAGGGTCAAGAGCATCCAGACTGCCAGGGACTTCGAGCACCATTTAAGAAGAAGCGGGACCAAGGCCATCTTCGACCAGCCTGAGCCCTACGATGACGGCTATCTGGTAAGGATAGCAAAGCTGGTCATGAGCACAAACGATAAGACCCAAGCTCTCCTTGAGGGTGAGATGTGGTGAGGACCGGTTCCACGGGCCCCCTGCCAAGATTATTCGATAAAGGATATAAAAATTCAAAAGAGAACGGTTGGTCGCAAAGTTATGAGCGATATATGTGATATAGAGCTGGAAGGCCATTTGATAGACTCTCAGATCCTAACCAAAGCCCTGGATAAGATCATGGATATGGGAGGGGAGTTCGAGATCAAGTCCCTGGTTGTAGGACAGAAGAAGAACGATCAGAGCTACGCCCAGATCACCATCACTGGCAAGGACGAGGCCCATCTGGATAGAATAATGCTGGAGCTGCACTCCCTGGGAGCGAGGCTTGCCCAGAGGGAGGATGCCAAGCTCGCCACTGCCCCTAAGGACAAGGTGATCCCCCGGGGGTTCTATACCACCACCAACCATCCCACATTCATTCGCTACGACGATTACTGGGTCCAGGTTGAGGATAGCCACATGGACTGCCCAATTGTTGTGACCGAGGACGGCAGGGCTAAGTGTACCCTCATGTCCCACATAAAGAAAGGCGATAGGGTGGTGATAGGAACCGCAGGAGTGAAGGTTATACATCCCGAAAGGCCCAGGGAGAAGACCATCTTTGGCTTCATGAACAATGAGGTCTCCTCCGAGAGGCCCAGCGGAGAGACAGTTAAGCAGCTGGCCAGGGAGATCATAAGGACGAAGGAAGAAGGCGGAAAGATCGCCGTGGTCTGCGGCCCTGCCCTGATTCATACCGGTGCAGGACCTGCCTTGGCCGAGCTCATCCGAGAAGGCTACGTGGAGGTCCTGCTGGCCGGAAACGCCCTAGCTGTCCACGACATCGAACGCCAGCTTTACGGTACGAGCCTGGGCATGGATTGCACAGGAACCGCCACGTCCGGAGGCCACAGGAATCATCTATACGCTATAAGCGAGATCATGGCCAGCGGCTCCATAAAGAATGCCATAGATGAAGGAAAGCTCAAGGGCGGCATCATGTACGAGTGCATACAGAAAGGGATTCCCTTCATACTAGCAGGCTCCATACGTGACGATGGGCCTCTGCCCGAGGTCATTACCGATACGGTCAAGGCCAAGGAGGCCATGGATAAGGCGCTCAGGGATGTAGATATGACCATCATGATGGCCACCATGCTACACTCAATAGCCAGCGGAAACCTCCTGCCCTCCTACGTCAAGACCATATGCATAGATATAAATCCCTCAACAGTAACAAAGCTTATGGACCGTGGCTCAGCGCAGGCTATTGGTCTGGTGACGGATATAGGAACCTTCCTGCCCCAGCTGGTGGCCGAGGTGAACGATCAGGCAGCGAAAGAGCTCAGACCCGTGCCACGCTGCGACCTCTGATCGCAATCTTTAAGTCCATAGCTGTGGGGAAATGAAGGAGTCTTGAGCCGCCGTGGCTTAGCCCGGTTAAAGCGGCTGATTCGTAAGGCTCTCCTTAGCCCGATAGATCAGCAGTCCATGGGTTCGAATCCCATCGGCGGCTCTCCGATATTATTTCAATGCCTACTAAGTTAGTTTAGCTTTGTCATTTAGTCCTGTTAAGTCGAGCCCTTTCAGATCCCTCCTGCCTCATAGCAAAAAGCTTCTGTATCGCGAATTAAAGGGCAAAAGCCCCTATTAAAGCCTTTAAAAACTCCTTATATACCCAGAGTATATATACCCCCAGTTTATAAAGGGTACGAGGAGATCTTGATTATGGAGTCCACCATCAATATAGAGAACGTCGTCGCCTCCACCAAGCTGGCTGACGAGTTCGACCTCTTAAAGATTGAGGCCGAGCTGGAGGGAGCCGAGTACAATAAAGAAAAGTTCCCCGGGCTCGTCTACAGGGTCAAGGCGCCAAGGGCCGCCTTTCTCATCTTCACCTCAGGCAAGGTGGTATGTACCGGCGCCAAAAATGTGGATGATGTTAGAACAGTTATAACCAACATGGCCAAGACCCTCAAGTCCATAGGCTTTGATAACATCGACCTAGAGCCCGAGATTCACGTCCAGAACATCGTGGCCAGCGCGGACTTGAAGACCGATCTCAATCTGAATGCCATTGCCCTTGGTCTCGGCCTAGAGAACATAGAGTACGAGCCAGAGCAGTTTCCCGGACTCGTGTACAGGATCAAGACTCCCAAGGTCGTGGTGCTCATCTTCAGCTCGGGAAAGCTGGTTGTCACCGGCGGCAAGTCACCTGAGGAGTGCGAAGAAGGGGTAAAGATCGTCAGGCAGCAGCTGGAGAACATGGGATTGCTCTAATCCCATAAGGCGATTTTATATTTGATGATTGATAATTAAAACTCATTTACCACAGTTACCTGTATAACAATCACCATGATTATCCGCCATAACCACTTACCGTAGCGACCCGCCGCGATAATAGCCGCATAACTAAGGTCCGCCAGAGCATTCTCTATCCCAAAGCCGCATTCTTCAGCCGCCTGATTCAACATCCATGCCTCCAGCCTGAGATCCAAGCATGGCGTCTTACACCAACATTCGATAATTCTGCAAAGATTAAAACTCCGACGCCATGATTCGAGAGCCAATTTTGTAGATTGATCAATACCTTTAATAGCTAATTTATCTATCCTATTGAACAACTTGCCGTTAACTCATTGATCGATCGTTAAGATATCCAAGGCGCCAGATGAGATTTAGATGGCAGGTTCCTTAGAAGATCTTCTATATAACCTTACAGAGACCCAAAAGGAAGCCGTATTACATCGATGACATATTTCTCTCCGCCATGGTCGCCAATAGAGCGACACATGAAGCTAGGTTGATCAAGATCCTTACCAATAACTGAGAGGAAGATGGGCCAGTAACCGAGCTTATAGAGGAGATCCTATAGAAGAAGTTAGAGCTCATAGGTGATACGAAAAACCTTATACTACGCTATATCGGCTATGATCATATCGTACGCAAGGGGCTTCGTGCACCCCGCTAACCTACTTATATCCCAGGCTACACCATCTACCAGCATATGCCCAGCGACGATGAGATGGCCAGGATAGAGAACTGGCTTAACGAGGAGAAGATCCCCTTTAACAGGGTATCCAACGGGAACACCCAATTTCACCTTCTGATCACCCTTGACAACGTAAAGCTGGAGGCCTTCACCCCCAAGGTCCGCCCAGAGAGGCTAATCATTGGCGGAAAGATCAATGTGAGCGACCTCGACCAGCAGAAGCTGGCCTCCATGGAGGAGGGTATAAAGGCCGAGTTCATGACCGGCTTAAATATTGGCCTTCTCCAGATGCAGGTCTTTGTCAACCTCGTGGGAAATCCCCAGGGAAGCCCCCTAGAAGCCATAATAACCGAGAGCCATGCCTTCTACGATGGCCTCGATAAAACCACCTTCATAGACAAGATCTTTGGAGTGAAACGGGCTGTGATGTTCACCCAGTTCGCCTTCTCCAGGCTGTCGGGCATTCCTGGAAAGGTAACTCAGCCAGCACCGGGCAGCCAGCCCCAGTTAGCAGGTTATATCTGATAGAGAGCTAAGCAAAAGGCAAAGTGCGTGCGATAGTAACCCTAGCATCCAACTCCATTTTTAACCAAGCCATGGATTCCACTGGTTCTTCTGGCCGTCTGGCCTCATAAATCCTGAAGAGGCCAGAAGGATCTTGGGGGTAAACTCCGCCGTTCAAGAGATCCTGAGAGAGGCGGCAGAGGAGGCTCTTCAGCTCCATCTGTACGATATTAATCGCCCACGACATAGAGAGCATAGAGCAATATACACGAGAGGATCAAAAAGGCCTTGGGGAAAAGCCAGAACCGCATCAAATCCATGGCCCTAGTTCACGAGGAGCTGTATGGTTCCGCCGGTCTAGCCAAGATCGATCTCTCAGAGTATACCAGAAATCTGACGGGCTATCTAATAAAGTCCTACAGCATCGGTAATGGTATAAAGGTCAAGCTGTGCCTTGAAGAGCTCTCTTTGGGTATAGATAGATCAATAAGCTTTGGCCTTATTGCTACCGAGCTTCCCACCCGCTGCTTAAAATCGATTTTATGGGCTGCCTTCGACTATCTCGATCTCTTCGTTGGTCAGCCCATAAAGCTCGTAAACTAACTTATCGGTCTGCCTATCGGTCACATCGATTTGTTGCTGTAAACGGTTCCTTTCAGTATTGATCCTGGCTTCAGCTAAGCGTTTATGGAGGTCAAGCATGGGCTCCGCCAGTGTAGCTATACGGTCATGTCTCGCGGTATCATTAGGATTGGACGGATCGATGATATGGATAGGGAGCCTTTCCAGATACATCGGTTTATATTCGAACGATTCTCCTTGTTTAGTCGAAGCGATCGAGGCCATGAAAAAACCGAGCGGTCTCGTATTTAGAACGCCGAGAAGGTACATATCGTCCGTAGATATAATTGTAGTTTTATCATTAGAATAAAATCTCTCGTGATCGAAGGTGTATGTCGCTCTCGGAACGATTGTAGGTACAATTATCTTCTGCGTATCGAACTTGGTGCAGTAATCACATGCCAGAAGTTCCCACCAGTAATCGCCCTGATCGAACCTCTTCTCGGCTTTTTCTGTAAATCTGTAAAGATAGATATAGGAAGCTTGGCGTTCCAAGCATATACCCGAAGCTGGAGGGCCGGTTCGGGGTAACAGATGGCTTTTTAGCTTCTACGAAGAACCTACTAACGCCGCTGGTCATAAAAGCGCAGCCCGGGGCTTTAGTGGAACCATCTATCTTAAGGCTATTTTCGGATAAACCTCTCGATGGGCCTCTGCGTGGCCCTTAGTATTCCCCACGTCCCAACCAAGCTCCCTAAAAAAAGGATCTATGAAGTCTTGTCGGACTTGTGCTTCTTTATACGGTTGGGGTTTATAGGTCTCATACCGCATTTCGAACCGGGCTACTAATTCCTCTATCTTCTTCGGGGCGAAGACACAAGTACCACTTCGAGCGATTTTAATGTCGACTATGAAGCGGATTCAAGTATTCTAGAGGTCGACCGGGGTATCTCTATCCCATCGCCAGGTGGGAGATGGCTTTAAAACATTCCTTCCCAAAGGGAGAAGATAGGGAGCTCTCGTTAAATCTACGCTCAGAGAAAGGCAAAGTTATGCTATCAATCAGAGACAACGGGAAAGGACGTCCTGACGACTTTGACATACAGAAGGTTGGATCCATGGGATCGATACTGGTCTCTAACCTGGTAAAGCAGGCTAAGAGATGCATCGATATAAACTATCTATGTAGGACCGAGTTTAATATAACCGTTCCCATCTAGCTTGAGATATAAGATACAGATAGATTTAGACATGGAAAAGTTAGGCGAAAATTTCCGGCTAAAATTAGATAAATGATGCCCATGGGCATAAAGCCCAAAGGCTCAAGCACACGAATATTTTTCCGCCAGCCGTTTGGCTATTTCCTCCAGAGGCAAGCTCTCCTGGGTTCCACTCTTCATATCCCTTAAGGTAAGGTTTCCCGAGTCAAGCTCATTCTTTCCCACCAGGATCACGTACTCGGCCCTGAGGTTGGCGGCGTTCTTCATCTGAGCTCCAAAGCCCCGTCCCATGACGTCTATCACCAGGGGTATCCTCTCCCTGAGATCCTTAGCGATCCTCACCGCCGCCTTCTTCACATCTGGGGTGTAGACCAGGACCGCGGGGGCTTTCCTTTTGGCATCAAGCTGAATAACCTCCATTATTCTGTCGAAGCCCAGGCCAAAGCCTGTGGAGGAAGTTTCAGCCCCCCCAAAGAGTCTGCAAAGCTCGTAGGTTCCTCCGCCACAGATCTGGCGCTGGGCACCCAGACCATGGGCGTAGATCTCGAAGACCGTTCCCGAGTAGTACTCAAGGCCCCTGACGATCTCGAAGTCCACGGTGTAGTTTACGCCATAGGAGTCCAGGAGCTCGATGGTCTGCCTGAACTCATCAAGCCCAAGCTCTGCTGCCACCTCCCTTCCGGCCCTGGCGGTCCTGCCGCGTTCAGATGAAGATGGAGAGGCTGTGACATGACTGGGTTCAGCGCCACCGGGAGACACCACGCACGGAGCAGGCGCCTCAGCGGCCCCCAGGTCCTCGACGATGCTGAAGGCCTTATCCAAAGCATCCTTGCCCTTGAGGTTTATGAGCTCCCTTAAGCCCAGGCCATCAGCTCCGATCTCATTAAGGTAAGCCTCCAGGTTTTCCCTCTCTTTCTTATCGATCATCCTCATGACTTGGGGCCTGTGCTCCGGGGCGATCCTGGCCAGAATGGTCCTTATGATCCCCAGGTATCCGACGTGGATCTCGCCTGAGATGTTGATATTCCTTAGAACCTGATCTACGAGGGCTATGGCCTCGGCCTCGGAATCGGGCTTGTTTCCTCCTATGATCTCAGCCCCAAGCTGCCAGAACTCCCTGAACCTGCCTCTCTGGGGCCTTTCATACCTAAAGCAGTTGCCGAAATAGTAGAGCCGGAGGGGCTTGGCAACGTTTTGGAGCTCGTTTACGTACATACGCATAACGGGCGCCGTCAGCTCCGGTCTCAGGGCCAGGTCCCTTCCGCCCTTATCCTTAAAGCTGTAGATCTCCTCTATCACCGATGGCCCTGATTTCAGGGTGAAAAGCTCCAGGTGCTCGAAGGTGGGGGTTGATACCTCCTGGTAACCCCAGCGCTCCAGCACCCCCTGCATGATCTTCCGGGCTGTGCTCCTGGTCCAGGCATCCTCTGGCAGGAAGTCCCGGGTGCCCCTGGGTCTCTGGATGGTCATACCAGGGGAGCTTATCGCAAAATGCCCTTATACTTTGTGCACGTCTTCATGCTGGATGAGAAGAGAGACGGCCGCAGCCGCCGTCATCCTGGGCCTTATGATTCTCCCTGCGATCGTGATGCTTGGCTCAAATACAGACCATGCCCAGTACGGCGGCATCTTGATGATAGGCCCCATACCCATCATCTTCGGCACCAGCCCCCAGATGGCCCTGATCTCTATAGCTTCTGCTCTAGCCTTGATGATCATAAGCTTCCTTCTCCTGCGCAGCCTCGCCGCCCGCCCTTCGGCGCCATGCTGGGAGGAGCAGAAGGATTGGCCTGGGCCTGGAGATCTATCCAGAGAACAGCTAAAGGATGACGATGGTAAAAATAGAGGAGTAGAAGTAAAAGGAGGCGCTGTCGTGATGATAGGCCCCATACCTATCATCTTGGGATCGGACACCAGGACAACGCAGATTCTGATGATTGTGGCCCTGGTCTTGGTGCTGATGTGGTTCGTTTTTATACATATCCATTAGACCTTGGACCTTGGCCAGTAAATACCGGTCTTTGGTCCTCAGCCTTTAGTGTTCAACCTTCCAAAGAATCCCGAATACATCACTGATCGTCGCAGGGCCTGAAGGCCAACTTGGGCTTGGCGGGCTTGGCATTGTGGCAAGTCCCGGTGATGTAGGCCACAGCGAATGGGATGCTCCTGCCCAGGGCTTCCTCGCGCTTCATCTGGGTGAAGCTGGGGCGGGTGTTCTCCACACACTTGTTGGAGTACTCGTTTGGCCGCTGGCTTTGTAGCCTTGGGCTTCCCTGACAGCCGTTCTTGTTCCTTACCACGTAGGCCTCGTCAACTTGTGCACTTCTTTTTGATGTTTATGGATGCGTGCCAGGGGCTACACCCGACAGACTTATCTATCGGATTGCCCATCGAGATAGGTTACAAAGGCAAGGGGCTTTCTGAACCTTGCCAGGAAGGAAGCCCCTGGCCCGCTTCCATTACTAGCTTGGGCTTTATTGATATCTCCTCTCTGTTTCGCTTGGCCTATCAACATTTCGGATAAGATATATCCGGATGTGGAGATATATATACATATACATATCTCAGTATGTAGATAAGACCTGCCTTGAAAAAGCCACTGAATAGTGAAAGCTTTGGAAAGCCCTTGGTCAAAGCCAAAGTTCTAATAGCGAAAGAAGTGTTTCAGAAAAGAGATGTGCAGTCCACGATAAAGGCTTATTTAAGCTTCTCTAAAACCTCCGATCCTCCAACCGCCTCTATTATCTGGACGGGATTTATCAATATGTCTGAGGTTGCCACGGCCTTTCCACCCTCGGCCACGTTTATGGCCACCACGGTTATCCTGCTCACATCTATGTTCATAGACCTGGACCCCTTCAGAAGGCCTCCTAGCTCCGCCGACCTTTGCTTCTCTTCGCTGACCGATATGAGGCTCTGGCCATCTTTAAGTCCACAGGATGACGAAAGGCTCTTATCATCAATGCTCAGGGCTCCCTCATCTACAGTGCCGTAGGCCATGCGGGTGAACTTAGTGTGGAAGTCCACGAGCTTATCCAGCGACTGGGGAGGCTGCTGCGAGAGAGCCGGGCCCAGGCAGGAGAAAAGAATGATCAACCCCATCAGCGCTGCGCTGAGGGGCGATGCTGCGTTATCCACAGTCAGGAGACCCCCACCCTCACTGCTGGTTGGTGATGATCTTGATGTTATTCTGAGCCAGAGCATTGCCATAGGCGAAGGAGGTCCTATCTCCAATCCTGATCTGCTCCAGGTTCAACTGGGGATTGCACTGTCTGCAGGAGCTATTACCTACCTCTTCACTGAAGCAGCATGTCCTGTTGCCAGACATCTGGTTCTTCTTTATCTCAAGGTTGTTCTGGGCCAGGGCCTGGGGGCCGAAGATGTCGTGACTCCAGTAGTTTCCAAAGGCATTGGCCTTATCGTCCCCTACCACTATGGAGTCGAAGTTGATCGAGCAGGAGGTATTGAACCCACTGGCACCAGAGTCGGCCTCAAAGAGGCCTCTTACCAGGATATCAACACCAGGTACGCCCATACTGTCATAGCTGGCTGCACCAGCTGCATTCCCTGTAGTGCCGGTTGTTCCACAATTTGAGCACTGAGACATGGCCGGCACTAAAAGGGCTGCCATAGCCATCACAATCATTACTCCTATCTTTTTGATAGTCTCACCCCGTACTTCTGTTATATTAAACTGATGTTATTAGATTTAGTATTTATATTTTTTGGTCTTAGATACAAGATTTGAGACTGCAGCTATAAGCATTTCTCCTCCGCTACAGCTAAAGAATCTAATACTCTTAAAAAGAACTCTGTGGAAAAGCCCTAGACACAAAAATTGGCGCTATTCTAGGATTTTTTCTCCGAGGTTGGTCGATATTCGAAGAACGGGCATGAACGAATTTCTAAACTAGAACAACAGCACCAATAAATGTTTGCACGTTTATTATACAAGGTTACGACACGATAGTGCTATAGATTAATTAGAATAAAAATAGCTTTTTGGATAAAAGAAGTTACACTGGTATATGAAGACACGTGCATAAAATGCCAGGTAAAATTCCTGATCCTCTCAAGAAAATACCAGCTTCCTCACCTTCATGGTGGCCAGGTCCACCAGAGGTACCACCGCCGGAGTCGGCTGTATGTTCATCTTCTTCTGGAAATCGGTCTGGGACTGCCAGGTGCCACTGTTGACCACTACCACGCCCTTGTACTTGGCTATCCCCACGGTATGGACGTGGCCACAATGGAGGAGGGATGGAGGCTTTTGTATTACATAATGGTCCTCATGCTCGGGCGCGATGGAGACCCTATTGCCGTAGATAGGACAAAGGTGCCTGCGCCTAAGCATCTCCAACATGGCCTTCTCGGGCTCGCCGTAGGAGAGGCCGGGGATTCTTAAGACAAGATCGTCTATGCTCCTGCCATGGTACACCAGCACCTGTATTCCCCCTAAGGTGACCCTGGCAGGGCTTCCCACGAAGGTGCAGTTGGAGTTGAAGTCCCTGGTCACCTCCTCTGGCAGGGCTGGCTGGGGCTCAGCCTGCCTGACCATATCGTGGTTGCCTGGGGAGATGATGATGCTTATATCCTTTCTTATCGAGTTGATGTACCCTGCCGCCTTCTTGTACTGCTCGTAGATATCCGGGACTACGAGGTCTGCATCCTGGCCTGGGTAGACTCCGATGCCGTCTACCAGATCCCCTGCTACCACCAGGTACTCGACCTGAGAGGCCAGACCTGAAGGGTCCTCCGCGTCGCCGTTGACCCAGCTTACGAACCTCTCCCAGGCCTCCTCCATGAAGTACTTGCTTCCCACGTGGATGTCAGAGGTGAGGAGGGCATAGCCATGACCTTCTCCTAAAGGCCTGGACTGGCTGGGCATATCCGGCCAGAGGAGGGACCGAACAAAGATCCTCCCTCCGCCGTCGGAGACTCCCGTGACTCCTAAAACCTCATCAGGGACCACCTGGTAGGACTGATCGAAGATCTCGGAGCCCTTGCCTATCACCGCGGTGATCATGCCCGTCGGGTCCTCCAGCTCCATGGTCCTGTGGCCCTTATTGGTAGTCCTGACGTCCATGACCATGCCTATGATGGAGACCTCGCGGCCCGCCGTGCTCTTTCCCACGCTCTCTATGGGTCTCGCGACTAACCTCCTGGATAGAATCTCCCTGATCTTGGAGTACCTGTCGCGAAAGTACCTGACGAAATCTTCGTAATCACCAACACAGGTTGATTTGCCGGTCACGTCACAGTTGAGCTCGACTTGAGGCTTCCCCGTCTCCTTCGCGAGCCTCTCTTGATGCTCCGGTCTCTCAAGCTTGTTCGGACCCTTAGGCTTCTCCGACAGCGTCGATCTTTCCGGCAAAACCGATATATGCTTTGAGACGTGGGAGGGATCTATCACAGCCACGGACCCATCCATACTCCTCAGGACCCTGACTATGAGATCACTTTTAGAGCCCGAGTATGACGAGATCAGTTCGAGCGCCTGGGGATCGATCTGGTACCCCTCTTGTGCAAACCTCTGGACGATCTCAAGCATCGAAAGGGGTATAAGGTCCTGTCAACTGATAAACCTAGCCAATGAATATCTTTGAAAGGCTGAAAGAAGACCTGCATCTGCCCGGCTTCGTCTCCGACATAATATTTGTCGTAGTGGTGGTGGGCGCGGTGTCTTTGGCCTCCCAGCTCCTCCTGGGCCTCTGGACGCCCATGGTGGCCGTGGAGTCTGGAAGCATGGTACCTAACTTGAACATCGGCGACATAGTGCTCGTACAGGGCTCCTCCAGGACCCAGGTGACAACCTGGAACGAAGCGGAGAAGACCGGCTACACCGCCTTTAACAAGCCTGGAGACGTGGTTCTCTACAGGCCTTACGGCAAAGAGAGAATGGGGCTCCTGGACCAGGCTAAGGCCCTGATGGGCATGCCAATTCCTCCCTACAAGGCCACACCCATAATTCATAGGGCTCTAAGGTATGTCAATAAGGGCGATCCCATGTGGGAGGGCGGGCCAAAGGCTCCCTTCGCTGGCTACATCACCAAAGGCGACCATAACGATGTCATAGACCAATCCGCTGGGGCCATCCTTGGCCTGGCCAACACCACTTACTTGGCCCAGGAGCAGAAGAAAGGGGAGATCATCGAGGTGGGCGGCGAAAGCATATTCATGGATAAGGCTACAGGCCTCATCATATACAGGGCAGATAACAGCTCCTACGTCGGCGAGGGCATATCTTACCTAACCCCGGTGGAAAAAGACTGGGTGATAGGCGTGGCCAGGGTAAAGATTCCCCTAGTGGGCTACGTGAGGCTCATACCCAACATGATCGCCGATGGGATATCCAGGATCTTCAAGGCTCATTAGCCCTGGAAGCGATCACTGCCCAGTGATCCCTGTGACTGGGCAGCAGATCCATAACTTTTAGGACCTGGAGGCCCTTGAGCCCCAGGATCTCTGAGCTCAAAACATCTTTTGGGGCCGAGGTCACATCTATGGACCTGGTCTTCATCATCCATACCAGGTAACCTCCAGGCTTGAGGTATCTAGCGCAGTTTGCTGTGGCGATCTCCGCCTGGTTGGGCTGGGCTACGTCCTGATAAACCATGTCCACGGGCTCGACCATGGAGCAGTAGCCCTCGGGCCTGGAGGCATCGGCCAAAATAGGTATGATGTTCTTCCTGGCATCGCAGAGCCTCAGAAGATCGACCATGGACCTAGGAGAGAACTCCACGGCGTACACCAGGCCTTCCGTCACCACATCGCTGACGTGACTCACGGTGGTACCCGTGGCTGCCCCCAGGTAAAGGACCTTGGAGCTCCTATTCAGGGGCAGAGAGAAATCCTTGGTGATCAGGGCCGAGAGCTTGGAGCGGCTCCGGTCCCATATCCTGTAGCCATTAACTATTCTCTCGCCGTAGACTGATCCTGGGGCGATCATGAGAGTTGCCAGCCTCTGGTGTCCGTCTACCTCGGCGAGGTAGACTCCCGGCGATATTTCCCTGGCTGTAGATCTGGTCAGAGTTCCTTCCCCACCGAGGTTGTGGAAAGCTTCACGTGCTTGACTCCCTTCAAGGACATCATCCTCTCAGCCGCCTTTCTGACTTGCTGACCATCGCCCCTCAGGACCACGACCTCCAGGCAGTTATCCTCGTCCAGGTGGACGTGGAGGCTGGACTGGATGATGGTGCCAAACTCGTGCTGTATCTCAGTCAGGTTGTCCACCAGGCCGCGCTGGGAGTGGGAGTAGACCAGGGTTATGACACCCACGCGCTCCCCCTGGACATCGCTCATCCACTCATAGTGGATTATGTAGTTTCTGATAGCGTCCCTGATGCCCTCCGACCTGGAGGAGTAGCCCCTCTGAAGTATGATCTCGTCGAACTTGGATAGCAACTTCTCGGGCAGGGAAACGCCTATCCTCATCAGTTCCTGTTCCATATCTAGCGGGTAAATTCATCTTAAATAGTAATAAGTCTATTGGAGAAAACTCGAAATTTTAAACTTAATTTTATAGCTTCTAAGAAGCCCTTTAAAACCGAAAGAGATATCCTCTAGCGCGTCCAGTTGGTTGACAGATGCCCGATATCGCCCTTCTGGGAGAGAGAACTTTCCTCTTCGAGAAGCTCTTCGAGGAATTAGGCGCAGAATGCCAGTTCCTCCAAGTAAGCGTCCTAGGTAGCCCTTTCCTGCCCAGGTACAAAATGCTGGTGGTGCCCACCGGCTTTGCCAATCCCCAGTACTCCAAGGCCCTTCAGTCCCTCACAGCGGCTAAAAGCAGAATCGCCGAGTTCATCAAGGGTGGAGGGGTCCTCACGATCTACGGCGCCCTGGTCCCCGAGCACAACTACGACTGGCTGCCTCTGCCCCTGAAGTACGTGTGTGACTACGGTCCCCAGAAGATAAGAAAGCAAGAGTGCGAGCACAGAGAATGCGCCTGCGTGACCTGCACAGAGACCCCGGAGTGCGACGGCTACCTGGTCCCGGGGGAAGGCTACCAAACGGTCCTGACCGATTCCAATGGAAGGCCCATTCTGGCCGTAGGAAAATACGGCAACGGCATCATCGTGGTCACCTCCATCCACGAGTTTCCCACCGTGGAATACCTGCGCTGGGCCCTGAGAAAAGCAAAGCCATCCAATCTATAGTATCCATGTAGTCAGTTCAAACCATGACAGAAGGAGAAGACTCCGGGAAAGAAGGAATAACTCCCAGAGAGAAAAGCCGGATCAGAAGGGACGTAGAAAAGGCTCTGGCCAGACAAGGCCTAGCCCTGGATCCGAGGATCTCGGCGACGAACCTTGACAGCCATGAGACTCAGTACTTCGATGATTACTCCAAGGCCATGGAGTTCATAAATGGCAAGAAGGGCAGATGGTACCTCAACACACCGGGCATAAAATATGTAGGCAAAAGCGAGGAGAAAAGCGGCGACAGGCGCTGACAGATTCTCCGGGGGCCTCCATTTTACATAAGCGTGGTTCTATGGCAATCCGTTAAACCTGATAGCATATTTTCAGGTATTTTTCTCCTCGAAGAAGGGTTAGATGCAGACCGTACGGCGACTGATCATGTTCATTAAATCTAAAAGGCCCGTCCCGAACTACAACTTATTTCTATTAGCCTGACAGGAGAGGAATAAAAGATCATTAGAGGCTACTAGAAGAAAGCGATTAGATTATTAAAAGTTGTCAATTTTAAAATGAGTAAAAGAAAGCAGCGCAAAAGTAAGCTCTGCTCTCAGTCGTCCTTGTTATTTCTCAGTGTCTCTTTTCCGGATACCACTTATTCCAACAAGTAGAGTTTTTAGATCCAGCTCGCAGCTGCGGAGGCCTAGAATTTCGCCACGTCCGGCTAGGTATTGATCTTAAAATGCTCGGACCTATCAGAGCAACGCTTTGGGAGGAGCATAACATCTGATGAGCTAACGCCATGTGAATAAACGGTGCCAGAATATCAGATAATTAATTACAAAAAAACAGAAGCCGACTATTAATGGCAGGTAGAACTATAAATAAGGCCAGAGTTGATGTAAAGAAGGATGACCAGTACGTAAATGACTGCCAGTTCGAAGGTCATAAAGCATAAGAGGCCAGGGCTGAGGTGACCAGGCATGATGTGAAGGGAGAATGCCCAGAAAAGTAAGGGCCGATCCCTTATAGGAATATAGGACAAAAGCGTAGCTAAGACAAAGCGCAGTGCTGGGCACTGGGCCGTGACAGTGATACCACCTCATTGATCAAAGCAGCGAATGAGCAGCCAAACCGATAGTCGATGCGCTTGATCTTTTACTTCTTATTTTATGACCACTGCCACAGCTCATGGTATCGAGCTGGCCTTAGTCTACAATGCAACAGCCAAAGCTGCCAAAGGAGATGCCTACAGATAACTATTCTTCAAACCAAGGGCGTTCCAAAGGACTTCTCCTCCAGCTCTACGACCTTCCGCCAGGTAGCCCTACACCAGTGATCCAGACCCACCAGGTCCCTGGGGTCCTGGGTCAAGGAGAACTTCCTTATGGCCTCAGCTACCGCCCCATCACATTCGCCGCAATTATGGGGACCCCGCCTGGTGCCTGCGCCCACGGGATCGCAGATGATGGGGCCGGGGGAGTTTCTAAGAACCTCTACCGCCGACCAAAGCCAGGGAGGCCTATACTCGTCCCTCTCCCAGAGCCTTTCCACAGTAGTCTTCTTCTGGACGTTGCATAGGTTCAGGGAAATCATGTCAGCGTAAGGCTTGGCTGCCCTGGCAGAGGAGACGGCATCCCTTATGGCTTCTCCTTCCGAGAGGAAAGGAGGCTTGAGGAGGAGGTAGGCCTTGATCCTTCCCCCAAGATTGTGTACGATCTCCGAGGCTTTAACAAAGTCCCGGAAGGAGAACCCCTTGCAAACCGACTTCTGCCTTACCAGGTCATTGGCGGTTTCTAGACCAAGGGCAAACTCTGTCTCCAGCCTGGAGAGGCAGGCCTTTGCTCTCTCAGGAGTGATATACTCAGGCCTGGTCTCCAGCACCAGCTTCTTCACGCCCATGGCCTTGAGGGAATCGAGGATGTGATCCCTCACCACCTCTGGGAGCTCCCCTGGGTCCAGGAAGCTTCCGCTGGTGTAGATCTTCACCACCTCAGCCCCTGGAGAGAGCCTCTCCATGGCTCTTCCAAACTGGACCAGAAGATCTTTCTCTGTGGCTGGGGCCCCCTCCACAGGGTAGCCGCACATGGTGCACCTGGCCCAGCTACACCCAGGAGTTCTCAGTATGATCGTGAGGGACTCAGCCTCCCTCCCTTGGAAGAGGTCTTTAGACCGCCAGACTGAGACTGGCCTGGTCAGGTCGATCTCACGCATGGCTGGATATATACTGATTGGCGCTTATGGCCGCTGAGGCCCCTGATCCCACGGCCGTTGTCACCTGCATCCTTCCACCGGTGATATCCCCGGCTGCAAAGACCCCCAGGATGTTGGTCTCCTGGTTGAGACGATTGACCTTGACAAAGCCCCCTTGGGTCAACTCCACTCCCAGATCCTGGGCCAGCTCGACGTTGGGCTTCATACCGATCTCCACGAAGACCCCTGAGACCTTGACAGACCTGGGAGTCCCTCCCACGTTAAACTCGACCCCCAAGACCAGATCGTCGCCATTGATGCCGGTGACATCAGCCCCATTGACCACAGCCACATTGCTTAGGCCTTTGAGCCTATCGATGTAGGTGGACTCGGCCGAGAGCTTGGTCTCGGTGTTCAGGAGGTGGACCTTCTCCGCCAGGTTGGCCAGGTACAGACCCCCCCTGGCTACGCCGTTGCCCCGACCGACCACTGCCACAGCTTTACCCTTGAAGAGGGCGCCATCACAGTGGACGCAGTAGGAGACTCCTTTGCCCGCGTACTTCTCCTCCCCCGGAACTCCAAGCTTCCTGTGGCTGGATCCCATGGCCAGGATCAGGGCCCTGGCCTCATACTGCCACGACTCGGTCTTTATCCTGAAGAGGTTCCCAAGGCTGACTACCTTGGATGCATTCTCCGGCTGGTTCTCGGCGCCGAACTTCTTGGCCTGCTGAAGCATGCGCTCGGAGAGCTCTATGCCCTGGATGCCATCAGGAAAGCCGGGATAGTTCTCATAAAGGCCTCCCATGGACTGTTGAGAGCCGTAGATATTGCCCAGGACCAGAGTCTTTCTGCCCGCCCTGGCACAGTACATCCCTGCTGTGAGCCCTGCAGGGCCGGCCCCCACTATGACGACGTCGTGCAAACGAATTCACCAAAGATATGGGACACCCTCAAGTAGATAAAAGGTATCCTGCACCACCCCTCCGAGCGCAACATTTTTAGGTAAGGAGGTAATTGGAAGGAGATGCACACCCAGAGCGGGCGTCGATAGTGTAGCGGTTATCACTAGGCGTTGCCAACGCCTAAACTCGGGTTCGAATCCCGATCGACGCATTACTTTACCGGTAAGGATGAGTTATTCAAAGGTCATGTTTTATTGAGGAAAAGGTTACCTTGGGTCTCATTTATCGCCTTCTAAGCCACTTTTTCAAGGCTGTATCTGAATATTATGGCTTATTAACGGTTAAGCATTGCTGCATACCCATGAGATTTTCCATCGGGTCACGCCGATGTACCCCCGCAACCTGCGGTGTAAGCGTTAAAAACAAAACCCACGCTGTTATTTCGGTATTCCAAAGATATTTAAGTTAAATATTTAACCTGATCCAAGGAGGGATGGACCTGAAAAGGAGATCGCTCTTAATTTTGATGACTTTAATATCGGTGGGCATTGCCGCCGCTGCCAATTATAGACGGGATATCAAGGTATCCAAAGGCCAATATAAAGGGGCGCTGCGACGAGCTGGGTAGGAGCATCGAAGACCTGACTGGTGTCTTCTCGATAGAGAAGTCCATTCAACTCTGGGGCAACAACACATGCGGCGCCATTAGGATTGATTAATTGCCCTGTGCTTGATCCCTTAAGGCTATTTTTTTTAAATCACATTAGAAAATAAAAAAATTAAATGTTGGGCTTCCAGGTATCATCCATAAAGGGACCATAAGAGCGCTTAGCCCTACCAGGCAAAGCAACTTGAGAACCGATTGGAATGTTAGTCAGGCCATCGATCCGTCCGTTGCTCCCCGGAAGCACGGCTGACGCAGCAGAAGATCCAGAAGCGCCGACATTCAGGATATATTCAGGCACCAAGTAGGTCTGAGCCATATTGTTCCAGGCCGAAGCCTCCCTGCTGTAAGCACTCTGATCTCCCGAGTTCAGAGCCTGGGTCACATCCCACCCTGCCTTCAAGAAGTCTCTGACACCTCTGTTATAATCATCGGACTGGGCAAAGACAGGTGCAACTAGAGCCAGCAATAAGGTGACAACGAATATTTCCTCCAACTATATCTCCCATCAGAGGTGGCTACCACGGGATTAAAAGACGACCCACTGATACGGCCTAGGATAGGATTAAAAATAGACCTCAGAGGCCCAGCCTGGCCTGAGTAGGCACATTAACGCTGGATAGAACCTTAAGCCTATAATCCTGGAGAAGAGTAACCTTTAGCTTGCTTGGGTAGATGGATAGAGTGATCTCCTTGGTTCTGCCATACCTTCCCTTGCTTATCACCACCGTGTGGAGTATTCCAAGCATGTCCAGCTCGGCTATAAGATCCGTGATCCTCCTGTGAGTCAGATAATCGGTATCCACCATAGGGCAGAGCTGCTTGTACATGTTGTACACAGCACTGGTAGTGATATTTCTCGTTCCCTGTTCCTCCAGGAGGACTATGCTGTAGAGAACGAGCTTTGACTGGGTAGGTAGGGTCTTGACCACTTCTTCTACCCTGTCTAGCTCTATCTTCTCCCTGGCCGATCTGACGTGGCTCTCTAGCACCACGACGCTCCTGGCCCTCTCAGCCAGCTCCCCAGAGGTCCTCAGGAGATCCAGAGCCTTCCTGGCATCGCCGTGCTCCTGTGCTGCCAGGGCAGAGCAGAGGGGTATAACTCCCTCCTCCAGGGACCCCGGCTTAAAGGCCAGAGAGGCCCTCTGCTCCAGGATATCCTTGATCTGCTCGGCATTGTAGGGAGGAAAAATGATCTCATCCTCGCCAAGGGAGCTCTTAACCCTAGGATCTAAGAACTCGGTGAATTTTAGATCGTTGCTGATGCCTATTATGGATACCTTGGATTGGAGGAGGTCTGAGTTGATCCTGGAGAGGTTGTATAGAACATCATCACCCTTCCTAACCAGCTTATCCACCTCGTCCAACATGATGATGACAACTCTCCTCTCGTCATCCAGGGCGTTCCTGAACTCAGCGTAGACCTGGTCTGTGGGCCACCCAGTCATGGGAATCTCCTTATCGAAGTGCCTGGCCAGATGGGCCAGGATTCTGTACTGGGTATCCACCACCTCGCAATTGATGTAAATCACGGAGCACTTGACTCCGAAACCTGCCTCTTCCAGCTCCTTTCCCACAAACTTGGCAACTGCGGTCTTGCCCGTTCCCGTCTTGCCATAGATCAGGACATTGGACGGGGTCTCTCCTCTGAGAGCAGGCACCAGGACCGAGGCCAGAGCATTGATCTGTTCCCCTCTATGAGGCAGCTCGGTCGGCGTATAGGTAGGCCTTAAGACATCTCTACTATGAAAGATCCCACCCTGAGTAAATAAATCCGCAAATAACCCACCAGACATCGGCACAAAATCCCCTCGACCTTGTTTCCTTGGCCCTGAG
>DAXJ01000071.1 GCA_002506335.1 Methanosaeta sp. UBA114
AGCATGCAGCCTTATGTTAGGATGGATTTTGGGATAAACTCTCTGTCTATCATCCTAAAGCCATGAACATCAACATCCCTGATACCAGCGGCTTATTCCCGGACCAGGAAGTATTTGTACGGAAGGTTCACAGCTTCGATGCCTTCAATTTGGACTCGAAACATGGGCGATGATTGGATCAACACGGGTAGAAGAAATAAAAATAAAATAATAGAAGTCCGGTGAAGGACTTCTAATAGGTGCTGATCTCTCCCTTGAAGATCATTTCCTGGACCTTGGGGATATTCTCGAACCAATCATTGACGAGCTCATAGGTTGCAGCCTGGACCTGGTCCATGTTGGCTCCATCCTTGAGAACGGTCTGTATGCTCGCCAGATGGGGTTGATCTATGGGATGGCCGATCTGGGAGAGGAGCCTTATATACACTTCCCTGACGCCGTCCACCTCGTCGGCAATCTGCTTAGAAATGAGCATGGCCATGATGTTATAGATCTTGCCAACGTGGTTGATGGGGTTTTTGCCGGAGGTGGCCTCCAGGCTCATAGGCCTGTTGGGAGTTATGAGGCCATTGGTCCTGTTGCCCCTTCCCACAGCTCCATCGTCGCCCATCTCAGCCGAGGTTCCGGTGACGGTGATGTAAACGGCCCCATGATCCTCGCAGTCGGCGACGTTTACCTGGGGCATGACCTTTCGGGCGGTGAACTGGGACGTAAACTCCTGGAGGTGGTTTACTATATCCTTTTTGACCTGAAGATACTCCTTCATATCGCCCACATACTTATCGACCATGGCGCAGGCGATGGTCAGGTTGATGATGTCTCCTTCCCTCATGCCCATGACCTTTATGTCCTCGCCTATGGCGGGCATGCCATTCCTCTTGAGCTTCAGGAGCTCCCTCTCGGTCTGATAGACTACGGTCTCGGTTTCAGAGAGAGGGCCATAACCTACACCGAAAGATGTATCGTTGGCGCTGGGTATCTTCCTGCCAAAGACGTCGCGCAGATCTGAGGAACCCATGCCGATCTTGGCGTCGAGGATGGTCTGGGTATTGACCTCCAGGTTGGTGAGGGATTCCTGGAGAAGCTGCCTGGCGGCCTTGATGGCTATGGTGTCTACGGGGATCTCCTCTCCCTCGAAGGTTCTGGTGGCTCTGCCCGTCAGGAGGATGTATATGGGACAGATGACCTCGCCTCCACCGAAGGCCGGATGGGACCTGCCAGCCACTATCTGGGTCTTATCGGTGTTATGATGGAGCACGGCGCCAAACCTCTTCTTGTACTCCTGACAAAGCGCCCGGCTTATGGACTCGGCAAGGCCATCGGCAACGCTGTCGGGGTGGCCTATGCCCTTCCTCTCCACAAGCTCAGTCTCTTGCGACTCCATGGGCTTTTGAACCAGGCGCTCAACCTTTATATTTCGCTTCATGGCCTCTCTCCAGTAGGTTACTTTCGATCCCGAGGGATGTTGGTCTGAGGGATGGTACGATCTAATATTAAGGCTTTGCACCATGGCAGGTGCAATATTTACGTAAGCGGTGCAAATATTTAATGTAGCAGTTAAATGGAATCCTTTGGAGCAAGTGAGATGAGACTTATTTATGTTGCAGGTAAAGGCGGTGTGGGAAAGAGCGTAACTTCTGCTGCCACCGGCATGTGGGCCTCCCGCCAGGGAAAGGAGACCCTAGCCTTCTCCATGGACCCTGCCCATTCCCTCTCAGATATCTTCGAGATAGACCTGGGAAGCAAGCCTACCCAGATCAGCGACCGCCTCTCGGGGTACGAGCCCGATCTGCGTGAGGAGTCCAGGAACTTCTACAGGAGGTATAAATCCATGCTTACGGCCCTCTTCGGCCTCTTCGAGATGGAGGTGAAGCCCGACGACTTCGGAAGCATGCCCGGGGTAAACGAGCTCATCTTCATGGACAAGCTCTACGATGTCCTCCTGGAGAAGACGTACGAGATCATAGTGATAGACTCGGCCCCGACAGCCATGGTTCTTCCCCTTTTACAGCTGCCCTCGGTCACCACCGGATTCGTCACCAGGATTCTAGGAGTCAGAAAGAAGTGGATGGGCGTATTGAACATGCTGGAGTCGGGATTTGGAGATGCTGTCCTGAATGAAGTTAGGTCCATGAGAATGAAGGCCGAGACCATGAGGACCGTCTTGATTGATCCAGAGGTTGCAACCATCAACGTGGTCACCATCCCAGAGAAGGCAGCGGTCATGGAGAGCAGGCGCCTCATAAAGACTGTGGAGAGCCATGGGGTCAACGTCAGCTCCATCATCATAAACCACGTCGTGGGGACCGGCTGCCAGTGTGATTACTGCCTCCACAAGAGGGAGTCCCAGCTAAGCTACATTGATGAGCTGAAGAAAGATTACAATAACAAGCTGGTAGCAACCCTTCCCGACTACGCCGGCGAGGTCAAAGGCACTGGCTTGGAGCAGGTGGTCAGGGATCTTTACGAAAAGGGGCAGCTCACAATCTGATGGATTGCTTATGGGTCCATCAGCCCATGGGCTCACGGGATAGCTGATAGCTGCTTAAGGGACTGTTTCAAGGGATGGGAAAAGCCCATTCCCTCCAACAAAAATTTTTTTTTTGGATTTATATATTTCCGGTCTCCAATTTATCCTTGTTCTTTATCCTTATTCTAAGGACCCTCCCAAGGCAAACCTTTAATTATCAAGGATCTCTCCAACAGAATTAGTTAAGGTTGATGTATATAAGGGTTAGAAATAACACCCATTGGCTGCATCTGCTCTTTTTCTGGAATCTCCTTCTTCTTAGAATAACCATGGCACAGCCAAATGAGAACACCTCAAATGCAATCCCTGAGATTACATCCGCATTTCCAAGCACGGCATTTAATGTTGCCGATGATAATGTCGATTCCGATGTCCAGAGCTACACTCCCTTCGCCCTTTACGCATGGGGTGGGGATTGCCAGGACTGTCCTGCCATGAACTCCACGATCCAGACCGCATCCCAGGATCTTGAAAGCATAGCAGTTTTGGGATGAAGGATGGCGATACGAACAATCTAACAATCCAGGAGTAGGACATAGACAGCTATCCATCACAGACAAAGGTTTGAGCACTCATGAGCCGAATATGTTACCTTATAATCATCTGGAGCTAAATGATGACACCGCCTATAAGGCCAAGAATGAATACCGCTACTTTGTCATAGGTTTTTGGAATAGAGACTGCAATCCCTGCCGGAGCATGTACTCTATTCTGCCGGAGATGGCCTGGGACCTCCGTGGATACGTGGCCTTTGGCAGGCGCTTAATATGGATGATAACGCAGGCATGGTCCTCGATTATATGGTCATGAAGTTCCCAACACTTCTAATGTTTAAAAAAGGATATCTGGTGAGAAAGCATATGGGATTTGCCCCTAACGGACAGCTAGAGGAGGCGATCCTGGGGTATCTTTAAAGAATACTAACAACGATCGCGGCTGTTATTTCTAAGGGTGACAGAAAGAAAGTCAGAGCTTTCAATCTCCGGAATCATATAAGTTGATTTTGCCATCCCAGGGTTATCGGATATCCATAGCTATAACCGTATATCAACTCTACTCTGTTAATACAAGGATAATTCTACAATCGGTATCAATGCCATAACAATTTTACAGCAATATATGTCATTGATAGTGTTTCTTATGATAGTATTTCTTGTAGCAGAACCCTTATTGTACTGCTTTTTAATGCCAATTCACCAGATTACCTTTCACTAATCGCCAAAACATTTAACTATGGCGGTCTATAATTTTAAAGAATACATTGGTGTGGTGGAGTTAAAGAGGGTTAAAGGTATTATCACCTATCTATTATCCTCCTCAAGGTTAAGAACTTCCAAGGTATCTCATTCTCTTATATCAATATTTATAGTAGTTTTAATTCCAGAGATCTGTCTTGTAAACGCAATAGATCCAAGCGATGTTAAGAACTATCCTGATGGTACCCTGGCTCTGGACGATGACCGCCTGAGCACAGCAGTCCGGAGCTACCCTTGCCTGGCGCTGGAATGCCGGGCAGTTGGGTAGCGATGCCTGCCGGGCATGAACAAGCAGTGGAGGGACTGGCACATGAGCTTCAGGGCGAAGTGATCTTTGGATAGCTAAGAGTGGATGTCACCCCAAAGGTCAGAAGCGATTTCAGCTTATCGGAATACTCGACCTTGCTCATCTTCAAAGATGGAAAACTTGTGGGCAGATATGAGGGCAACCTGACCAGGCCTAATCTAGACGAGTTCATCTTAAGAAAGATCTGATTTCATCCTAGGTTGGTGATAGCAGATTTATTGGACCTCCTATCAAGGCCTTTTAAGCTGGTGACTATAATATCGAATGAGTAGCGTCTATTTATCGTTTGGTAAACTAGCCTTGATGTGCCCAGATGCATGTATAACCTGCAATGCCCAACCAATCTCCATCCGCCTTTATCGCATATCTCGACAGCTCATGGTGCTCTTTAAGCATGCGCCGTATCTGAATATCGATTTAGGCTAACCCTGCTGTGATGTTCACCTGGCCTCACCGGCAGTTTGCTTTTTGATTTCACCCTTTGTAATCTCCGCCAACCAGTTCCTTGATCCTCTCGGCGATCTTCGGCCCCACCAGGTCTACCTTCTGTAGATCTTCCTCTGAAGCGGTCATTACCTTTTCTATGGATCCAAAATGTCTGAGCAAGTTTCTGGCCACCGCCGGACCCACGCTGGGAATGGAGGAGATCAGATACTCTTGCTGCTCTTTTAGCGTCCTTGCAGTCTTTCTGCCATGAACCTTGGAATCCCTTCCCTCGGCGGCCTCGCGCCTGGCCAACATGGATATCACCTGGGCGGTGTCCTCCTGGCTCTGGGTGGGTATTATGGGTACCCCGAAATCCACGGCCACCGCTGCAAGAGCTCCCCGAATGGAGTTGGGATGGACCTGCCGGGAGTAAAGGTTAGAGCCCTCCAAGATGAGCACGGGCCTGTCGTAGGTCCTGGCCAGGTCGGAGAGCTGGCCGAATAAGTTCCTCTCGGGGTCTATAACTGAGGCCACGAAATCCTCAGCGGTCTTTCTTTCTATAGCAATCCTATCGCTTACTACGTAATCGCCAACCTCAAGAGTCTTGAGAGTGATCTCCAATCCCAGGGATTCTAAAAGCTTGCCCATCTCCCTTTCTCTTGGATCCACGAAAACAGATCCAGGCTTCGATGCTTCAGCTTCGTCCTTAACCTCGCCTATCTTGGCCTGCCTAGACTTTGAGGTATTGTGGGCCTCAGCCAGGGCTGAGAAATTACTAAAACCTCTTGAACCACCAATACCACCAGAACTGTTGGAAAACCCCCGGATCTGCTTTTGCATGCTCTTCTCTTTTCTATCGCTGATCCAGTAGTAAGCCTCATCTCTGGTGCCTTTGGCTATGAGAACCACAACTCTTCCGGCCCTGGCCCTACCCGTCCTTCCCTTCCGCTGTATCGATCTTATCTCGCTTGGCACGGGCTCGTAAAAGAGAACCATATCCGTGGCAGGGATATCTATTCCCTCCTCACCCACAGAGGTGGCTATGAGGACGTTGTACTCTCCGGCCCTGAACTTCTCCAGTATCTCTCCCTGCGTCTTCTGGCTCAGGCCCTGGTCATCCTGTCTGTTGCTCTGGCCCACAAACCTCACGGCTCTTATTCCCTCGGCATTCTCCAAGGTCTTGAGTATGGAGCTGGCCGTATCCCTGTAGTTGGCAAATACCATGGCCCGGGAGTCTGGCTTTATCTCCAGCTGCTCCGAAAGGATCCTTAAGACCTCAGCTTGTTTCGGGTGCTCTATATCTATTTGCTGAAGGGATTCGATAGCCTCTCTAATTCTGGCATCCTCCATGAGCCTTCTTGATGCCTTGGAGCCGGACCTGGAGGCAGCCTCGCTCTTCAGCCTATCGAAGTATCTTCGAAGGGAATCAGTCCCCTGGGTCTCTGCCAGCTCCACAGCGTGCTTTATCTTCATGATCTCAGCCAAGATAGAGAGACCTTTGAAGACTTCACTGTTTGGATTTCTGGAAATCGAGGCCTGAAGCTTCCCCTGGAGGGATAAAAGCTCAGTTTTAGAGGATTTAGGGCCTACACGGGCCTCTTTGAATCCAAAGGCCTGCTCATCCAATCCCAATTGGTTTATAGCTTCTATCTTATTCTTTAAGGCATCCTCCAGGGTGGTCCTAAGGCGCAAAAGCTCCTCTGGAACCCTGACCTTTACCCACTCGATCTCTTTCTTGTGGACGTAAGGTGCCACATCGGAGTCGTCCTCGGTCCTGGTCTCAATCGTCTCTATCCCCAGGTTGGAGCAGATCTCTTCTATCTTCTCGCCTTGGCTCCCCGGACTTGCGGTTATTCCCAGAACCAGGGGATGGGCCGCCTCCCGCCCGTATCTTTTGGCTATGTAAACGTAAGCATAGTTTCCAACGCCCCTGTGGGCCTCATCAAATATTACTAAGGAGACATCCTCGAGGCTAATCCTCCTGGATAGAAGATCGTTCTCCACCACCTGGGGCGTCGAGACTATGATCTTGGACTCCATCCATATCTCAGACCTGCGCTCAGGAGCAGTCTCTCCGGTCATAAAGACCACTGAGCCCTCATCCCTCAGGACCTTCTGAAGGAAGTTGGCGTGCTGCTCCACAAGGGGCCGGGTGGGAGCCAGAAATAGGACCTTACCCTTTTCCCGCCTGGCCAGGATGACCATGAGGGCTATCACAGTCTTTCCGAGGCCTGTCGGTACCACTATAAGGGCTGAGGATTGAAGGGCCCTGGAAGCCAGGTCGATCTGGAAGAGCCTCTTTTCCACCAGGTTAGGCTTGAGCAGAGGATGCTCAAGGTAGGAGGTCATGTAGGAATCCTTAGTCTTCGCTGGTATTTAAAACTCAAGAGGAGGTCTTAAAGGAGACTTGCTCCTATGACCAGATGGACGGCTTCATGGCTGGCATCCTGGCTGGCCTTATCTTCGGTAATTTGTGCTCTACATTAGAAACCGTAGCCATCGCCTTCATCAACGTTTGGAAGATAACGATTGTCCCTCAGTGACAAGATCTCTCCTTTTAGGCATGGGAGGCCTAAAGTAATCCGATGTGAAGGACCCGATCATTAAAGCCGGATCAGTAATGCTGTTCTTTTGGATCATAGGCTTGATCGACTTCTTCTCCATGCAGCTGGCCTTTCCATAGTTGGAAAATGCCGCCATCTTCAGCACAACGGATCTCCGCTCCACCGATTACGTAAATATCGCCGAAACGTTCATTCCCTATAATATCTTTCATTCTCTTTCCTACGACATGATGCCAGCCATAGTGATCTTCTGCCTTTGCCTGGGGTTTGCCCTCATAGAGGACGATGCGAACAGGCCCTTGATGGGCGTTTTGAGCATCCTTACCAAGGAAATTCACTCTGGAGAGGGATTATGGCAAGTTGGATAGAAAAACGCAATTACTGAGTTTTGGGAAAGAACATCGAAGAGACCAAGTCCAGAGGCGCTATAGTGAGATATGTCCTTCATCTCATTCCATCATCTGGTTAATTGAAGGTTGAATGAATTTTGCCTTTTGAGATTTAGCTCCAAATTAGAGGGCGATATTTATCCTGGCCTCATTTTTTAGTCTCAAAGCATTTAAACTTGCAGATCGATGGTAGATCAGATCATGACCATGAAGCTTACCTTCGATAGAGGTACCATACTGATCAATGGAAATATCCACGTGCCCAACTCCACCTGGGATGAGAGATCAAAAGCATTCAGGGCCATGGCTCTATACTACAAGGATATCTCCGATTTTCTGAGGGTATCCAGCTTCGGTTTCGAAGATCGCGTTCTAAACCTCGTACCCTGCTATGAGCTTCAAAGCAGCATCAGATTGAGAGACTACCAGAAGCAGGCCCTGGACACGTGGATGGCCAACGATAAACGGGGTGTAATAGTTCTCCCAACAGGTAGCGGCAAGACCCTAGTAGGAATAAAGGCCATATCCATGCTCAATACTCCGACCCTTGTTGTAGCCCCAACCCTCAGCCTCGTGGAGCAGTGGCGTTCAAGGTTAAAAGAGGAGTTCAAGACCGAGGTGGGAATTCTAGGCGGAGGAGAACGGGATATAAAGGCCCTGACCGTATCCACCTACGATTCAGCATACCTTCACGCCGAGAGCCTCGGAAACAAGTTTGGCCTCATAATCTTCGACGAAGTCCATCATCTCCCGGCTGAAGGCTACAGAAACATAGCTGAAATGTTCGCATCCCCCTATAGAATGGGTCTGACCGCCACCTTTGAGCGTGAGGACGGCCTGCACAAAGAGCTTAATCGGCTGGTTGGCGGAAAGGTTTTTGAAAAAAGGGTCACCGAGCTTATAGGAGAGCACCTATCGCCTTTTAGAATCCAGAAGCTGGCGGTCGAGTTAACTGAAGAAGAGAAAGAGGAATACCTAAAGAACAGGAGGATCTTCTCGGGCTACCTTTCTGCCAACAACCTCTACATGAGAAACATAAACGACTTCCAAAAGATGATCATGAGGAGCGGCAGAGATCCGGAGGCCCGGAGGGCTCTTTTAGCCAGGAATAAGGCTAGGTATATAGCTTTTAACAGCATTTCCAAAGTTCATAAGCTCTCCGAGATTTTAAGAGAGCACAGGGATGGCAAGGTGTTCATATTCACAGAACATAATAAGCTTGTTCACAGGATATCCAGGGAGTTCCTGATACCAGCCATTACCTACAAAACGATAAGCAGAGAGAGGAGCGATATCCTGGACAGGTTCAGGTCCGGCATATACAGAGCCGTCGTCACCTCCAGGGTTCTGGATGAGGGCATCGATGTTCCTGACGCCGATGTGGGGATCATTTTGAGTGGAACGGGAAGCGAGAGGGCCTTTATACAACGCCTAGGAAGGATTCTTAGAAAAAAGGACGGCAAAGATGCTGTTTTATACGAGATCATATCTGCTGGGACCAGCGAGGTCAACACGGCCAGGAAGAGAAAGAGGGCATTGAACCAATAAAGGATCATAACAAACGCAAACTTAATAGGCGTAACCTGAAAGGATAAAAAATGCTGACCAGTGACCTGCTAGTTTCAAGAATCTACAAGGGAAGAATAGAGCCCGTTTATGCCCTCTTAAATGAAGAAGCTCTGGATATTGCCAGCTCAGTTATTGATATCTTTGAGAGGCATGTCGGCAGAACATACGGGGAGCTTGCGCAAGAGCTGGAGGGCTTTGAGGATATCAACTACCGTCTTGTCAGGGGAATGGCTCAGATCCTTGAGAGGAGATGCGTGGTTGATGAGGACTCGGTCATCGACCCCATCGCTGCTAGAAGGGTGGTCTTCGAGGAGGCTGGAGGCCTGATCATCAGCGGTGAAGAGAGAAAAGAGGTCCTGGATAGGGCGGCAGCAAAGCTGTCCATAGGACCCGATGATCTGGAAAAGGCCCTCTGGTCCGACCTGGATGAGAACCTGACCATCAAGGACTTTCAGATTATAGCTCCGGAGGCACTGATAGAGCAATACAACCTATCTTTGGCTCAAACCCTCCTTTTCAAGGCTTTGGGGATGGAGATCCAGATAGAGGATGGCTATCAGCCGGTCTTCTGGGCTATAAAGAAGCTCGGCCTCATGTACTCCATAGTCGATGGAAGGATCTACACGGATGGGCCCATCTCTCTCTTCAAGATGACGGAAAGGTATGGTACTGCCTTTGCCAAGCTTTTGCCATCGGTGATGGTCTCGACCAGATGGAACCTTAAGGCCAGCATCCTTAGAAAGACGCCCCAGGGAAAGAAGATCTATGATTTCTGCCTCGATCACACCAAGAGAGAGATCTTCGGTATGGGCAGAGGATCTGAGATAGAAGTGGATAAAGGAAACGAGGAAGAAGAAAAGGATGCTAGAAATGAGGAAGGAAATAGTGGTGCTGGAAGAAGGGAATACCGAAAAGGGCTAGAAGTTAAAAATAAAGTAGGTTTTGACAGCGCTGTGGAGAAGGAGTTCTATCAGTTGGATTTCCACGGCTGGAAGGTCAGAAGAGAGCCGACAGTGCTTAAATCCGGTAAATACGCTTTCATCCCTGACTTCTCCCTGGAGAGAAAAGGAACCAGGATTTACGTCGAGATCGTTGGGTTTTGGACGCCTGACTATTTAAGAAACAAGGTAGAGAAGATCAATGGGCTCGATGAAAAAGAGCCTTTGTTACTCCTGGTGAATAAAAGCCTCGGATGCTCGGGATCCGAGTTCAAGGCCGATAACGTCATCTTCTTCGATAAAAAGATCCCCCACTTGGAGATTATAAAGATTCTGAGGAAGTATGGGGAGAGGCAGACGGAGGAGGATATAGAGAAGCTAAAAGGTATGAAAATCTCCCTAGATAGCGATATGGGTATTGTAAGCCTGGAGGAGTTAGCCAGGAAATTTAGCGTCAGTTTAGAGGCTTTAGAAGAAGTGATCAAAGAAAAGGGCAAAGATGGTTATCTACTTCTAGGCGATCAGCTAGTCAGCGAAGAGACCATTGAGGCTGTGAAAAAGGAGATGGCAGGAGTAAAGAAACGTCACGAAGCCATCAGGATCTTTGAAAGATATGGGATAAAAGCCCATGCTCAGGCCCTGGAATCCCTTGGATATAAAGTAAGGTGGATAGGGCTCGATCCAGAAAAAGTGCAGATCCTTAGAGCATGAGCGCACCTAAAGATAGGCCTGAACAGTTTTGATGGTTTAACTAAAGGGCATAAACAGACAAGTAGATAAATCCAAGCTCTTAAAAGATCTAATATAGTTTTCAACCAAAGACCGTAATCCTTTGCAGGAGGAAACAAACGTCAGTATATGATATAAGGTGTGAAGTGATAAACGTAGGTGGGGGCAGGGAACAGTGCATTGGGGTAGCAAAGACGAAGGACGGGTAGGTTTTTACATTCAGTCCAAGGGCTCCGAAGCCTACGGGAATTTGTATCAGAGCCTTTAATGCCATCTTCCCCTCCGCCTTTGCCATGAGATTCAGCGAGAAGATGCCCTGGGAGGCGGGAGCGGGGTACGTGGGTGTCACCTGTCCGGGTGGAGATATCTTTATCATACTGAGATGTATTAAAGAATAAGAAAACAAAATATGAAGCTGGGCATCCAATGCTCCCTGTTCCCAAAGTAGATCATCGATCTCAGATCAGATGATATGGCTACTGCTAATCAGACTATGTCGCATACGAATACAACCTTGCCCGTATCCCTCATGGGTTGGATGGGGATGCCAAGCTTCTGAGTATTGTCATCCATGAGGTTGGAACAGTAGGGGTCCCACCCTCCAACGACTTTTCCGAGCTTTATGGGATCTCCTGGATCATAAGGTACCTTAGCTGGGGTCTGAGCTGCAGCCGAAGATGCCGTTACCTCGGGAGCCTTTTTGGCCATATTGCTGATAGAAACAACACCAGAATCTCCCTTACCAGCAGCATCCAAAGCTGATCGGTCCAAAACGACGCTGTCAAGGATTGTCGTATTCAGAGGTGTCGCATCAAGAGGAATCACAAACAAAGCTACTGTTGTGTTATTAGCGAAAACTGTGCTATTTACATAGGTATTATTAATGGCACTATCATTCATGGATAGGTTATTCACGCCGGTATTATCCGTGGGGCTGCTATTCATCGCCATAGCCGCGCTATTGTCCTGAGCATACCCAGCTATAGCCGTGGCCGTTAGAAGAACTATGATCTGGATTAAATATATACTCCTTTTATTATCCATGTCGTCCCTCGACCACGGAAACAGCGATAAAGCATATAAGATTAATCAATCCCTAACTCACACTGAAGTTCCTCATTGACAAGGGCTGATGCTATCAAGTGCTAATACTACCAATGTCTAAGGCTGCCTCCTGCAGGTCTTAAAAATCCTACTCTGGCTTTGTGCAGGGATATATGTCACAAGGTGGTGAAGCATAAAGCATAAATTTCAAAAGTTATATCGAGGCATAATGGATTGGCTACCTATAATCTCGGCAATACTGGTTCTCTGGATTATCGCGACCCTAGGATTAAAAGCGGTTATTCTCCACGGATTACTCAGGGTCACCATAGGCCTTGCTGCCATCATCCTCATATCCTTGGTTTTTTTAGAAGGGGCCCTGATCCTGGGAGATCATATTTACTCCGGTGTCCTCATATCGCATCCAATTCCGGCCTTTGCCATATATCCCTTAATGCTGTTTCTCTTCATCTTCTGGTATGTTACTGTAAGAGCTACTTGGAAATGGACGTGCAGGTGAGAAGCCTATAATTTTTCCTCCCGTATCCTAAAGGCTTTTGCCTCCCTCCTTTCAATATATATCTGGTGAGCTCATAGGCCACTCTGACGTAGGCATCTGCATAGGCCATGCCAGGAGAGAGGTCCATCCAATCGAAGAACCGCCCCATCTCACTATCACAGGACATCCCCCAGAACGGCTCCATCCAGAAGCGGTTGGGTATTCAATATGATCCAAAGGCGCCATATGGGACGCCTGCCTCTACAGGAGGATCGATCTCTACATCAGGAGATCTGGGCGACATTAATGCCGTCACATTTCCCAGTCTAAAGCCGAAGGTTGAGGCATAATCCTGGGCATTTTGCATGGCATCATCAAAAGCCTTCTTCCTGGCGAACGATGGCTACCATCGATAAACGTTATGGATGAACCTCTGTACTTCAACTTTGGCATTGAGCCGGATAATCTTGGTATTGAGCTTCGTGGGGTGCCAGCAAAGGACAAATCGTGAGTCATCTAAAAGAATTCTGGCTATCTGAGATGCTCTGCGGTGGGTTACGCCTAGAAGCTCACCGACATCCCGGAAGGTGAGGAAGTCCTTAACAGCTTTCTTCCTGACTAGCAGCGCATTCCTAATATCCCCTATATGACCAGCCACTTTATTCGAGTACGGCTTGGGCTATGGACGTTCCAGGGAGGATATACGTTTCCTGTCACTAGCGATATCCCGTGCCAGGGTTTCATGGGCTTCGTCCTGGCCCTTCTTTATCTCCTGGATTTGGCAGGTCAGATCCTGGACATACTCGGCAAGATCTTTCAACTCGTAGTAGAGCGGAGTCC
>DAXJ01000099.1:0-333 GCA_002506335.1 Methanosaeta sp. UBA114
CGGTCCCTGCAAACTTGAGGTATCTACCGACTTGGCCAACATAAGAATCGATGGTTGAGTCTCGAAATCCGATATCCTTGAGATATCTCTTATACCGCTGTAGAGATACACTAAAATTTCCCGAAGTATCTCTCTTCCAATCTATCTCTAACCGCCTCTTCATTGCTCTTCACCTCAGGCGGTACATAGTGCAACCTTGTCACGTTGCACTTGAAGTCCATTCAAAAAAGGGTATCAGTAATGCGGGAGACGGGATTCGAACCCGCGAACGCCTGCGCGACAGGGCCCTCAACCCTGCTCCTTTGACCTGGCTTGGAAACCCCCGCTCGAAAT
>DAXJ01000099.1:537-35586 GCA_002506335.1 Methanosaeta sp. UBA114
ACCTACGTGACAGGGCCCTCAACCCTGCGCCTTTGACCTGGCTTGGCAACCCCCGCTCACACGCGCTAAAGGGCGTTAAGGCCGAAGCTTCACGACAGCTCGGCCAATTTAGCCTCGAACTCCACAGCTCTCTTCCTTATCTCCTGGGACGCTGAGGCCACAAGCTCCTTGGCAGGCATCTCCCCCGAGGACTCCGCGGTCATAACGAAGGAGTCCAATATGGGTATGATTTTCACCGCGCCCGCCTCGCACACCTCTATGCAGAGCTTGCATAAGGAGCAGTTCAGGGTATTTGTAGCTTTCGCCCTACCGCCCTCATCCTGGATCAGAGCCTGCCTTGGGCATTCCTTGACGCACTTGCCGCATCCGTTGCAGGCACCGCTGATCTCGATGCTGGGGAGGCTCTTGTAGCCGCATAAAGTTCCAGAGTTCCACTTGGCGTGGTCACTTCCTATGCGCTTGGTAGCAAAGCCCTCAATTACCAGCTTCTCGCCCTCGCCCAGTACCACCAGGGGAATGTTATCGAAGGCAGCCGTAACTCCGGGATCAGTGAAATGGATATCCCTGGAGTAAACCATCCCGGGGCCTTCCACGGACAGGATGAAATCCACCCTACATCCTGGGCAGCCCTGGCCACCGCACTCGCAATCCTCAGGCCTGGCAAAGGTATCCAGGTTCTCAGCCTTCAGGGGTACGAGTCCTATCCTCAAGGCTATCTGCTCGTCGAAGAGCACCGAGGTGTTATCGTATAGGGCTATCTCGTCGATAGCCAGACAGGGCACCTCGGCCATGCAAACCCTTCTGATACCATTGGCAAAGGCCATGGTGGCGCCGCTGAGGAGAAACCTTATGCGGTCCCCCTCGAGCTCCAGCAGTTCGACCTTCAAATCTACACCCTTCGACCCCTCTTTCCACCGGCGGGCTTGGTGCCGTCGTGTGGGATTGGGGTCACATCCTCAATCCTTCCGATCCTAAGTCCAGCCCTGGCCAGTGCCCTGATAGCTGCCTGGGCGCCTGGGCCTGGAGACCTCTGCTTGTTGCCTCCGGGCGCTCTTACCTTAACATGGACTCCAACGAGTCCTTTATCCTTGACCGCCTCGGCAACCTGCATGGCCATCTGCATGGCCGTGTAGGGCGAAGACTCGTCCCTAGCAGCCTTGACCACCATGCCGCCCGAGATCTTGGCCAGGGTCTCGGCCCCGGTCATATCGGTGATGGTTATCAGCGTGTTGTTAAAGGACGCATATATGTGGGCGATTCCCCACTTTCCCTCTGCCATTTTACCTCACCTCTGGGGTCGAAGCCACTGCGGATGGAGTTGCAGGCACCACTGCAGCTGTCACGGTCCTCTCGGACCTCTCAGGGTGGCCTTCCTTGGACATAGGAGATGCTATGTAGTAGCGTATGGTCATCTCCTCTCCGCGCCTCACCAGGTAGCTGGGTACGGTTACCCTGCGCCCTGAGACCTGTATGTGGCCGTGGGTGATGAACTGCCTGGCCTGCCTCATGGTGTGAGCAAGGCCCTGGCGGTAGACCTGGGTCTGGAGCCTCCTCTCGAGGATGTCGGGGACCCTGAGGCTTAGAATGGCATCCAGATCTCCGCCCTCCTTCAGAAGCCCGAGCCTCTTCAGTCGGTCCAGGACCTCGTCGGCCTCCTTGGGCCTTTGGCCGTAAGCTACATGGGCCAGGAGATTCCTGCTGGCCTCCCTGTACTTCCTGAGCACTGCCTGGGCCTTCCAGAGCTCTCTCTTATTCCTGAGGCCGAAGGCCTTGACGGTCTCTACCTCTTCTGCAATGCGGTCAGCCTGCCAGGGGGTCTTGGGCCTGCTATAGGTCTTCCTGTTCTTTCCTGGATATCCCATCTTAGGTCACCTCACTTCCCTGCGGGGGCGGCGGCTGGCTTGGCTACCGGTGCTGCGCCCTCCTTCTTCCTGCTCACGCCTACGATGGCTCCAGTCCTGCCAGTGGACCTGGTCCTCTGGCCGCGAACGCGAAGGCCTCTCTCATGTCTGATGCCCTTGTAAGACCTCATCTTCTTCATGAGGTCCAGATCCTCCCTGTTGATCAGGGTCAGATCCATGCCCAGCATGTGCCTGTCGTCCCCAGTTCCAATATCCTTGCGCCTGTTTCTCATCCAAGGGGGCATGTTCCCGCCGCCGACCTCGACGACTGCCTTAAGGTCATTGATCTTGGCCTCTGGGAGCTTACCCAGAATGGCATGGGGATCTACACCTGCCTTATTCACAAAGATCATGGCTGCTCTGCGGCCGACGCCATTAATCCCTGTAATGGCCATCTGTACCTGCTTGTGGCCATCCAGGTCCGTGTTTAGAATGCGGACTATGTGCAGTATCTCCTCTTCCTGTGGAGCCTGCTTGGACTTGGCCTTTTTATCTTTAGGTGCTTCTGCCAATTTGTTTCCTCCAGAAGTCTCAAGGGACACTCTGGATCAGCCCCGGATCGTCCTATCCGACGCCGCCCTATCACCACGGTGTGGGGCGAATGTCCATCTACTACTTGTGGTTCCTAATTGAAGTTTCGCTACTTGTACATAAGTCTTATGATCTTTTTATCTTAACCTCCCCCTCTTATTAAGATCTCTCTAGAGCTACTCTCGCACCCAATGACTCCATGGCCTGGAAGAATCCCGGATAGGAAACATCCACAGCCTCTGCGGTGTCTATCTTGGTGGTGCCATCGGCTACCATGCCTGCCACGGTCAAGGCCATGACTAGCCTATGATCGTCGTACCCAGTCACATCGGCCCCGTGAAGCTTTCCACCCTCGATTACCAGGCCATCGGGCCTCTCCTTGATATCAGCACCCATCTTAGAGAGCTCTGATGCCATGGCTTTGAGCCTGTCAGTCTCCTTATGCCTTACGTGCTCGGCATTGAAGACCACGGTCCTTCCTTTGGCTAGGGCTCCAAGGACGGCGATGGTGGGCACCAGGTCAGGGGTGAGGCTGGCATCGATATCAATGCCCCTCAGCTCATGGCCTCTGGCCCTCAGGATTCCTCTATCCTTATCCCAGGAAACCTCGGCGCCCATCTTCCTCAGGATGTCTATGATGGCAGAGTCCCCCTGAATAGAAGGTAAGATGCCATTGACAGTCACCTCTGATCCCGTGACCGCAGCCGCCGCCAGGGGATAGGAGGCCGAGGAGAAGTCTCCGGGAACGGTGTAGCCTCTGAGATTGTACTCCTGGCCGCCCTGGACCTCAAAGGAGTTTTTGCCTGCCTTGACCTTCACCCCGGCCTCTTTCATCATATCTATTGTGATCTCGGCATAGGGCCTGGACTTGAGCTCCCCCTGGATCTCCACACTGGTATCGCCTTCAGCCAAGGGCGCAGCCACCAGGATGGCCGAGAGGAACTGAGAGCTCACCCCACCTTCGAGGCTGGCTACTCCACCCTTCATTTTTCCTTCTATCACCAAAGGGGCCCTGTCATTTTTCCTGATGGAGATCACCCTGGCGCCAAGCTGGTTTAAAGCCTCGATGAGGGGTCCGTTAGGTCTAGATCTTATGGAGGCGTCTCCGGTGAGCACCGCTCCATCGGTCAGGGATGCTATGGCCGAAAAGAGCCGGAGGGTGGTTCCCGAGTTAAGGACGTTGATCACGTCTTCAGGGGTCTTAAGGTCGCTTGAGACGCCTTTAATCTTCAGCTCATCTCCCATGGCCACCTCCGCCCCGAAGGCCTCCGAAGCTGATATAGTGGCTCTGGTATCTGCCGAGGTCAAGGGTCTCTTGACAGTGCCACCCGGGCCCAGGGCAGTGATGAGAATGGCCCTATGAGTGTAGCTTTTGGAGGGTGGAGCATAAACCTCCCCTGATAAGGTTGAGGGATGGACTGATGCTATCATAGTTGGGAGACGCCCAGCATATATAAGAAACATTGCTTGTGCACCATATCTCTCCTTTGTAATAGTGGATGATCTTCTTTAGAAGATCGCCCTCCGAACCCTTGGTTTCTTTCAAGAGCTTGAAGTAAGTTTCTTTTCCCAGCCACGGCTCTTATGAAGCAAAGGTGTCCCTCGATGCTTATGAGGTTCATTATGGCCATGCTAAGACCTCCATCTGCTGACAAACCCATCTCTCTGCGCTTTGTAAACTCTTCAGCGTCTCCAATTAATCGGCTTGATTCAAGGGACGTTGGGCCACTTCAATTTTTTCTTAAAATGCCTTCCTTTGTCAGAAACTAAAGGTATAATAAGCTTTTGCCATAATTGATATTTGATCGGTAGCAGCAGCCTCAGAGAATATAACATTAGTTTATTCATTCTTTTATTTCATGTAGCTGATCGATCAGCTCTCAAAAAATCTGTATTAAATTCTAAAGGCAATCTAGCCATCTAAATTAGTAATGATGCTTGAGGTAAAACAGTTAGGAAATCCTGATATACAATGGACCATATTAGTTATTTCTCAGGATATAAACACTTTTATCAAAGGAGGTTAAATGGAGGAGTTCGCGGACAGATATGGCTTTCGTTTGGTAAAATTGGTAGATAGCCGATGTACTATGAAAGAGTTCGAGTTTGATCAAGTCTTGCTAATGCCAACTCCTAAGGGTTATCGTGCCCTTGTAGAACAAGCTGACGAAGAGATAGACCCCAAGGTGAAAAGCCACTTACTGAAGATTTGGTCTAAGGGGACCATAGAGAACCTTTCATATTTTGTCATGGCTGTGGCAGTATATTCTCGAAGCGTATCCAATCCACCTATTGATATCGATGTTGGAGGGGTTCTTCTTAAAACAGCTGCTTTCTGCAATCTCAGATGCTTATATAGGAAGGAGGCAGGAGGGGGGTGTCGGATAGCTATGAAGGAAAGCCAGCATCATCTTCCAAAATGCATTAAGATACCGAAGGGTATCGATACAATATGGAGACGTCTTAAAAGTTACATTGCAACTGGTAATTCAATAAGCATAGAAGATGCTTTAGGTACCCATAATGCCATGGGTGTGAAAATAGACCTCAGGGCAGATTTTGCTCCTGCTACATCCTGCTAATTTGAGAGGATTTCTGGAGATCTAGCATAATTAAGCAGCAGAGGATGAAAGTAATAGGAAAGGTCTTACCTATGTCTGAAGACAAGAGCTTGCGCATTCTTCTCATTTATCAACACATAGAGGATAATATCAAGAATAGGATTGAGAACGCCCTTCTAGCTATTAGGGAGTCGAGGCTTCCCTTGGACAGGATATAATAAAAAGCCTGCAAAAACCGTTATCGTAAAAGGCTATAACGATGCAGTGGTTTATGTGGAGGTGACTTGATGTGCATCGATTCTATAAAAATTTGAGGTGGAACGTGTACAGCAAAGTTAATCAGGTATCAACGTGGTTAATTAATTAGAGGTGCTGTTGTTATGTCAGAAAAAGATGGCTTTGAAGGACGGGATAAGGATCTTCGCCGACTTTTATACGAGATAAGGGCCAAAGGTGGCCTGCCTCCAAATAGAATAAACCGCCTTCTAAATCAATTGGATGATAAGCCTGGTATAGCTAATTGAAAAATTAACAGTTGCCTAATCCTCTAGGATTTTGACCCATCTCGGAATCACTAATATAGATAGGATAGCATGTGGTGGTGTAGGGGCTATAATCTTGGAGTCTTCCTTCGTTCGGGGGGAGGGCAAGGGTTTCGATCACCGGCTTGGCCTTCATACTGACGAGGTTATACCAGGGCTGAAGCAACTGGCAGAGGTAGCCCATGCCCCAAGCGTAGTGATTGGTCCTAAGATCTTTCACGCTGGTAGGCAGACCAAATCCAAGGTCACGGGGTCACAGCCCATTGCCTCATCTCCGATCTCGGGTCCCACGACCAATGAGGGGCCAAGAGTCCTTAGATCTGAAGAAATACCTAAGATCGTAAATGTCATCGCCAAGGCTGCCAGGCTGGCCGTCCAAGCAGGGTGTGATCTCGTGGAGACCCACGGAGTCCGTGGTTAGCTTATAACTCAATTTTTATCACCCTTCCGTAATTGCAGAAATAATGCATAGGGAGGGTCCGAATAAGGAAGAATGCGCTTTCCTTTAGAGGTGGTGACGATTGTTTGAGATGCCGTTGGGCCTGATTTTCATGTATTTATGCACATATCTGCAGATGAAATAGTCCCTAACGGTTTAACCCAGAAAGATAGCGAAAAGATAGTCCGGGGGCTGGCAGAGCTGGGCATTATCGCCATTCATATCTCCGTAGGGATTTTCGCCGCTCTCAACCACGGATACATGATTTGGGTAAATAGCCACGTCAAAGTACCAGTGATTGAAGTTGGAAAGATAAGATCGCCTGAGTTGGCAGATAAGATCCTTCGTGCGGGCAAGGCAGACTTCATCGCAATAGGTAGAACCCTTCTAGCGGATCCTGATTGGCCTAAGAAAGCGCAAAAAGGTCGAGCGAAAGAAATAAGGTCGTGCATCGCTTGTATCCAGGGCTGAATTAGTTGGTTGTTCGCTGGTGAAGATATCCGGTATACGGTTAACCCTGAGACCGGAAGAGAGACGGAGTTCTCCAAATTCCTTCCTGAAGTTAAGATGCACACATTTATCCTTATGGGGAGTCTAGAGGGGCGGAAGACCCCAGCCGCCAGACCGGCCTCATTAATTCGAAGGATTAATGGAAGTTGCGATGTAGTCGTAACAGGACGTAGAGCCCCTCAGTTTATGCAGAGATATATAAATTGAGATAATAGCATAAAGATTAATGTGCTCAAGGCTTACAAGTTCAGAATCTATCCCACCAAGGCCCAAAAACCAAGGTGCCACGGGCGCTGAACCTGTGCCGATGGGTCTGCAACGAAATCTTGTCATGCCATAAGAACGTCTAGGAGAAAGATCGAAAGTCTGAGGTCCTTCAGGTCCGAGGAGAAGGAGCTAGCGAGGGTTCAAAGGATGCTCACTAAGATCCCTAAACGAACTCCTGGAAAGAAGAAAGCTCTTAAGGTAGTTTGAAGAGTCCAGGAAAGGATTGCTAACCTTAGATCGGATTTCACCAACAAGGTTAGCCGTGAGCTTGTAGACCGTTTTAGCGTAATAGCCTTCGAAGATCTGAAAATCAAGGACATGCTCGAAAACCATAGCCTAGCAAAGTCCATCTCTGACGTTGCCTGTGGATGCTGGTAACTGCAACCATGGATAGGAGTCTAAACGCAGCCATGAACATTCCGAGATTAGGAATGCAATATCTTCGTAAAATCGATGGGAGTCCCGCCCTTTAGGGCGGGGAGCATCCACATGAGTAGTATAGCAGGAGTGCGTTAGATCCAATTTAACTACATCTTTTGTTGGGCTTGGGAAAACACATCCATAATGACCACATTGCTGGGCTCATTATTCACTACAAAGTAGAGCATGTGCCTTCCTGCTCGATCAGCGTTAAAGCTTATATTATTGTAACCTTGGTAGAACTGGAGCCTGTTGTATTCCAGAGTAGCATTCTCCATCTGGGTTATCTCATAGAAGCCACCCGGCCCGCTCACGGGTGCTGTGGCAACCAGCTGCAACCAAGTTCCAACTGGAACTACTACATACTGAGACCAGTTCCCGGTTCCCTGTATCCAGAGATCGTTAGCCCTGGATGGCGCTATGGATGCATACTGAGAATACGGCAACCCTTGGCCAGAGGCGTAGTATACATTGGTAGGAGTTCTTTGTGACATATTATATTTGACAGGAGTGCTTACTCTTTGACCCAATGCCACTGCACGTTGAGCGGAGGTTGTATAATATTGTCTGAATGGAGAAAATGTAGCCTCAGGAGCTCCTCGTTGGTAAAAAGTATCACGCGAGGTGTACCATGGGAAGCTGGGATTGTAAACTGGCTGATCAAGCCATCTTACCATTCCGGCTATTCCCGGGTCTGAAGGCCTGCTAAAACTTTGGACGTTTCCACCTTCCAGCCAATCTTGCCCATATGCAAAACCGGTTAGAATGCACGCTATCACTGCTATGCTTAGAAAAATTTTGCCAGTGATCATTTGCTTTCACTGAAACATATATTACGCTTTATTGGTATTTAACGCTATTCTTCGGTTTAATTAGCCCTAAAGGCCGCGCATCCGCCAATTTGGCTCAGCATTTGCAACCGGCGGCGTCGCACTTTATACGTAGATAATCGTCAACAAAGTTAGCCAGGACCTCGTAAACCATTTCTGAGTAATTCGAGGATCTGAATATCAAGAATATGCTTAAGAACCATAACTTGGCAAAGGCCATCTCGGGCGTTGCCTTGAGAATGCTGGTAACTACAATCGAGAGCAAAGCAGCACACTCTGGCTCTGTGGTTGTGCTGGTAGATCTCAGGAAAACCTCTCAGATGTGTTCCAGGTGCGGCCCCATGGTTAAGAAAGAGCTGCCGGAGAGAGCCCATAACTGCCCTAGATGCGGACTATCCGTAGATAGAGATCTCAACGCAGCCATAAACACTCTAAGATTGTGAATATAATCTCTTTTCTAAATATCTAAGGTATCTAAGTATTCTAAGTGATCTAATATTATGCTTTCTTTGTACCTTGCGTAATCTCTGTCAGCGTCTCCACGTCCTCAGGCGAAAGCTCCTCGGGCCTTTTATCTATAAGGGATTTATATGCTTCGAATGTCTCAATACCAGTGACTGATGGTTTTTCACTAGGTCCATTAGCGCCATATCTACTGGCATCGTCTGAGGCCTTTATCTTAAAGCCTATAGTATCCATGGCCTTCTTAACCTTCTTTCTTCTGTGGCTGAAGAGCCCCTCTGCCAGCCTCATGAAGAGGTCCTCGTCGATCCCGGGCTTTTTGGGCTTGGGCTCTAGCCTGACAATTGCCGACTGAACCTCGGGAACCGGCCTAAAAGCTGTCCTTGGAACATGCTCTAGAATCTCCGCCTGACAGAAGTGCTGTACCACCACCGAGACCCTCCCGTAGTCATCTGATCCTGGCCTGGCAGCCATTTTTTTTGCAAACTCCCTCTGATACATGAGGACTGCCAGGTCAAAGGGCATGCGCACTATCTTGAAGGTGACCTTGGAGGAGATCTGATAGGGCAGATTGGAGACTATCTTGTTGCAGCTGAAGGATGATAGATCGGCCTTGAGGGCATCGGCCAAAACCACCCGGACATTGTCGAACCTGCCCCGAAGGTTTGCGGCCAGGGCGGGATCGACCTCCACAGCCACCACCTTACCTGCCCTGGAGGATAAAACCTCTGTGAGATTGCCCGTTCCAGGGCCTATCTCCAAAACGCAATCCTCAGGCGTAAGCCCTGCGTAATCTGCAATGCGTTCTATGACATGGGGGTCAACCAGAAAGTTCTGGCCTTTTCGCCTCATCTCTGGGGAGGCCTACGAGGCTCAGAGGTGAAAACCCTGTACTTGACCTTTTCATCCATGAGCTCCTCTTCTATCCTCTTGGCCAGGAGCTTTTCAGGATTGTGAAGGCCTTTGACTCTCTCCGATACGTCCTTGAGGCTCTTGAAGGGGCCCTTTTTCTTCTCATTGATGACGGCCCACATGAGCTTCTTTCCTATCCCCGGCAGAAGCTCCAGGGCGTGCATCCTGGTGGTGATGGGCCCGGCCTCGTTGAAGAACTTAACAAACCTGGGCTCGTTCTCCTCTATGATCGTCCCTATGGCGAATGGGAGTTCGGCCTTTGCCGCGTTGGAGAGCTCAGCATAAGCGATCCTTCTGTTGACGTGGTCTATGACATCCCTCTCTCCGATGCCTATGTAGACTCTGGCCGCAACCTGAGGCACGATGCCATCTTTTGGGGTCAGCTCCACGAGGACGAAGTTAGCCTCGCCTATCGCCTGAACTAGAGGGTGCTTCTGATAGCTCTTGGAATCGGCGACGTGGCCATAGGGGAGATAATCGAGAACCCTAGCTACTTCTTCCTTCTTAGGAGGTCTCCCCTCAACCACTGTCCGTCACGCCCTTAAAACTACATCTAGAATTGCATCGAGCTCTTCCTCGCTCAAGGTGAATCTCTCCTTGGCGTAAAGAGCCCTAAGCTCATCTTTGGTCCGGGGTCTGAGATCTGCTATCTTTACAGCGATCTCCGGGGTGATCTTCTCCAGTTTGAGGAGATCAGTGACCATGCGCCTGCTCTCTTCAGCAGTGCCCGTGGCAAAGAGGTCGGCATGCCTTATGGCGCGCCGAAGCTCATAGCCCAGCTCCTCTTCCCCGGCCTCGCTGGCCCTTTTGGATTTTACCTCATCCAGAATCTCCTTAACTTCTGCCATGGTCAGGAGATCCTCCTTAAGAACGCTCTTAACTATCATCTTTGAGCCGTCAGGTGCTCTGGTAAAGCTATGATGGTCTTGGTGGCATCTCCATCAGTGACCTTGAGAACAAACGCCCTGCCTCTGGTCCCTATAACCTCCCCGGTCCTGCCGTGGAATCTGGGGTGAGGCATTCCCTTGTGGATACTCGGGTCTATGTGCACGTGGACCTTGTCGCCGGGCTGGAACTCCTGTATAGCCCTTACCACCGGGGATATTCCCCTGGCCCTGATCGTCTTGCTGAGCTTATCTCTCGTCTTCTTCTTCATTCCGTGATGATGTGCCATTTAATTCTCCACCTACGTCCACTACGTCTAACTCCAACACTTTGGCAGGGCTTCCCAGAACCTCGGCGAGGCTTGGGCGCGTCCTACCTTCATCTCCTGAAATGAGCTCCTTGATGTACAGGCCGCTATCACCATTTATAACTATCCTTGCCAGCTTGCCGGATAACTCCTGAAGCTCCGCCCTATACACATTTCTTGCTCTATGTTTATCCGATCTTCTATGGGAGACGCGAGTTGGCGTTCGCTGATCGACCGACCCCACCAATTCTTTCAGGACCGATTTAAGCTTTTCTTCGCTGGCCTCAGTTCCCAGGTCTACCAAGGCCTCATAAGTCTTTCTGAAGGCCGCATCCTTGAGCCGCTCCACCTCTTGAGGCTCTGCAAATCTGAGATCGCTAACCTCCACCTTTTCCTGAGCTATGCGGTTGATATCATCCTTGAGCGCGGCCATATCCACAGTTCTAATCTTAGGCTTTACCGCCTCCACGATGAAAGGCCTTCCGGTGCCAAGCATTCTGGCATCTATGTCCTCCCTACCAGCGCCGTGAAAGACAGTATCCTCGGCCTTAAAGGCATCTACCACAGAAGGCCTGATGAGCTCATCCACCGATTCCGGGTACATCCTCCCGGTGCCTTCGCACCTCGGACATCCCTGCCCGTGGCAGACCCGGCAGGGCCACCTGGTCTGGGGTATTCCACGAACCACTTTTCTATACCTGCCGTAAACGTAGACCGAGGCCACCTGAAGCTCTACATCGCGGGACTCCAGGTTCAGGTGCACTACGATATCAGGCCTCTTGAAGTCAACTTCCTTGCCCGTCGTGGCTGCAATGAGCTTTCCCACCTCGCGGTTCATCTCGGACTTGAGGGGCTCGGCGTACTTGGAACCGCCCTCGGCCAGGATCAGCTCCTCGTTCTCTGCAAGAAGCCCGGTGATCTTGGTTCCCACTAGGAATGTCACATACTCGAAGCCCTTGAGGGCCCTTACGGCCCAGTCGGCCCAGAGGTTTTGGTTCTCCCACCTCATCTCTCCCAGGCAGACAGAGCATCTAGCGTCCTCTCCATTGAGCCCTAGCTTCAGCCTAGCGGGCTTGAAGTTAGGGGCCAGATCCTCCAAGGCCTGTTTGTCGTCGCGGGCAGAGGCCTCCATGGCCATGACGGTCTTGATGGACCTGCCTCTCTCGCCGTCGGTCAGCCCCGTGGAGAGCATAGCGAACTGCCTGCCTAGGCAGCCATCGCAGATGGGGCCCAGCTTGAGGATCCTTCTGGCAGTATCCTGGATACCCTCTGACTTCTCCAACTGATCTTCTTCGCTCATGTTACGCTCTTCTTCTCTCTGCGATCTAGCTCATTATTAATTATAACTATGCAGTGGTCGGCGTGGAGGCTAACGAGTCCTAAGGAGATGATCTCAGCCCCCGTTTCTTTCAGCAGGGATTCTTCCTCGGGGGCCATGCCTACATGATCTCCTAGAATAAAGGAGCTGCCATCCGGTAAAGCTGCGCCCCTTATATCTGTGCCATCCTCCCTCAGGTACTTTAAATTTGAGCCAAGAGCTTTTATGGATTCTACCATCTCCGGCAATCCTCCTGACCTGACGAAAATGCCTGGGGTAGATTGGGTCCACTCAGGACCCGCCTCCAGGGCCAGAGCTTTCTTAAGGAGAGCTGCAGTAGTTCTCTCATCCGGGTTGAGGTGCTTGATGTCTTCTCCTCTGAGCCATAGAATCTTAGGTTTTTCTCCACCCAGGAGAATCAGGTAGATCTGAGCATCATGGCGGATGCCGTGGGACAGGACGAAGGCACCATTGATGCAGCGGCAGAGGATGTCGAGCCTGCCTGATGTACCGGGGATATCCTCCAGGGAGAAGTTGGGGGATGTGGTGGCCTTGTGGCCTACCACTATGAAAGTGCGCATAGTGGTTGTATAAACCGTCTACTTATAAAGGATACCGGAACCTATCTTAACGACCTTGGCGTCCCACAGGTAAAAAGAGCTATACACATAACCTTGGATTACGAGCCAGCGTGCTTCAGATAGGAAGATGTAATCAACGGCCAAAGAGATGATAAGATATCAGCACCCCTATAGCGGCGCCGTTGGTATCTATGATAATTACTTGGAGCATCACTAAGGAAGGTTATGAGGAGACGAAGAGGCATCTAAAGGCCGTCTTCAACGAAGACGATGATAGTAGTAGGTTCAGCGGTCTTCTTCTTTTGATTTAAACCAAACAGGGATGACATCCGACAAAACGATATCCAGAGGCTTCTAAGGCATCTTAGCAGCTCACCCTATACGGCCATTTATGCACCAATTACAGTAATTGGAGAGGCTGGCATCGAATATCTTAGCGCAGTTAGCGTACAAGGGGCTCTACATCCTAGGACTGGCATTATCAAAGGCCTGAAGAGCCTCCTGATATCTTTGCCTGACCAGGCCTTTCCACATTCGGGACCGGCCTCCAACGCCCTGTCAAAGATCTTTAAAGCCTCCTGGAGGGCCCTGATGTTATCCTCACCGCGCAGTCCATTAGCGGACTGGCAGTAAGTATAAGCATTTCCACAGCATGTGTGTGATATTTCCTGGGTCCATCTCAAGAGCCTTATCGAAGGCTTGAAGAGACCCATCATAAGATTGATTGGCTATCAGGTCCATGCCTTTCTGATACCATTCCTCTGCTGTACTCTCCGGTTCTGCGCCGGCTGCAGATGCGCAGGATGCGGATAACAGTATGAGAATTAAAGGAATTTTAAGGTCATTATGAAGATCAGTTACTAAGTTAAAATGCAAACATGTTAATGATCTTGGCCCTGATTTGAATTCAATACATTTGTTAACGCTTTTATTAACGTCTTTATCGTACATTCACCAAGCTATGGCTGGTCCATCCTCCCATCTCATAGAAACACACCTCTCCCAGCTAGATACTCGAGCGCCATAGAAGGCTGCTTTTGGGGATCATCTTTTATGCCTCCGATCCCTAGTGCCGTAATAGCTTACGGCATATGTCGTTGTAACGACAATGAACGTATACCAATTTATATCTCTCTTGAAAATAGCATCGCAACCATCATTTACGCAAAGCTTTGACCTGTTTCACCCCTTACTAGGGAAAAACGATAGTTAGATCTGTATCCCTTAGATCAAAGACATTTATACGACTTCGATCGAAGGTCCACGGCCAAAAAGAATAAAAACCACGGAGTGGACTCGAAGATCTTCAAGTGGAGTGATTCATGATAAGACACGTATCCCTGGATATGGATGGCACCCTCATCAACACAAAGTTCGTGGATAAAGTATGGATGGAAGGAGTGCCTACCCTTTACGCGGAGAAGCACGATATAAAGTTCGAACCTTCCAAAGAGATAGTGGTGGGCGAGTACATGAAGGTGGGCAGCGATAAGCTGGAATGGTACGATCTCACGCACTGGCTGAATAAGTTCGAGCTCGATGAGACCAAAGAAGACCTCCTGGAGAGGTACGCCGATGAGATTGAGGTCTACCCCGAGGTCAGAGAAGCTTTAGATGCCCTCTCCGAGAAGTTCAACCTGGTGGTCACCTCCAACGCAGCCAGGGATTTTCTGGACCTGGAGCTAGAAGAGATCGGTCAATACTTCAGCGATGTCTTCTCCGCCACCAGCGACTTCAGGCAGACCAAGAAATCCCCCAAGGTTTATAAAGAAGTCTGCAGACGCCTGGAAGCAAAGCCCCTGGAGGTCCTGCATATAGGGGATCACTACTCCTACGACTATGAGGCTGCCTTGGATGCCGGATTGGATGCCCTCTTCCTGGATAGAATGGGTAAGAGAACAGGGAGAGAGGTGGTATGGGATCTAAGGGAGGCTGTGGAGCAGATCTGCTGCTCTTCGCCGGAAATCCTATGTGTTGAAGAGATCTGTGATGAGGTGACCGAAAATGATGAAGAGTTCTAGGCTTATCCTTGCCCTGGATGTCACTTCAGAGGATAAAGCCCTAAGTTTGGTAAGAGACCTGGAGGGTTGCTTTGATGCAGTCAAGATCGGCTATCCTCTCATCCTCTCCTGCGGCCTTGGCATCGTCGGGAAGATCTCTAGATTCTCACCAGTTATTGCTGATCTGAAGATCGCTGATATCCCCAACACCAACCGCCTGATCTGCGAGGAGGCCTTAAGAGCAGGCGTAAGCGGTCTTATAGCTCATGCCTTCCCAGGCCAGGATTCATTAAAGGCCTGCGCTGAGAGCGCTAGAGCTTATGGCGCCGATCTATTTGTTGTAACTGAGATGAGCCATCCTGGAGCCAAGGACTTCATGACGCCTCTCGCCGAGGGCCTGGCCAAAGCCGCAGTGGAGGCTGGCGCAACGGGAGTTGTAGCCCCAGCCACTCGGCCTGAGAGAATAAAGATGATAAGATCCATAATAGCTGATAAGATAATAATATCTCCCGGCGTAGGCGCTCAGGGCGGATCTGCTGCCGATGCCATTAAAGCCGGCGCTGATTACTTGATAGTTGGAAGATCGATCACCGGGGCCGATAATCCCATGGCTGAGGCTGAGAAGGTGCTTTCGCAGTTTAAAGCCTCTGTTCTCTGAAGGCAATCACCGGGAGATACCCTCGTATCAGCGAGAGCCACGAACGCTATTATGGCGGGTATAGCCTCTTTAGAAGAGTCGAGGCGAGGATGTCTCATCAAAAAGACAAAGTTGATGAGGGCTGGCTGCCATGCATGAATTATACAATCCCTTGCCGGTATTTGGATGGCGAGAAGCAAGAGTTTGCTGGCGCAAGAGAGGCTTTCGGTTGCTGCAGATCAGCCCTGGAGGCTTTGAATTATTTAACCGAAACTTAGGACCCAGTTGAGGATACCATCAACCTTGTGATGGTTTTTTTCAAAGTTGTCTAGCAAAGGGTATGCAAACCGAGAGAAAGCGATGATCGACTGATAGCTATCCTATTTCGTTTACATTGGACTTATACGTGGGCACCGCTGGAATCATCATCTACCTGATTGCGCCATGCAGGTCGGCCTAGGAATCGACCCTGGACGTATGGGATTACAGGTATCATAGCTATAATCTCGGAGCTATCGTCGCTGCCAACATCCAACTGGCGTTCTAGGCAGCCATTGTCGGTATTATCGGCAGCATCATTGTGGGGGATGCCTACAGCCTGAGGTCGGCCCAGCTTCATGCTGAGACTACTGAGACTATCCTTACACCCGGAAGACCGTCTATACCGTCTATGGGCTACGGGCACCAGTTCAGAGCAAAGCGCCGATGTCAGCACAACGCCTAGCAATAAGGAGGAGACAAAGCTGTAAGGATTATTAAAGTCTGGCAGATCGGGCTGCCATCTACAATCAGGGGATGGTCCAGTTTAATATGCTATCCTCTATTACTAAAAAACATAAGAAAACGAGAAAGGACCACTCGATTCAATGGAGATCAACCCCCGTGAATTATCCTTACCACCTTGAGCTCATCGCACATCTCAGCTGAATCACACTCAGAAACAATCTTTCCGTTTTTAGCCACTATAACCTCCTCTGGGTTGATCTTGAGGATATCTAAGATATCCAGTATCACTGCGCTGTCAAGGTTCAGATCCTTGATGCTTCCATCGTCCATCACTATTCTCATTTAGATGTCCCCAAGCGATTTTTAAATATTGTAATTCTATAGAATTCATAGGTCTTTTTGAGGTGTTAAATCGCACCCCGTGCAGCGAAGGCACATGGTCTCGGCCAGGCCAGTTCTCAATCCGTTCTCCTCCAGGGCCCTCTTGGTATACCTGGTAAGCTTTAGAAGCCTCTCCGCAGTGGGCCTCTCCACGAAAATCTCTCCAGCCCTTAGAGGATGGGGCGATATGGGACGGAGAATAGGTATTACGCCCAGTTCAGTAAGGGTTCTAACTCCCTTTTGGACGCACTCGTCGCTCTCTCCAAGCCCTATGATAAAGTTGGAGCTGACCCTGTTCTTCCCATAGATTCCGACGGCCTTTTCCAGAGATTTCAATATGAATGGCAGGGATAGGCCCGGGCAGACCCGACTGAAGATCTCAGGATCCATGGTCTCGACGTTGTACTTGATCTCCCTGGCTCCTGCCTCGTAGAGCTCCTCGGATGAGGTTTCTGTAGGATATACGGAGACCCCTATGGGCACATCGTATCTGGCTTTCAGGGCCTTTACGGCCTCCAACGCCTTCTTTACCTCATCCTCGGTAGACGTTCCAACGCCACTGGTCAGAGAGATGGCTTTGAGCTTTCCTTCCTTATCCGCGTCTCTCACCAGCCCCATGAGCTTCTCCACGCTCTTGACCTCTCCTTGGAGCTTTGGGACCGGGCAATACTTGCAGTCGTATATGCATTGACCGCTTATGGTCAGGTAGGCCTGCTCAGGGCAGTGGCTCAGAGCTGGCTCAATCTCCCCTCGGGCGATCTCTACTCCGTCCTTGATTACGATAACCTCTGATCCTGCCGGCCCTGACCTCATCACTTTCAAGGGGGATTTTTTATTGAAGGATAGCCTTACCCTGCGGCCGCCAGAGCTTAAGAAGAAGGACTTGATCCCTGCCCCAGGACCTGCGCTGGGCACCGTGGTTCCTAAAACCTCCTTCATAAGGCTCTCTTCCATGTCGGCACTGCCTATGCTCACCAGCTGTGCCTTAATCTCGCCATCCATCTTCATTGCCCTCTGCCCCCGTGCTACAAATCTTACTGCCTCAAATCTTACTGCTCTTTTCTATCTGCTATCCTGAAATCTTCGATATAGAGATATAGCGGCCTTCAATAAAAGCCGTTGATGAAACTCTGAGTCCCTTGACAGGCTTCAGCTCATAAAACCGAATTAAAGTTTAGCTTAATTTAAAGCCAAGGACCGGAGTCGAACCGGTTTGGTATTGCTCTGCAGGCAATTGCGTGGCCGTTCCGCCACCTTGGCCTATGCGGTTTTGAACGAGGCATAAGGCGATGCTATTGTATATAAGCATTACCAAAGCGGCAAAAAATAAAATGCCCGGCATGTCCAGAGAAGGCCATCTTCGAGGCCCCTCAAGGCCGATTCAAGGCTGAACACAGGCCAGGCACTCACATCCCACTATCTGCCCATCCCTGAGAGTATACGTTTTATGGGCCAGCAGGCTGAGGTTCCTGCGGTTGAGATTCTGGAAAAGCTCATAGATTTTCTGGGCCGTGGCTAAGTCAAGGTTACCCGTGGGCTCGTCGGCCAGAATGATCATGGGGTCGGTCGGAGAGGCTCACCATCTCCAGGACCTCGTCTATCTTGCTCTTGCTGCCCTTCTCGCTGCTGAAGAGCAGAGGAAGCTCTATGTTTCCACGAGCAGTCAGGATGGGCATGAGATGAAACTGCTGGAAGACGAAGCCTATGTTCTCACTGCGAAGCTTGACTAGATCCCTCTCCTTGAGACGGTTTATCTTGAGGCTTCCTTCGATCAGCGTATCCAGGCAGCCCAGGACGTTCGAGAGGGCGGTCTTATCCGGTCCCGAGGGGCGGCCCAGTTTCACCACGCGACATTTAATCCAGTTCTGCTGGGGGAATTCATCGTTGATTTCCAACGTCTGTCGGCCTAATGAATGCCCTTAGAACTGCTCTTGGAATTGCTATCTCTGTACTTTGTTACCTCTGCAGAATCTTGCCGTACTCAAGCTGATCCCTGTGAACCAGCTCAAGCACTTCATCCGGATAACCGAAGGCAATCATGGACTCCACCTTTAGTCCCTGGGGTAGACCAAGGACCTCTCTTACATAATCCTCCGAGGATCTATCGCGGCTATAGCTCCGGTTTCTTATCTGTATCCAGCACGAGCCAAGACCCAGGCTGAGCCCAGCCAGCTGGAGGATGATTGATGCAATGGAGCAATCCTCAACCCAAACATCCGACTCCCTTTCATCGGCACAGATCACAACTCCCAGGGGGGCGCCCTTGATGAAATCCGAGCCGTGCTCCTTGGCCTTGGAGAGCCTGGAGAGGAGTTCCCTATCGGTGACGAAGAAAAACCTCCAGGGATTTATGCCCCGGGAAGAGGGCGCACGCAAAACCGCCTCTTTTAAATCATCTATGGTGCGGGGATCAATATCTTTATCTTTGTACTTCCGTATGCTGCGTCTCATCCTCAGGAGATCCATCATGGAGATTCACCTGAGTAATCATACTATTTCTACTGATAAAAGCTTGCCTGGCCAGGGATTAATGGAAACCCAGATGATGATTTATAGCGAAAAAGCAGATAGTACTGATACCGGGTTGATATTGAGTAGATATTTAGAACCACTGATACTGAGAGGTTTGATGGAACCCATTTCCAGGGCCCTCATGCCCACTGGGAGGCCCTGGAAGCCCTGGAGAGCCACTGTCGGATAGAATATAGATCCTTCAAGACCATCTACGGCATTATCGATGGCTACGAGGTCTTTATTCCAGAGCTAGATGGCCTGGAGGCGACCAAGACCATAAGAAAAGGGTGCCCTCGGGAGAAGCATCCCAAGATCATCGCCCTCATGACTTATGCAATAAGCTTTAGCAGGAAGGCATGCATCAAGGCTGGGATGGATGATTACCTTGCCAAGCCTGTGAAGGTAGAGGAGCTTAATCAACCCTGGATGATTGCATAAGAGAACTCACTAAGGAACAAAGCTGAAGGTTCTGGGGATATCCCTGAGTAAATCCCATAACATCGATTCTAACGCTATTTAAATATAAACTTCAACAAGAGTTCAGCATTCATCCTGATATCTACCTCATAAACGGCGCTTTGGCTTCTCTTGGCCTTCCAGGGATATTCAAGCCACCCATTTGTGTTTTATCGCCTGAAAAGACCAGCAAGGCTGATAAACAGGCACTACTTAAAGGTTAGGACGTGGTATCACTAAACTCCAAGAACCCCTTTTTGAGCTATGCCGGCACCCTTGTCAGGGAGATGCCCTCTCAGGTGGCTCTGGCCATGGGGCTCATGATCTTCATGGCCGTCTCCGAGGGCGCAAGCTTATTGCTCCTGATTCCCCTCCTCCAGCTGGTGGGCCTGGACGTCCAGCAGGGGAACATGGGCCAGATAGCAGAGGCCATCGCCTACGCCTTCTCGGCCTTCCACGTAAAACCGACCCTGGAGGCCGTGCTTCTCCTGTACATAGGAGCCGTAAGCCTCCAGTCCTGGCTCAACCGCCTTCAGTCCAATATAAGCTCCTACGTTCAGTACAACTTCATAGTCCACCTGAGGGAGAGGTTCTACAGGGCCCTGGCCAATGCCGACTACATTTACCTCTCCAAGAGCAGATCCTCGGACCTTGCCCAGCTCCTCATGCAAGAGACAGACCGGATCGGCTACGGCACCTTCCAGGCCCTCTACCTAGTAGTCAACATCATAGTAGCCATCGTCTACCTTTTCCTGGCCTTTCGAATATCGCCCCAGGTGATGATCCTGGTCCTCATATCCGGAGGCGGCTTAGCCCTGATTCTCAAAGGCCAAACCGAGAAGTCCAGGGACACGGGCAGGAAGATCTACCAGTCCAACAAGGGCCTCTATGCCGCAGCCATGGAGCACATGCAGGCCATGAAGACCACCAAGAGCTACGGCGCCGAGGAGAGGAACACTGAGATCTTCTCAGGCCTGGCCGAGGATATAGGCCAGGGAAACCTGGAGGTCTCGCGCCAGTACGCCCTGGTCACCAACCTTTTCGAGGTGGGTTCCGTGATAGCATTGAGCTTCATGATGTATGTCTCCATGAAGGTCCTCAACATGCCCCTGACATCCCTGATGGTGGTGCTGCTACTCTTTGCCCGCCTCATGCCCAAATTCTCCTCCATCCAGAGCAGCTACCAGAGGTTCATAACCCTCCTTCCGGCATTCAATGCCCTCGATGAAACGGTCAGGGAGATGGAAAGCAAGGCCGAGGTCAAGGCCGACCACGAGGAGGACATATGTCTGAACAAATCCCTGGATCTCCAGGAGGTTGTCTTCAGCTACGATGAGAGCCATAGCCCGGTGCTCTCAGGCATAAGCCTCAAGGTCCCGGTGGGCATGACCGTGGGCCTAGTAGGGCCATCGGGCTCCGGAAAGAGCACCATCGCCGACCTTCTGATAGGCCTCATAAAGCCGGTCGGTGGAAGGATACTGGTGGACGGAGAAGCCCTATCCCAGGAGAAGATCAGGGCCTGGAGAAGGCTTATCGGCTACGTCTCCCAGGATACCTTCCTCTTTAACGATACCGTCAGAGCCAACCTCCTCTGGGCCTGCCCCGATGCCACGGAGGAGGAGATGACCGAGGCCTTAAGGCTTGCCGCGGCTGATAAGTTCGTGGCAAGGCTCACCCAGGGCATAGACACCATCCTAGGAGACAGAGGTGTTCGTCTCTCCGGAGGTGAAAGGCAGCGCTTAGCCCTGGCCCGGGCAATCCTCCGCAAGCCCTCCCTCCTCATCCTAGACGAGGCCACCAGCAACCTGGACTCGGAGAGCGAGAAGAGGATCCAGGCAGCGGTTGAGGGACTCCACGGCACGCTCACCAGCTTCGTCGTAACCCACAGGCTCTCTACCCTCCAGAACGCCGATGTCATTTACGTCCTGGAGATGGGAAAGATAGTCGAGAGCGGAAGCCGGGACGAGCTTCTGGCATTGAAGGGAAGATTCTTCGAGCTCTGTGTAACTCAGGGGATGGAGGACTCGTCAGAATCTAATTGTGGATCAAAACCTCTGCCGAGGGAATCTACGGATTCTATTCCAAAGGAATCTAAGCCTAAATTCGAACCTAAGCCAAATGATACACTAACAAAGGCATCTATGTCAGGTCCAGGCGGCCTTAGATCCATAAGCTGCCAGATAGGGAAGATCAAGGAAAAAGACATGGCATAACCTTCATATTCCCCCTCGAAAAAGCCCCACCATCATGAGCTATCTTCATGAGATACGGAAGTACGGCAGAGATGCCAATCCCTTCTTCGTCTTGATGGGCATCGATGTCGTCTCCTTCGGCAACGGCCAGGCAGAGCTATCCATGGAGGTGAGGCCCGATATGATGAATGGCGCCGGATGGATGCAGGGAGGCCTCTACTTATGCCTCTGCGATGAGGCCATGGCCCTGGCTCTCTTCACTGCCATGGATGATGGTCAGAGAATTGCCACCATCTCTGAGAGCACCTCCTTTCTTCAGGGCATCCAAAAGGGGAAGATCAAGGCCTTCGGACGGATGATAAGGAAAGGTAGGCGCGTTGCTTTCACTGAGGGATGGACGGCGGATTGCGAAGACAAGGTACTCTCCCGTACCTCGGCATCTTTCGCCGTTTTCTAAAAATTTTTGAAGAATCCAAAAGATAGAGTTGGATTGGTCGGATACTAACCAGTCAGATACTGGACTCATAAGCTCCCATCCCTAGGTCTACCGAGTACCAGCTATGATGGGAAAATCTTCCCCTAGCATCAGGTCCCGCTGCTCCCAGCGCATAGAGAAAGTGGCATAAAGTGATCCGGCATGGGATGGGCGCGCTCAGGATAAGGAGCCAGATCCCAGTAATTTACCAAACTATCTCTATCTCCCTGAGTTACGGCATCCGTGAGCCAGTTATCTAACTCTATAGCCAACTTTTCCGCGGCCGCGCCCGTGGCCAGAGGATGTATCCCAGGGGATGGACTGCACCTCTGCTGCCCGATACAGGAAGCCCTTACTGCCTGAGATCTGATACCACCATGCCAATGGCAAAACGCCCTGCAGAATACAGGCTGTGCTGTATGGAGAGCTGAACTATGGGAACCTCAGCATTTGGATACATGAGCATCACGGGCGCCCAGTCGCCGTGATCAAGGCCACACCGATGTCCTATATCGCAGTCTATGCTGGCGCTTTGTAGTAGGATAGCCACTCGTTTCGCCAGCGTAGGAGATCACTGGGCCGGGTATTTTATCCTGTAAATCTCCGAAAGAAACCCATATAAGTCGTGGATGGTTTCGGGTTATTCTGCTAGCGTTGATCGCAGGTTTGGTATCTCTCAATGAGCCGATGTGCGCAATACTGCCACTGCATCTGGGCATTGATTTCCAAGCTTTGCTAAAGAATCCCTGGCGTTGCTCTTTTCCAGGGGCAAGGTAGGGGAGCCGTGGGAAATGAAGAAGAAAACAGGGGGCCTTTGCTTACGAAAGTCCTCTTAGAACTATATTCAATATCAATCCTCCTGGATTTGAAGTATCATAGATATCTTCCTAGTTATAGATGGTCACATTAGTTATCGCATCAGCGCTGAGATCTCCCTTGAGATAGTGATATCTCCTTAGAGCTCATCTTCCTCAGCTCATCTATGTTCAAGGGGTTCAAGGGCTTACAGATTATCTCATTGATCCTCAGATTCCTTATGTGCTGGGTGGATGCCGCCTGCATTACCAGGGCTGTGTCAGAGCCCTTGCCAGTTCCTGCCACTGCTATTATCTTTTCACCCCTCTCCAGAATGCCTGCGTCCGTGATCATGAGGACTATCTCGAAGCAGACCTTGACCCCCTGGGAGAAGCATCGCAGAAGGTTGGCCATAACTGTTGGAACCGAACTCCCATACATATCATCGGTATGGAAGAGCATGGTTCCGAAATGAACCTGATGGCCGGAAGCCCTCAGGGCCTCTACCAGCTCCTGGGGGAAGGGATTCTTATCTCTGCGAAAGTCGTATTGGTGGGGAACAACGATGAGATTGACATCCTGACCTTTGAAGAAGTCCATGGCCTTCCTGGCCGTGGATCCGGTAGTGGAGGCCAGCACCAGCTTTTTAACTCCCAAGGATTTAAGCCGCTCCTGAACCAATCTGAAGGTGGCATCGGTATTTTCAGGGCTGAGGTCTTCGAAGTAGACTACCTTGCTCTCCATAGCATAGCTCCTTTACTACTACCACGTGATTATATGTTAAAAAACCAAAGGATCTTAAGCCAATAATGGTGATGATACGCAAGGTTCAGGATAATTACGCTCCTTAAGAACAAGAGCGAGCGATTTAAACAAGGTTGGACTAACGCTGTTGTACCAATTATTGCGTCGATACCAGCACGTCAAAGATAGCCAAAACGTACTTTAAAGGGGCCTCACGTCTGGGAGTTTCGCGCGGTAGCGTTTGATGTAGCGTGCCCAATTGCCATATCAGCTACTGCTAACCCATCATCCCATGAAACTGGTGCCAACATATATCTTTCATCCTTCGGGCATGAACCCTTGCCCCTGCCATTTAAGCTAACGAGGTTTCGAGGGATAATTAACTATGGTCCTCAGACACAAAAATTTGTATATTTTCAATAAGAGGGTTATATGTTACCTATCGGCGCCAGCGTCTTGAGAAAGGCATATTGCTCTGCCTCCGGCACATGGGGCATCTGTGCTTGAGGAAGATGACTGCACCTACAACCGCCGCCAATACTACCAATTTTTTATACCACATATCAGTCCACCAGCTATGCTATTCTAGACTAAACACTATCTCGAAATTATTTAAGAATTTGCTTTAGAAGAAGTCTGAGCCGAAATTTCTCCTCCAGATAGGGTTATATCTTCGGCATGGAGCTAATTAGGCGGCATGCAACACCTCTTTGGCCCCGTCCTCTCCCGCAGGCTTGGCCTCTCAATGGGCGTAGACCTCCTGCCCCACAAGACATGCAACATGGGCTGCATTTACTGCGAGCTTGGCTGCACCAGGAAACTGACCACGGAGCGGGCGAGCTACTTCTCCCCGGAGAGAGTTTTGGCTGAGATTAAATCCAGGGCCGACGAGGGCTTCGATTACCTGACCTTTGCCGGGTCGGGCGAGCCTACCCTCAGCTCAGACCTGGGGCAGATCCTGAGGGAGGCCAAAAAGATAGTGGACTCACCTCTGGCGGTGATCACCAACAGCTCACTCCTCATCAGCAAGGAGGTGCGGAATGAGATTTCGGAGGCCGATGTTGTGCTTCCCTCACTGGACGCCGCAACTCCGAAGGCCTTCCAGGCCATCGACAGGCCGGCAAAAAGCCTGAGAATTGAGAAGATCATAGAGGGCTTGAGGGCCTTGAGACAGGAGTATAGGGGAGAGATCTGGCTTGAAGTCATGCTGGTGGAAGACGTAAACGATGACGATATAGAGGCCATAGCAAGGGCTGCCAGGTCCATCGACCCAGACAGGATCCAGATCAACACCGTGGTAAGACCCCCTGCCGAGCCTGTTTCACCTTTGAGCAAGGAGAGGATGCTGGAGGTTTTGAACTACTTCAATGATGCCGAGCTTATACCCGATTGGGACTGGAACGTTCCCAAGGCCTCAGAAGATACCATTTTAGACCTACTCAAAGATAGGCCCTCCACCTTGGAGGAGATCTGTTCAAGGATCGGCATGAATAGGGAGAAAGCCATCAAGTGTCTCAAGATCCTGGAAACCGAGGGCAAGATCTCCAAGAAGCCCCAGGGCGGGCACCAGTACTTCGAGGTTCACGAAAAAGCTTTAATTCAAAAGTGCCTGGGACCTGGGAGCATATGAAGGAACGCAACAGGTGCGAAGCTTGCGCCAAAAGGGCCTCTTGCACAGATCAGGAGACTAAAAAGAATTGCCTTGAAGAGCGCATGGGCAGGATAAAGCACAAGATCCTGATCGCCAGCGGCAAGGGTGGTGTAGGCAAGAGCACCGTGACCGTCAACATGGCCAAAGCTCTCCGAAACAGGGGATTTGAGGTCGGAATCCTGGATGCCGACATAACGGGTCCCAACATCCCCAAGCTCCTAGGAATCGAGGACCAAAGGATGTCTCCCAGCCCTGAAGGCCTGACTCCTGGCAATGCCCATGGTATAAAGGTGGCCTCCATGGCCCTAACCCTTCCCGGCAAGGATTCGGCCATAGTCTGGCGCGGCCCCATGAAGATTGCGGCCATAAAGCAGTTCTTGGAGACCGTGAACTGGGGGGACCTCGATTTCCTGCTGGTGGACCTTCCTCCAGGTACGAGCGATGAACCCATCAGCGTTATTCAGCTCCTTCTGGGCTTGGACGGCGCCATTATAGTCACTACCCCTCAGGAGGTATCCCTTCTGGACTCCAGGAAGGCCGTAAACATGGCCAAGAGCATGAAGGTCCCAGTGCTTGGAATTGTGGAGAATATGAGCGGCCTTTGCTGCCCACACTGTGGCGAGGTCATCAACATCTTCAGCACGGGCGGGGGAAAGAGAGCTGCTGAGGAGCTAGGTGTGCCTTTCCTGGGGGCTGTCCCAATAGATCCCGAAGTGAGCGCACTCGGTGATAAGGGTATACCCTTCGTGGAGATGGAGACAAAGGCCTCAAGTAGCTTTGAGGAGATAGTTAAAAAGGTCTTGGATGAAGTTGTGCCTGTGAAGTGATCCCCAGTCCATCTAATTTCCAAACTCGCCTAATTTCTATTTATAAAGGGGTTATAGAACTAAGATGTTATGGAACTAAGAATCAAACGCGATAACTCTTATGAAAAGGACCTTATGCCTGTAGCCTCAAGGCCACAGGTGAAAAGCTATATTGGCTGCCATGATAAGGGCACCAGAACCTATGCAGGCTCCAACAACCATCTTGGGATCGAGCCTTATGGCAGTTTCATCTGCCTCGAAGTACCTCATCAGGCCTGCTGATGACATGAGGCCGCTGCCCTCGGACTTCTTCTTGGACATGACTCTGTCTTATGTAAACATCACCTTCAAGTACATTTCGGTACAGGAAATTTTAGCGTATTTCTCCATCAGGGCCACTCAGGCGCCCGTGGCCAGGGTCACCCGAGCACTTGTATGCCAATTTTAAGCGCCCGCAGGCCGATTTGATCCAATAAAATAGGAAATGGAATTTTAGCCCGAAGAATAGGAGGAGGGCCTGCTACTTGCTCCCATGGCCCCGATCTGTGTTATGCCATCGACATGCCTCCAGTCCTCAGCCGAAGCCTAACCTAATTTGAGTTAAGCACCAAGGCATGTCAGGGCCGAAGGGCCCTGATCCATAAGCTTCCAGCCATTCAGGTTCTCAAAGGGATGGTTGTCCTTCTTGAGACCCCTGATAATCCTAGGCCAGCCAGTGCTTGGGTTACCTTTAGCGTTCCTATCGCTCCAGTAGTTGCCGCCGGTCACATTGCCCATGTCCCAGGAGTTATCTCCATTCTTGTCCTCTGCCTGCTCCTTGTTGGAGATGAAGTTGTTATGGTAGACTTGATTGCCTATGGAGTTAGCTATAAAGATGCCAAGCTGGTTGGAGGTTATATTGTTCTCAACGATCATGTTGCTGTTGGAGAGGTTGAGCCATACCCCTGCCGAGTTAAGCTCCACCAGGTTTCCGCTAAGGTTGTTGGACTGGGAGTTGGCCAGGGATATGCCGTTCTGGCTGTTCTGGTAGGCGTGGTTCTCCCTGACCTGGTTGCCGTCGGAATTGGTAAGGTATATGCCGCTGTACCTATTGGCATACAGGGTGTTTCCTACGAGATCGTTGTAGAGGGACCGGTTGATGTAGATGCCGTAGCATCTGGACACATTGTTCCCCAGGATCTTGTTGTTGCTGGACTCGGAGAGGAAAAGGGCATCATTGGTGATAGTATTTCCAGCCACAAAGCAGTTCTGGCAGTAGGCCAAAGTCAAGTGGGCAAGCTCTCTGTCTCTTATCGTCTTGCCTGACTGGCCGCATAAGTAAGCTATGGGCTTTCCATCTATGGTGTTGGACTCGTCTATGGTATTATCATAATCTTCCTTGGCCTTGCCCTCCACATAGAGCCCCCATATCACGTCCTTCAATACATTCGCATGGAAGCGATTGGATGGGGAGTTCATAATCATAATCCCCATGCTTTCCGCCTGAGTGCACTTATTGATCTGATTTTTCTCTAGGGTATTATTTCTGGAGTTGACCAGCCCAATGCACTGCTTCTTGATATTGGAGACAGAGCAACCACTTATAATACTGTCGATAACAAATCCCAGACCTATGCCTTCTGTGATGTTGTCTACCGTACACCCTTGGATGCCGTTGGCACTGGACCTTTGCATTAATATGCCGAAGCTGCCGTCCTTGATGCTGTTATTGTAGATGGATAGATGATCCGTCTCTGAAATGAAGATGCCGTGCTCACAGCCCTTCAGTATGCTGTCCCTTATCGAGCACCGGCTGATGTTATCGGCCAAAATGCCGTAGGTGCCACCGCTTACTTTGTTCCCCGAGGCCACCAAGCCCGTGGCATTGGTGAGGTAAAGTCCTATGCTGGATCCAGATAGGACGTTATTGCTCAGGGTATTGCCGCCCACATCATTGGTAAAGAGGGCCCTGTTGCCGCCCCCTATGGTGTTATCAGTGATGTAGTTTCCAGCAGCGCCGTGCCAGAGCACCACCCCTGCAAAGCAGTCCTTAAAGGAATTCTTCTCCACCCTGTTGCTGCTGGAGTTGTAGATGAGGATCCCTGGGAAATCATCCTGGAACTGGTTATTCCTGATATTGTTGCCGTTGGAATCCAGCTCTATCCCGGCCTTGGAGAAACCTCTGATGATCAAACCGTCCACTGAGCAACCATCGGCGGTTATCATCATGCCTGTGGTCTTGTTCTTTCCTTCCAGGATTATGCTTCCCTTCTCACCAATCAAAGGACCTATTGTGAGGGTCTTGCCCACAATCACCTCTTCGTTATAGATCCCAGGCTTTACGTAGATGGTATCCCCACTGCTGGCACGGGCTATGGCATCGTTTATGGTCTTATAGTTAGCAGGGCCACTCCCTGATACTATATAGGTCCTCTCCGCCCCAGCTAGAGATATGAGAATAATAACTAGAGCTAAGCAGGTGATGATAGGTAGTTTAAGCATGGCCTTTACTAGCCAAGGGCCTTTTTATAGTTAATCCTGGGATACATCTGTAGTGGCTCTTTATCAGTGCCATGAAGAAAGAGCCTGAAATTGATATAGTTATGGTACCCTAGGCCAAAGGCACTTTAAATCCGCCAAACAGGGGAATCTTTCTTTGCTGGTATATAGCAGAAACTGCCCAGATAATAGTAATCATACGTAATCGTACCGAAAACCAGGGAGCCACACCGACCGTGAATCCAGTGATATCAAATACAGTATCCTTAGTCGCCATTTAATACCTAAATATTAATGAGAGATTTGTTTCCCACAAATCGAATAATCGCATACCTTTAACATTGTAACCACTGATTAAAGGGCTGCGTTTATACCACTTAAATTTATTATCACGTTATGCGGCTACAACCATTATAATATATTTTTATATGGCTTAATTGCTACTACATGAACGTGAGTAGTATTGCGTGAAGAATATACCCTGTATTTACATCCTCCGCTCTGGCTTTCGTCCTCTGCTGATAATCCGGCCGCCTTCACAGAAGCATCCTTAACGATTCTATAGATACCACGGGTAGGGAATGTGGTGGGTTGACAATCCCAAACATTATGCTTCAGCCGGTGGTGACATCATGTTGATGCCCCCTCCTTTACCTCCTGTATATCTCTAACTGGGTCCTCGGTCCCAATCTCCGTTGTGTCTCCGGTTCTCACTAAGATATTTTTCACAAGATTTACGCAGTTCCCACAGCATTTGCAGGTACTACAGCTCCTTCAAATCAAAAGAGCTAAATTCCAGATACCAAACTATAGTTTGGAGGAGTGAAGCGATCTTTAAAGGCGTTGGCTTGCCTTCTTCAAAAGATGAGGTGGTAGTGCTTGAAAATCACATACCTTAATCTGGTGCTGATCTTTGCCTTGGCTCTGTCCGTATCTGCTACGGCCATGCCAAACAACCTTCCACCATTTCCGAAGTCCGATACGGACAACTCTCAGCTTACCCACGGGGCCCAGAACTCAGATAGTGCACCCACTAGTACGAGGCCCGGAGGCTCCCATCCCCAGAATACGCCATCGGTATTCTCAAGCAGCGTTGCCACGAACCTCAGCAATGGCCAGATGGTCTCAGAGCAACAGGTAGAGAGCGTCGGGACCCTTCAAGACTTCGGAACTAGCCTTATGGCGACCGGGACCTATCAGGGCACAGGCTACGGAGGCATACAGTACAGGATCCTCTACAACGGCATTTGGTCCTTTGGTCCTGCCTCTTTCATCTACGGTCAGAACTCCGATGCCCTTGTTTACAACACTGACTATCAGAACATCTGGTCCTACGAGGTGTATCCAAGCGGCGGAGAGGTCTGGCACTACTGGGGATGCTGGAGACCAGGATATTACAACACTTACTTCTCTGCCGATGCCGCGGGCTGGCACCAGCTAGCCACCTACGGCGATAGATCCGGATGGTCCAACTCCCTCTGGGTTTATGTGTCGAGAACCTGGCCGTCCTACGATGGCAACTATCCTCAACCCTACAATCCCTACCCTCAGCCTTATGACCAATCTATATATCTCTATAGCAATCAAGGGATGAGCTCATCGATGAACACTTGAGATGGAACCCTGCGGTGCTGCCTGCCTCAATCTGCAGGATAACAGTGCGTCGCAGCTTCAGCTTTTCTTATTCTACAGGATAGTATTAAGTAGAAAAAAATTTCAAGAAGTATGGGGGTGCCCTTATGCCCAGAGTCTTAGTAGTGTACCGCCCCCGGACCGGGAATACCGCCAAGATGGCTGATGCCGTAGCCCTCGACGCCCCGATCTGCCGGAGCCGAGGTCGTGCTGAAGAACGTCGCTGAGACCAAGCCCAATGATCTCACCGGAGCAGACGGGATAATCATTGGATCGCCCACCTACTACGGCCAGATGGCGGCAGAGATAAAGGGGCTCTTTGACATATCCTCGGAGATCAGGGATAAGCTGGAGAATAAAGGTCGGAGCAGCCTTCACAGCCTCAGCAAACGTTGAGGGAGGCAATCAGACCACCAGGATATCCATAATCCAGGCTCTCCATATCCACTCCATGATAGTGATGGGAGATCCCATGGCCACAAGGGGGCCATTATGGATCCATAGCCGCGGGAGAGCCAAACAAGGCTGCCCTTGAATCTTACAGGCAGCTTGGGGCTAGGGTTGCGTCTCTGGCAGTAAAGATTGCAGGAAGGTAAGCGATATATCTTCAATTGCCCCAATGGGATCTTGATGAATGGACTACTGGATACCGCACAAAAGATAAAGACCATGGAGATCAGAGGTGCTGGAAGGATCGCCAGGGCTGCGGCCTCTGCCCTAAAAGGCTTCGCCCTCAATATCGACTCCAAGACCCTGGAGGAGTTCAACGTCGAGGTGAATAAGGCAGCCCAGATACTTCTGGATACCAGGCCCACTGCCGTGTCCCTCTACAACGCCGTGATGATGGTCATACGCTACAAGGCCGGGAGCGTCGAGGAGGCCAGGGCAGCCGTGGCCGCCAATGCCAACCAGTTTATAGATAACTCCAACAAAGCTGTGGAAAAGATAGGAGAGATCGGAAGCAGAAGGATTCGGAGCGGCGATACCATTCTTACCCACTGCAACTCCATGGCAGCCATAACGGTAATCTCCTCATCCCACAAGGCAGGCAAGGATATCAGGGTCATAGCCACCGAGTCCAGGCCCAGGTGTCAGGGGCTTCTGACCATTGCAATGCTCAATGAGCTGGGCATAGATACCACCTTGATAGTAGACTCGGCGGTAAGGAGTGTCATGAACACGGTGGACCTGGTGGTGGTGGGAGCTGATGTAGTTACCGCCAACGGTTCTCTGGTCAATAAAATAGGCACATCCCAGGTGGCCCTCTGCGCCTACGAGGCCAGGACGCCATTCATGGCAGCAGCAGAGACATATAAGTTCAGCCCAAAAACCCTCATGGGTGAGATGGTGCCCATTGAGGAGAGGAGCCCTGATGAGATAGCCACCGACATATCAAACCTAAAGCACATCAAGATTTTTAATCCTGGCTTCGACGTAACCCCTCACCGGTACATAGATATGATATGCACAGAGGTTGGGGCCATTCCCCCTGAGATGAGCTACATGATAATAAAGGAGAAGCTAGGCTGGGAGATGGATTCTATCTCGTGAATCTCCCAGCAGCTATGAGCAGGGCCGCGAGAGCAATTACCGCTCCGGCTCCAGGAGCTGCTCTGCCGCTGGTTTTGTTCCCTTCAGGGGTGGGGCATGGCATGGAGGGCTGGGCGGTTAAGTTCCTCGTGATGTTTCCGGGGAGGCTCCTGGAGGCGTTCAAGACCTCTCCTACGGGCACCGGAGACTGCTGAACCGGCCTGACCTCGTCGCCGGTTGACTGGACCAGGACATAGCTGTCCCTCCAGTTGGGAATGGCGCCAAGAGCATAGACCCCAACACCGAAGGAATAGTTGCCGGGAGCCACATCCTCCGCCGTCATGGTGCAGTTGAATGGCCTTCTCTGCACAGGTAGGATGTAAGGCGTCCCGTCCGTGTTCGCCGCCAACAAACCCGAGGTCAGGTTCCTGAAGAGGAGGCCCACGGCCTCGGTCTCTGTTCCAAGGTTCTGGATCTTGACAGTGAAGCTGACCTGGGAGTTGGGCTGGAGGACCACGGGGGTTATATCTACCACTTTGAAGTAAGTTGAGGCGCCTGTTAGAGAAATAAGCACCGACAAGAGGGCCACAAAGGCGAGGATTTTCATAAAAAGCAATTACATCAGAAATCATAAAGATGTTTCGGGAGAATGGCAAAGGAGATTCTCCCAAGATTTTGCCAAAAAGATAAAAAGAAAATATTGAGGGCACCTCTGTTCGGCGCTCTTCAAAGGCGTTCAGACGCCTGCTGCGCCACCCATGCCTGGGGGCACCATACTTAAGTCGCCGCCTGGGCCTATCTTATCCTTCCACTCGTGGACATCGACGTACTTGGTCTTCTTGGAAGAGCTGGATGAAGGGGTTGAACTCTCACCAGTGCTAGCCTGGCTGGAGCTGGAAGTCTGATCGCTGCTCTCATCGCTTGATCCCTGGGCAATGGAAGTCTCCTCGGATGCTTCGCCTGCCTTGAAGTCAGAGGTGGTAGATTTGGAGCCGGAGATGGCTGACTCATCCTTTACCTCAGCAGGAGTATAATCGGAGATGGTGGGGTTGATCCACTGGGCGCTGAAGTTACCGCGCTTGGTAATCCTTCCACCCTGTGTCTGGAAGAACTTGCCGTTTATGACCTCATCGGCAAAGGTCCCATCCATCTTGATGGAGACTACCTTCCTGCCCTCAGTGGTCATGACCAGACTGATATTATTCCCATCGACGGACCCTGATACAACGGCGTTCCAGGGATTGGATTCCTCAGGCTCGTACTTGGCCTGGCCATATAGCTCAGTCCCATTCTGATTGAGGGCCATGGTGATCTGATCATCCTCAACGCCGGTGATGGACCATATGTACTGGAGCTTGGCCAGCCCTGCCTTCTCAGGAGACGTCTCTGCAGTGGCCTCATCTCCAGCCGATCCGTTTTTTGCGGATTTGCTTGTAGCGGCCTCGCTTGTAGTATTATTACCGGCGCTGGAGACTACCTGGTCTGAAGCGCTTGCAGGTGAAGTAGCGTCCTCCACCGCTGAGGAACTCGCGCTCTGATCGCTTGCTGCGTCCTGAGCTGCGGATAGCCCTGCGATGAAGAGGAACGCGAGCATTGCCATCATCGCGTACCTAGATTTCAAAGAATTACCTCCACATTGATTCCCGCTCAAACACCTTAGGCGGTATCGTCATTTGCCTATACAGGCCCCCTACTCGTACATCCTTCCTTATATACTTTTCACATGAGAATGGGTCGACCCCCGTAAACTGTATAATAATACCACAAATGGAATTCTTTTTTTTGTGAGCTATAGCCCCCATAACTCTAAAGCATGCAGAACTTAGACTTTCGACGTAGATCCCAGTGGAGGAGGGGCTTTTAATTCGGCCGGGAGGAAGCTTCAGAGCAAACAATAAATATAATCGTGCCACGAAGTTTTTGGATGTTAGCTCCCGAGCTGCCCGAAGACCTGGAATGGCTGAATACGGATAGAGGCTCATCCCTCAAGGAGCTAAGAGGGAAGTTTGCCCTCCTGGACTTCTGGACCTACCGCTGCATCAATTGCAGCACGTCATCTGCGAGATTATCATTAAGGATCACGTTATTCATAGTGACCTCAGAACTATCACCGATGGCGATTCCCGCATATTCGCCGCCTCTATAATTGACAGAGAAGAAGACGCTTTGAGCGTGGTTCCTCCTTATATTGCAGCGGTTAACCTCTACTTTGGAATCGTGCCCGACATAGATAGCGGCTACATCAAGCGCCACATTCCCTTCGATTAGCGTATCATTCAGCATTACATTCGAGCCAGAGAATAGCAAACCAGCGTTAGTTCCACAGAGGGTAGTTTCTGTGGTTATCAGAGCTTTGTTACCTTCGATAGTGCAGTGGTCTATTAGCGTAGTACTGTTTCCACATGCTATGGCTCCAGCAGAGCCACAGCTCCTCCAACAACTCTTCCGGAGTGGACGCCTGTGCCACCCCCAATACCAGACGAGGTTGGCCAAGTAGACCCTCTTGGCTTCCTCCTTTACCTCCTTTATTGATTCGCCAAGGTGGCGGAACGGCGACGCGATTGCCTGCAGAGCAATACCAATTCGGTTCGACTCCTGGCCTTGGCTTTATCGTATAACTTGGTTATCTCAGGAATGGAATAGAACTACTTCCTTTGGGTAACACATGGTCAACTACTCTACCCTAAAGGGCAGGTATGCAAGAAAAACGGATATGAGGCGACTTCTGTTTTAAAATCGTTTTACTTCCTGGTCATGCAAGGGGCAGTCATATCCATGCCCATATCAGATGCAACGGAGCAAGTGGTGCACATGCACTCCATCTTCTGAGGCTGGCAGGATGAAGGCATCATGCTTCCTTCCAGCCGCAGAATAGGCCCTTCTTGGAGGTCATAGCTGGATCCATACAAGATGTCATAGAAGAAGAGGTCATAGAAGGTGTCGGGGAACAGTCCGTGTTCATGCTACAGTTCTTGAAGGTGCTACAGTCATGACACATACACACGCCCGTCATCTTATCCATCATCTTCTCGGCCCGGGCATCTTGCTCGTCATCTCGGCCATGTTCTGCATCTTATCGTTATCCATCATTGTAAATCACCAAGAGACAATGTTATTCCTAAACGTTTATACATCTGCTTTTAGGCCAGCTTTGCCCCTATAATTTGGTTGAACTAGGCCAAAAACCTATTTTAATGCATCAAATTTAAAAATTTTTACCGATGTTTAAAATTCGGCTCACTCTGACTTATTCTCCTCTAAAACTCATAATCATGATCTTAAACCTTGCTCTATAGGCTGTTTTAGCGGGTTTAAACATCACTAAATGCGATGGAATACGATTATCATGTAAATAACAAGTGAGGCGACATAAATGGCAAGAGCATATTTGAAGGCTAATCTAGAAGTAGGAAGAGAAAGAGAAGCAAGAGATGCACTGAGAAAGATAAACGGGGTAAAAAGTGCAGAGTTTGTAACAGGATCACATGATCTCTTGGCACTAATTGAAGGCAACAGCTATGAAGATATAGCCTCAAAAACACTAAGCGATATTAGGAAGGTTTCGG
>DAXJ01000099.1:35929-56538 GCA_002506335.1 Methanosaeta sp. UBA114
CTAATGGGGTGAAAGATAGTGGAAAGAAACGGGCTGTGATACTCCCAGGATCAATAAAGCCCTTTCAGCGCTCCTATCCTCGCCTTGATAATCTCATCCACGTCTTGAGGGCCAAAGCCGAAGACCTCGCCCAGGATCTCCTTAGCTGCCTGAGTTCCTGGGCTATTATGTCTATTGGCTGGACGTGTTGGCTCACAAAGGGGACTTGCTTCTTAGAGTTTATAAGTTGCTTGATGATCCCTGCCATAGTCAACCATAGTGTCTGTAGGTCCTATTTTTACTAGGATTGAAGTAGGCAGGGGATGAGAAGAGACAACTAACCAGTCACAGCTTGTGGTTGTCCCCCACGGAAGAGCTTTCGCTTGCGAACTACGTATATTCTCAATCTAATATTCAAACCATCTGGTATCATGCGGCCGGGGATAGTAGGGTGTTTGGTAGGTTCGACCTTCGGCCCAACTTCAGCCATATGATGCCCCCGTAGTGACAAGGTAGATAACTGGGAGAAGTTCTATTTAGTTGATCTGACTGGGACGACCGTCGCATTACTTGCCAACAACGGCCGATAAGTCCGCTCAAAGTGCGGCGACGTGGGCCGCGATTTCTATGCGGATAGCAAAATATCATCGATAGAGGACAATTCCAGCTTATCGAGATGCACCATTTGGTGGTATTATATCTCATCGCCTTGCCATTAGGTAGGCCGAAGCTCCTGAAGTCATTGGTCCTGATACCTTACGCGCTCTCTTGTTTTGGGCCCTTTCAGACTATAGCACGCTGCCTCTATCGTCCTAGAGAACTGACTTTTGGCCCGCATCCCTCTTCTCGAAAGAGTTCTTGGAGCAGATCATTGCCTCCTTTCTTGGTGCGATGATCCCCATCAGAAGATAAAAAACCGGCCACGTCAGACATCTCCTCTGGGTTAGCTTTGCCGCCTTCCTGAACCACACTCTATAGATGCTGAATCGATGAGATTTTAAGCCATAGATATGCACCCTTTGAAACATAGGACCCTATCCCCTTTTTGACATCGTAGAGGGAGGCGCAACATATTGGGAGAAGGTCAATTCAGAAAAGCTCGTATCGCTAAATACATAAACAATCAGCGAACAAAAAAGGGATAGAGGAGCTGCCCGTTCCCCTGGAAACATACCTGGGACGCGTCTGGAGCCTTTTATCATGAGAACATACCCTTGCCCGCCCGGAGACACCCCTGTCAAGTGGATCTCGACAGACTGGCTCAAGGACCACCTGGATGACGAAGATATCACCATCTTGGATGTCCAGCCCAACGTCCACGACTACATCATGGGCCACATACCCCATGCCATCTACATGAACGAAGGCCTCCTCAGGTCCGCCTGTGAAGGGCTGCCCGCGGTGTACGTTCTCCCTGAGTCCATCCAGCCCGTTCTGAGCTGTTCAGGCATCGAGCCCGACATACCTGTGATAGTCTACTCGGGAGCCGGCAGGTACAGTAAGTGTACAAGAGGCTTAGGCGACGGCCTGGAGCAGCCCATGATGGCTTACGCTCTCCTGCGGTATGGGCTACGTCAGGTCTACATCCTTGATGGAGGGATAGAGAAGTGGAAGGACGACGGTGGCGAGCTTACCAAAGCCTATCCCCTCTGCCAGAGGTCGGATTTTACAGTCAGAGTTCGCAAGGATTTCTTCGTAGAGTATGTAGAGTTCAAGAGAACAAAAGATAATCCAGATGTGGTCGTCTTCGATGCTCGCCCTGCGGAGTTCTACGAGGAAAGCAAGCTTTGGCCCAAGCCAGGGCATATACCTGGAGCCATAAGCCTTCCCTGGAGGGACTTCATGACCGAGGAGAACCCAAGGCTCCTCAAGCCCGACAAGGAGATCAGGGAGATGGTGGCAAAGACGGGCCTCACTCAGGATAAGATGGTCTACATCTATTGCGGCACGGGTCGTGAGGCTACCAACGAGTTCCTCATCCTCAAGTGGTACATAGGCCACGAAAATGTCAAGATCTATGAGGGCTCCTTTACTGAGTGGACAGCCTATCCTGAGAATCGCACGGTCACAGGCAAAAATCCTCTGTAAGAGAATGAGATTCTTTAGGAGATAGAATGCTTTTCGAGAGAATAATTTCCGAAGGCCTGGCACATTATTCCTATCTAATAGGCGACGGAAATGAGGCAGTGGTCATAGATCCCAGGAGGGACTGTTCTGTCTATGCTAAGATGGCCTGCAATGAGGGCATGAAGATATCCTCTATCCTGGAGACCCATAGAAACGAGGACTACGTTATAGGTTCCCTGGAACTTCAGGCCAGGACAGGCGCGGAGATCTGGCATGCCGATAGCCAGTGGGATTACAAATACGGCAAGCCTGTATCCGATGGTCAGAGATGGAAGGTAGGAAGGCTGGAGCTTCAGGCCCTTTTGACTCCAGGCCACACGCCAGGGATGATGAGCTATATCCTCAAAGATCCCTCCGGCCCTCCCTGGGCGGTCTTCACTGGAGATGCCCTCTTTGCAGGAGAGGTTGGAAGGGTAGACCTCCTAGGCATGGATAAGGCCCCAGAGATGGCAGGAATCCTCTACCATAGCATCTTCGATAGGCTCCTGCCCCTAGGAGACGGTGTCATAGTCTGCCCTGCCCACGGAGCCGGGTCAGTCTGCGGCGAAGCCATAGCCGAGAGAGTCTGGACGACCCTAGGCATGGAGCGCCTCACAAACCCGAGGCTTCAGCACAAGGAAAAGGCTGAGTTCATAGAAGATCTCCTCAAAAACCAACCCGAAAAGCCTCCTTACTTCGAGAAGATAGAGAGATTCAACCAGGAAGGTGCGCCTCTCCTGGGCCCCCTACCAGCTCCAAAGCCTATAGCTCCCAAGGAGTTTGAAGCCCTGTACTCCGACGCTTTCATCCTGGACATAAGAAAAGAGACGAGCTTTGCCTCGGCCCACGTGGCCGGATCCCAGTCCATATGGCTGGAGGGCCTGGCCAGCTTTGAGGGCTGGTTCCTGCCCTACGATCTACCGGTTCTCATCGTTAGCGAGGGAGAGTGTCCGGAGGAAGCAGTAATGGTACTTATCAGGGAGGGCTTCGATAATATCGCAGGCTACCTGGCCGGCGGCATGCACAAATGGCACATGGCTGGCCTCAGAAGCACGTCCATTGGGACCATCACGGTTCACGGCATATGTCAGAGGCTTGATAGTGGCGAGGAGCTGAATATCCTGGACGTCAGAAGCGATGTGGAGCTGGCTAGGGGCGGGAGGATCCCAAGGGCCCAACACATCCCCGTCACCCAAATCCCCAAAAGGGCCATGGAGATGCCTAAGAAGGAGCCGCTCTTCATCTTTTGTGGCAGCGGCCTTAGATCCATGATCGCTGCCAGCTACCTCCAATGCCTGGGATGGAGGGAGCTAACAGTCGTCCTTGGGGGCATGTCTGGCTGGAAATCCATTAGATGCCCCATACAGCGATAGATTAATTATTCGCCATATGAGCGTTTGAACCGAGGATTAGTGGCCATGCCAACGCGGCACCTGGCCGCATCTACCTCCTTTTTGCCTAGGCCTCCCGCGGCCAGGTTGAAGACTGTGGTCTTTAGATTGGTCATCTCATCGATGCTGTAGCCCACACCCTCACTACCCATACCAGAGTCCTTGAAGCCGCCGAAGGCGAAGTATCCTCTGACGTGTGCGGGCATGTCGTTGATTGTGACCACTCCCACCTCCAGATCCTTGGCGGCCTTCCACATCCTGTAGAAGTTGTTGGTAAAGACGCAGGACTCCAGGCCGTATGGGGACTCCCTGGCGATCTTTAGGGCCTCGTCCTCATCCTTGGGCCTGAGGATTGTTGGCCACAGGGCCGAAGGTCTCTTCGTGTGCGATCTCGGCGTAGACTGGGACGTTGTCCAGGACGGTAGGCTCAAAATATGTTCCCTTGTAGTTTCCACCCCTAAGTAAATCAGCACCCTTCTTCACGGCATCATCCACCATGCCTTTGATCCTCTCACCGGCTCTGAGACTTATCACAGGGCCCATGGCCACTGAACCATCCCTGGAGTCTCCGAACTTCCACTTATCTACCTCTTTGACTATCCTGTCCACCAGATCGTCTGTAATTCCCTAGACTACCAGGACGGCGCTGACGGCGTCACAACTCTGACCCGAGAACTTCAAGGACCCGGCTACGCACTGGACCGCCGCCAGGTCCAGGTCGGTGTCCTCCAGGACCATAGCATAGGCCTTTCCCCCAAGCTCCAGATGGAGGCCCTTCATCACCGCCATCTGGGAGATCATCTTTCCCACGGGGGATGCTGCCGGTGAAGCTGATCATGTTCACCTTCTCCTGGGTCACCAGGGAATCTCCCACCGCATCGCCGTGGCCCGTGATGAGGCTCAAGCTTCCCACGGGGATGCCGGAGCCGACCAGGATCTTGGTCAGGAGAATGGCGGAGATGGGATCTGCACTGGCGGGCTTCAGCACCACGGAGTTTCCGGCCAGGAGAACAGGTATCACCTTGGAGGAGGCTATATACAGGGGATAGTTGAAGGAAGATATGCAGGCCACGACCCCTACAGGCTCCATGATTATCAGGGCCATCTTTCCCAAAGTATCAGTGGCCCAGTCTCCAGGCACGTACTCGTCGTAAATTCTCCTGGTCTCCTCCATGGTCATCTTAAGCCTGTTGGCAGTGGCGTCGACCTCGCTGGTCGCATCCCTGAACGTCTTTCCGGCCTCGATCTGCATCACTCGGGCCATCTCATCCTTATGCTCCTCCAGGAGGGCGGCTGCACATTCGAAGATCTCTATCCTCTCTATAGCCGAGATCTGCCTTATGCCCCGGTCCTCGTGGACAGATGTAGCAGAGATCTCCACGTCGGCACGGGTCGCGGCCTGGGCCTTGGCCACCACGCTCCAGTCCAGGGGAGTGCGGACCTCGAAGGTCTTTTGGGGTCGTGTGCTCCCAGCAGTTCCTCACTAAAGCAGCTACGTATAACCTGCAGGGCTCTGCGACCCATCCTTCCTCGTTTCAAATCCGTTACCCTATTTTATAAACCTCAGTTGGAACTCGAGACTCAGGGGCCTACGCCCTAAGTTCTATAACGGCTAAATCAGCATTGTCTGACACTATCGACCGGTATGATGAGACCAGGTAGCTTCATTCCTATAGTCTATATCCAAAGGGGCTTGTCAGAAGACTAGTTTGGTCGTTTTTCATGTTTGGGGTGGGTACGGGTGTATAGCTGCTAGGTGGAGTGTGGACAACTGCTGAAGTAATACGGTTAGAATTATAAAGGTAACTATGTGGAGGTATAAATAATGAGCTTTGTTTATGTAGCTGAAGTAAAAAACGGAGATAACGTGTATTAGGAAACCGGGCACACTGTTGATTTACGACAGAGGGTCGCTGGTTTGAAGACAGCAACCAAGATGGATGTAAGAGTAGTTACTGCTAGGCTATTCCAGTATAGTGATGATGCTAATGCAGCTGAACCGGAGTTTCATCATACCATGCCTAAAGAGACTAAGGCTATTGGGCTCGGTCGTGAATGGTATAACTAAGAGATCGTAGAAATGAGGTGTAGGCGAGGCAAACACCGCTACACAGCGCCCTATAGGACCTTTTCACCGTAGTGAAGGCTTTGATCTCGCCACGTGCCTCACTTAAGCACTGGCAGGCAGCACTGGACTTTACCACAGCGCCCTTTTTACAGGGAACCTAACACCAGGTGGCATATAGGCCTGCCGTTCTCCCGTGCCTGCCGCGCCTGCTTCAAGCCGAACGGGTATGCCTCCGTCATCGCCGAATACTCGTGCTATATGCGCAGCGCTTCCTTGAGGAGGAGCATACACCCTCGAAGCCTGATCGGCTACAGCTCAACATGCAGCTTGCGGCAAACTACATGTATAACAATTATCATATTTCTAACCTTCGGTCGGTTTAAAGTCTGACACGCACGGATTATATGGGTTACATGACTGGTGCAAAGGACCACGATATCATCATAAGGATGATAAGGCCCGCCCATAACCCCGGTACTTCTCCTATATCTTGCAGTAGATGCTGCAGAAGTAGTAGGTTTTTCCTCTATAAAAGGTCTTGAACTTGGCACTCTTTCCATCTACGGTCATCTTGCAGACTGGATCTATAGCTACCATAAATCCCACCGAATTTTAAGAGAAAATGCCCGCAGAACGAGCACCTCAAATCAACAAATGGAGATATAGAGTTGTTCCCTTCGCTAATTAACATTCTCACGGATCGATCTTGGCGAGATAACAGCTCAAAAGCTCCTGTTCCATTACATTTTAAGTAACCTTGCATTTACAGCCATAATCACCATACTTGTTCTCATGAGGATAGCGCCAACAGCAGGGATCAAGAGAATATCGTAGCTGTAAAGGATCCCCGCTTCCAGAGGAATGACAAAGGCATTGTAGCCTGTAGCCCAAAAAGGTCCTGTAGCATCTTAGAATAGGTCTTTTTGGAGAGCCTAATGATGCAGACAACGCCCCTTGGATCGCTTCTGATCAATATCACATCGGCGGAACCCATGGCTACGTCAGTTCCAGCGCCTATGGATATGCCCACATCTGCCTGGATCAGAGCCGGGGCACGTTGACCCCGTCCCCGACCATGGCTGTTACACACCTCTCCTGAATTCTCTTTATGGCCTCGGCCTTCTGGTGGGGCAGAACCTCGGCAAGATATTCATCCAGGCCCAGCTCCTCTGAGACAGCCCTGGCTACGAACTGGTTATCACCGGTAAGCATCATGCACATGAATTTCATATCCTGGAGAAGGCGCACGGCCCCCTTGGAGTCAATCCTTACCACATCAGCAAGAGCTAAGATCCCAATGAACCTGTCACCGTCCAGGAGAAGGACGGTCGTCTTTTCCTGAGATGCAAACTTTTCAATCCTACGACAATCAACAGTGATTCCCTGACGTTTAAGACAGCTAGAGCTTACTATTTTCAGCTTCCTTCCGCCAATGGAACCTTCTATCCTCTCGCCCGGTATCAGCTTGAACTCTTCCGGGTTGACGAGGATGATTCCCTTCTACCCAGGCCTGGCCTCTATGGATGCGGCAAACTTTAGGACTTCCGTCTCATCTGCCCCGGGAAAAGGAACCACGTCCTTCACCTCGAACCTTCCCTCGGTCAGGGTACCTGTTTTGTCAATGACGACAGCCTAGATTTCCCTGGCACTCTCGAAGGCCTGGCGGCCGCGAATCAGCAACCTCTACCTTGCGGCCAATGATGTGGATACCGCCACTGCCAGGAGAAACGCCACCCTCATGGCGTGGGGATAGGAGATCACCACTATGGTTATGGCCCTCTCCACAGCAAAAGCAGAATCCTTACTGAAAAGGAGCCGGGCTACCAGGGTGAGGTTTCCTGCACCAAGGGTGGTGAAGGTCAGAATCCTAGCGGCGTAGTTGGCCAGGTCCTGGGTTTTGGACGTGCCTTCCTGGGTCTTTCTTACCAGACCCATGACCCAGCTCAGGTAGGTATCCTTGCTCAACTTTTTGATCTAGGCCACCAGAGATCCCTCGCCATTGATGGAGCCGCCGATGACAGGGCTTCCGGCCTTTTGGTCATGGTCATAGGTTCACCTGTGAGCGTGGCCTCGTTGATGATGCTTTCAATCCCAACCACAACGCCGTCCACGGGCGTCTTTCCGCCTGGCTTGAGTATCACTGTACCGCCGGGATTAAGAGATTCCACATTGACATCGATCGTCCTACTGTTATTGCTGTCATCTATCAGGTAGGACGGTGGCGGGCATAATGTTTACCAGCTCCTTTAAAATCCCGGAGGCTCCCAGGACCGATCTCATCACAGCCCGGTGGCACAGGAGCATGATACCTACCAGGGTGGCAAGCTCCCAAAAACCCTTCCCAAGGGAGGATATCGAAGACCATAGCCAAGATGTAGAAGTAGGCGGCGCTGATGGCGACGATAATCAGGGCCATCATCCCTAGATTCCTGGTCCTGACATCTCTCAGAAGGCCCTCTAGCAAGGGCTTGCCGACGTAAACGTATACCAGAGTGGAAAGGAGAAAGAGGACGTACCCAGATCCAGGGGAACTTAAGCTGAAGCCAAGGAGCATCTGGAGCATGGGCGAGAGGGTAAGGATGGAAAAGGTCAGGGCAAAGGATACCAGGAATCACCTCTTGAAGCCCTCACCCAGGTGGCTCCTATGGTCTCCATGGACTCCTGCTCCATGCCCTCCGTGAATCCCTTTTTCTCCAAAGGGCATTTGGGACCCCTGATAGCATCCTAGAGGACACCCAGTAGTCGTATTCCTCGGATATGGACATGGTTCCATGACGGGAGAGATCGCTTGCTTTCAGGCCATCTTCTTCCATAAGCTCCTTTACCTCCAGAAACAGATCGCATATAATAGCGGCTTCTGCGGCTTAAATATAGTGCAATTTATTTGAGAGATTACCACAGCTGTGATTTCGCAAGGCTTTTATCAACGCTGAGGCTGGCTCCAGTGAGCTTCTGAATTGCTGTCCCGTTCAGTATTGTGATTATTAGAGCCATGATTACCAGGGCTACGAAGATCCTCTGATCAACCAGATAGTTATCCAGGGCCAAAGATGCCAGGACTATTTCTAGAGCACCCCGGGCGTTCATACCAAAACCCACGACAAGTGCATCGCTCCTGCTCATGCCGCTCTGCCTGGCCCCAAGGCTTGCCCCTGGCATCTTTCCCAGGCAGGCCACCAGGAGCACCAAGAGCATTAGGGCCATGTCAAAGCCCTGGACGAAGTTGGCCTTAAGGCCGATGGACGTGAAATAAATCGGTGCCAGAAGGCCCATGATCAGAGGGCGTGTTTTCTGCAGGAGGTATTTTCTCTTGCGCTTATCGCACAAAACCATGCCTGCTAGAAAGGCCCCGAAGATTCCGTGTACACCCACAGCCTCGGATATGACAGCAGTGGAGAGCGCGGTCGCCGAGGCTATCTCCACGGTGCACCCAACCAAGATCCTGTTGCACCGGCCCTAAATCTGGCACCTGAACCTCAGGTATACGGCAAAAACGACCAAGGCAAAGAAGACCGTGGTAAGGCCCAGGCTCAGATTCCTACTGGCTCCCGAGCCTGTGGTTGCTCAGAACAAAGGCAAATATAACCCATCCTATGGCACCGTCTATGGTAGCTGCGGTCAATATGTTTGAACCTACCTCTCTTCCGGCCAGATTTAGGTCCATGAGTATTCTGGCCATTACGGGTAAGGTGGATATGGAAAGGGTTACACCTGCGATGACGGCAAATAGGGCTAGGCTACCCGTCGGCCGCCATTATACCTGGAAAGAGAACAACTGATAGGGAACCCATGAAAAAGAGTATGGCGATTCCAAGGGCACTGGCGGGAATTATGGCTCTTCTCCATATTGTCACCTGGTCAAAGTCCATCCCCAGGCCGGAGATGAAGACGAAGGAGATAAGCCCCGGGTAGGCAGAGGTGAGAGCTATCTGGCGCGAAAGACCTGCGGATGGGAAGAGCCAGGATCGAACCCCTGGCAGGAAGAGTCCAAGGAGGATCGGCCCCAGGAGTATGCCTGCCAAGATCGCCCGAAGGATGGGAGGCTGGCGGAGCCTGTGTAGCCCTATACACCAGGATTAAAGCGGCGCAAAGCATCGTTGAGGTCTGAAGGAGGGCTTTGACGATATCGTTCTCAGTAAAAGCGATAAGTTAGAGCAAGATAAGAGCTGTTAAGGCCCCAGCTATGACAGATATCTCCCTTAAATATCCGATATCTCCGATCAATAGCTACCTCCTGCCGTAATCCTAAATTCACAGTTGTGAAGATATTATATGTGCCACATATAACAGTCGTTATCGTAGAATACCTCATTTATAAGGTCCCACATATCAAAACGCTCCAACGCAAAATATTTAACCCCAAGGGAAGGCGGCCTCCTTCTACTTAGGATTCAAGGCGTCCCAATGGGATGCCGCTACGATTGTTTTACCTTCTCATAGAAGCTAGTATCAAAAAGATCTTCTTTGGTCGGTAGCCTCTGGATGTAGTTCATATGGTAGTCTACTTCGGCATATTGTACTGTTGAGTTCACTTGGAGATGGGGGTTGCTGATCCACCTGCCATCCCATTCGCTGATGGATCTCTTTACCATGTCAAGGTCCTGGTTCGTCTTATTGACATAGATAATGGCAGCCGCCTCAGGATTAACGTTGATGTAGTTCGTCGCCTTGATGTGGGTCTTTACTATTTGCTCCACCAGGCCAGGGTGCTCCCTTATGAGCTTTCCGCTGACCAGAAGGCTGCAGCAGGCATGGTCAGGCCACATCTTGCCGGAAGGCACCACCACGCTGCCCTTTCCCTCTATCTCCACTATGGCTGGAGACGTGTGTGGCAGGAAGACTCCATCGACTTTACCTGCGGATATGGCGGTCACCGCATCTCCCGGCCCCATGGGCAGTATCTTTACCTTGGAGATGTCGACTTCGTTATCCTTTAGCCACTTCCTAAGGACCAGGTCCTGGATGGAGCCAGGCGGGAAGGTGGCTATGGATAGCCCCTCTAAGGATCCGGGCCCACGGTAGGTCAGGCCGTTCTTGAAGACGAGGTCAGAGCCGTTGATGTTGACCCCTGCGACTAGCTTGGCATCCAGGCCTTGAGCTATGGCAGTTATGGGCGGGGCAGTGCCGACGTAGGCTACGTCCAAATCACCGGCCAGCATGGCCTGCATCTCCGGAGGCCCCGAGGGGAACTCGAATTCCTTGATCTCTGTTATGCCAAAGGGCTTTAAGTCCTCAGCCCACCAGCCCTTGTCCTGAGCTACCATATACGCTGCTTGGTGGGTGCTTGGCTGGTAACCAATCCTTAACTGGGTAAGATCTCCTTTTTTCTCTTCAGGGGAGAAGATACATCCCAGGCAGGTCACAGCCACAGCAAGGATAACTGTGAGAAGCATCAGCCGTTTCAATGTGATCGCCTCTGCAACGGTCATTAAACCAGCAATATAAAGCGTTTTCCGGTAAATGGGCATTATCCCCCTAAAAAGGGTAACAAACCATGAGATACAGTACTATTATCACTCTTTAAATGATGTAAGGCTGCATTTCAAGGCTACCTCAATCCAATAACAGTTTGCTTCAGGACTGCGATTCTAAGGATTCTCAGAGGGCCAAAGATTGGCGAATTAAGAGTTCTTTCCAAGCTTACGATGAGGTCAGACCAAACAGTATCGAGGTTTAGATGGCGTATTTTAAATCACCGTTGCCACAAAATCAATCAGTAGAATCGGAGGCGATACAAACTCAAGGCCGATAAAAGCGATCTCAGATAGGATCCGCCTTCTAGGGTAAAAATATTTGTAAATTGATACACCCGTGCTAACCAATATTGAATCTAGAACTGCTTTTACAATCATCCCAGGATTTTCCACGAAGAGAGGATTGCCTTGAGGAGAGGAATTCTGTCATTAGTTGTAGCTCTGTTTATCCTATCCTTCATTCTCCCGGTTATGGCGGAGGATGGTGTTTTAAAGATTGGATACCAGCCAAGCATCCATCAAACTGCGTACATGCTAGCCCAGGACAAGGGCTGGTGGGAAAGGGATCTGGCACCATTTGGAATAACCAAGGTTGAGGAGTACCAATTCACTTCAGGGCCGCCCGAGATGCAGGCAACGATTGCAGGGTATATGGACGTGGAGTATACCGGATCCGCCCCGCCAATTACGGCCATAGCCTAGGGTATAGATGCCAAAATCGTCGCCGCAGCCAACATCCAAGGCTCCAGACTGGCCCTGTGGGACCCATCCATATACAAGGGACCCAAGTCCTGAGAAGGGCCCAAAATCGCCACCCTCCCGCCGGGCTCAGTGGCTGAAGGAGAACGGAGCCGATGTCAGTAAGGCGACTTTGATCGGCCAGGGAGCAGGTGATGCGGTCACCGCCATAGACACAGTTCGAGTAGATGGGGTAATGCTGCCTCACCCAAACCCGACTGTGGTTGAGCACCAGGGCAAAGGTAAGACGGTTTGTGAACTCATGCCAGATGTGGCCTAATTATGCCTGCTACAGCCTTCTGGTCAGCGGAAAGCTCATAAGGGAGCACCCTGGCCTGGTGGAGCAGATAGTAAAGACCCAGATCAATGCCATCAAGTACGCAGTGGAGCATCTGGATGAGGTCGCAGAGGTCTGACCAGGAAGACCGGCCAGAAGGTAGATGGCATCAAGTACTCCATACAGGCCTGGGACGGTAAGTGGATCGCCGACCCCAACATGGGAATCTCTTCCACGGTGGAGTATGCCTCCAAAGACTACAACCTCAAGTACATCGATAAGAAGCCGAAAGCGAAGGATCTCTTTGACACCAGCTTCTTTGACAGCGCCAGAAAATCTATGGGCGTGTGAGGATAAGCTCAAAGGGAGATGATCAACGCTTTTTATTTTATTATAGCAACAGATCAGATGTTGCTCTTTCAGCCTCGTTATAAAGAGAGGCTAACGCTTATATAGCAGACCCTTAGTTTAGATATTCACAATTGTGAACTGACGGCGCAAGCCTTCCAGTGCACGGAGGTCTACATCGCATTGGGAGTTTAACACCTATGACCTGATCTGGGGTAGATACATGGCTGAAAAGTTCCTGGAGATTGCCGCAAAGCATGGATTGAATACCGCTTAGCTTAGTTGTCTAGCCTAAGGTGCCCATTCAGGAGAGCAGATAGGAGCGCAATAAATGAGCGATGAGTTCGGTTTAGATACCATAGCAGTTCACGCTGGCCAGGAGAGCCCTGATTCGGCTACGGGAGCGAGGGCTGTGCCCATATACCAGACCTCCTCCTACGTCTTTAAGAGCGCAGATCATGCCGCCAATCTCTTTGCCTTAAAAGAATTGGGAAATATTTATACCAGGCTCATGAACCCCACCAACGACATCTTCGAGAGGAGAATCACCGCTATCGAAGGTGGCACAGGAGCCCTGGCTGTCTCCTCGGGCATGTCTGCCATATCCCTGGCCCTGCTGACCATAACTCAGGTTGGAGATGAGATCGTCTCGGCCAACAATCTATACGGTGGAACCTATCAGCTCTTCCACTATACCTTCCCCAAGCTGGGCCGGAAGGTTATTTTCGTGGACTCCACCAGGCCCGAGGAGTTCGAGAAGGCCATCACTGAGAAGACAAGAGCCATCTACGCCGAGACCATAGGCAACCCCAAGCTAGACATCCCAGACTTTGAGAGGATATCAGCGACCGCTCACAGGACCACAATTCCCTTGGTGATTGATAATACCGTTGGCGTAGGCATAGTAAGGCCCATAGATTATGGCGCCGACATCATCGTCGATTCGGCTACCAAGTTCATCAACGGCCATGGAAACTCCATCGGCGGAGTTATCGTTGATTCGGACAGATTCGGCTGGTCCCAGGGTAAATTCCCTGAGTTCACTGAGCCGGACCCAAGCTACCACGGCATCAAGTATTGGAATGCCTTCGGCAACTTCCCCTGCTTTGGGAATGTAGCACTGGCTTTCATGGCCAGGCTCCAGCTTCTTAGGGACCTCGGACCGTGCATGAGTCCTTTCAACGCCTTCCTCTTCCTCGAAGGTATAGAGACCCTGACCTTAAGGCAAAAGAAGCATTCAGAGAATGCCCTGGCTGTGGCCCGCCATCTCCAAGATCATCCGGATGTGGCCTGGGTGAGCTACCCCGGTCTGGTGAGCCATCCGAGCCATGAGCTGGCCAAAAAATATCTTAAGGGCAATTATGGCGCTCTGCTGGGCTTTGGAATCAAGGGAGGCCTTGAATCAGGGAAAAAGTTCATAGAGTCAGTTAGGCTGTTCTCTCACCTAGCTAACATCGGTGACTCTAAGAGCCTGGTGGTCCACCCTGCCTCCACGACTCACCAGCAGCTCAAGGCCGAGGAACAGATGGCCACGGGAGTTACACCGGACTTTCTCAGGCTTTCCATAGGCATTGAGGATGCCAGAGACATCATAGCGGATATAGACCAAGCCCTTGCCAAGGCAGTGCAATGATGACAGAGAAAGTAGAATCAAGCGTGTTAGGATCAAGGGGAGTATGACGAAGGGCAATAAAAAGAATGGCGGTAAGACGAGGGCAATAAGATGAAAAGGGAATCGATAGGGCTGGTGAAGACTCAAAGCTTTCACCTGCCTTCATGTGTGACCCTAGAGCATGGTGATAAGCTCAAGGATGTTAACGTAGCCTATGAGACCTACGGCCGTCTGAACCGGGAGAAAAGCAACGCCGTCCTCATCTGCCATGCCCTCTCAGGCGATGCCCACGCCGCAGGGTGGCACCAGGGTGAGGAGAAGCCCGGCTGGTGGGACATAATCATCGGCCCTGGCAAGGCCCTGGATACCGATAAATACTTCGTCATATGCTCTAACGTCTTGGGTGGCTGCAAAGGGACCACTGGCCCTTCCTCCATCAATCCGGATACGGGCAAGCCCTACGGCCTGGGCTTTCCCGTGGTCACCATCAATGATATGGTGGAGATCCAGAGGAGTCTGGTAGCAGATCACCTAGGCATAAAGAAGCTCTTTGCAGTTATTGGAGGATCCTTCGGCGGAATGCAGGTTCTCCAGTGGTGCATCTCTTATCCTGAGACGATTCGCATGGCCGTTCCCATAGCCACCAGCGCCTACTCATCTCCCCAGCAGATAGCCTTCAATGAGGTAGGACGCAGGGCCATCACCTCGGACCCTGACTGGAACGGGGGTGACTATTATGGTAGGAGCGTCCCCGCCCGGGGCCTCTCCCTGGCCAGGATGATAGGCCACATAACTTACTTGAGCGATGAGTCCATGCACCAGAAGTTCGGCCGCAAGCTCCAGGACAAGGAGGACTACAGCTTCAACATGGACCTAGATTTTCAGGTGGAGAGCTATCTTCGGTATCACGGCGAGAGCTTCGTCAAGAGGTTCGATGCCAACTCATATCTGTATATAACCAAGGCCATAGACTACTTTGACCTCTCCGAGGGCAGGACCCTGGCTGAAGCCTTTAGAGGTAAAGGTATTAAGGCCAAGTTCCTGGTTATATCCATAAGCTCGGACTGGCTCTATCCCCCATATCAGTCCAAGGAGCTGGTGGATGCCCTCACCACCAATGAGATAGACGTAAGGCGCTGCGAGATCAAGTCCAACTACGGCCACGATGCCTTCCTCCTGGAGTCGGGGCAGATGAACTACACCCTGGGGATCTTTCTCTCCAGAACATCGGTCCAAGACGTCATGATACAGGATGTGGTCACCATCGATGAGAGTTCGAGCATCGAGGACGCCGCCAGGGTCATGATGGAAAAAGGAGTTACCCATCTGCCCGTGATCTCTGCTGAAAGAAAGCTGGCGGGCATAGTCACGGCCTGGGACGTCTCCAAGGCTGTAGCCATGAAATATACCAAGCTTGAGGAGATCATGACCAGGGATGTAGTGACTTCGAATCCAGGCGATGCTATAGACACAGCTGCCAGGAAGATGGATTCCAATAACATATCCGCCCTGCCGGTCCTCGGTGAGGATGGGAGGCTGGTGGGCCTGGTGACGGGCGATGGGATAAGTAGACTAATAAGCATTTGCAAGTGAAAGTATGTAGGGATCGCTATGAAGGTACACCTGAAGGCCTTTGCCAGCTTCAAGGATATCCTTGGAAAGGAGAAAGACGTGAATGTGAAGGAGGGCGCCTCGGTCGGAGAGCTCCTGGAGGACTTGAGCTCCAAGAATACCAAGCTTAAGGATGCCATCTTTGATGAGACGGGACAGCTGAGGGACTACGTCATACTGATGAAGAACAGGAAAAGCATCGAACACATGGAAGGCCTGAATACCAAGCTTAGCGAAGGCGATGAGGTGGCCATCCTTCCGCCTGTTGCCGGAGGATGAGAGTCCTATTTTTTCTTAGGATTAATAGTAACGTTTTATGGGTTAGAATCATAAGAGGATTCCTAAACACCCTGAATTTAGCTATAGAATAGGGTTGTACACAATTATTCTGCGAAGCATCTATCTTCCATAAAGGTAGGTTTTAGGATTACTCATATTAGTTATCCTCTGAAATGGAACGGAACTGGGCAACTCCAATAATCAGATACCTCAGAGGTCATAGTTTTAGCCGAGGTGTTCCCGCCGAAGGTGGGTTAGGCCAGCCCGCGCGGCACGTGAGCGCACCCCTATGACATCCCCACATACGAGGTTCCCCAAAAGGTCGCTATCATCATCGGTAATAACCTACGCTTCTGGCTGCGCTCCTGGGAGGAACGGGCATGTTCAGTCGCCGCGCGAGCTGGCCTAACCCCTCATCGGTGGAAAACCTCCGGATGCATATGTAACCAGGTTCGCCAGGTTGGAATTTGAGTGGGTGATCGTTTAGATCTTTATGGGCAGCCTAGAAATCCCTGAAGTTCGTAAGCTATCGCTACTGATAGCCTTGGTTTTCGGCATCATGGTAATGCCCTTCATGATGTAATCGATGGTACTGTTATCCTCGTTGGAGACGAAGACCACCTTATCCCTCTGATTGGACCCGCCGATGTAGAAGGTATAGCTCTTCTTGGAACCCTCCTGCTTGCAGATCGCCATCCGCCCTGGGTATGGATTCTCTAGCGGCTGTATCTCGGGAATCATATCATTGCCTAGCACCTATGTGGGCGTGAGAGATCAGGACACCAGTGGTGTCCTGAAGCTCTTTTAGCTCCAGTACATGAATGGCGCTGTAGCTGCCACCAATAAGCCACTGCCATCATACTCCTTCTAGGTGGGAGTTATCGGATATTATGGGCGCTATATGCGTTCAACTGACGTCGTTGGTGGGAAGAGTGTATTGGCCCAGATCCAGTGTGTAACCTCCAAGCGAAATAAGCTCAGCTGATCCTGCTGTGATGAGAGAAATCAAGATCAGCAATGCTAGGTATGATCTCGTAGTTATCCCTCGGCTTTTCACTAGGAATCTAGAATAAAAGCTTTCGGGAATAGTGGTAAACTAGGACCTGGAATAGCGGTGCAGGACTGAATAGACTGGATAATAGTAGGAGGATCATCTCAGCCTTTATGGGTTACGCGAAAATTAAAAAACTTTTGGCAGTAAAAAAGATCTAATTTAAGCCCCGATCACCTCCACGGCTTGGGTATCCATGGATTGGCTATTCAGCCCATAGAGGCTCTGACGAGCATCAGGGAAGTAGAACCGCTCCTGAAGGAGATTGGCATCTTTCAGCCTCCTCAAGGCATACCTCACGGTCCTGGCGGGCAAATAGGTCTTATTTATGATATCCTTCTGAGTAAGAAGGCTGCCTGACTCCAGTACTTTGTAAACCAGCTTGGCCGACGGCGGCAGACGATTTATGTCTATATTCGAGTTTAGCTCTACAGTCCCTTTGTCAGCAAAGACGATCCCTCATTACCCTCTCACCAATCACAATTGTTAACTGAAGGGGTATATGTAATTATCCCTAGAGGTAAAGCTGGAGCCGAATTATCGACTATAATCAGCTATGACCGATTGCCTGGAAGATCGCCTGGAAGGTAGCCTGAAGAATCACCTTAAAATTAACTTCAGGCTAACGAGATACTGATCGCAGATAGCAGATCATAGATACCAGATCACGGGCGCCAAAAGATCTATCGGCGATAACCGGAATATCTCTTACCTATAGCGATATGGAGGTTTAGGAGATTAGTTTCAGGGCTTACAGGGTAAGGCATAGGGATAGTGTCTCATTGCGTCCTTTAGAGGGCCCAGGACAAAAACCAATACATTATAGGATCAGGAGGAATATAGCTGAGTGGCGGAGATCTGTCTTCTTATAGGTTTCTTCTGGGTCGGCATGGAGTGCCAGATCCTGGCGTACCTGTTAGCCGTGGTTCTCACAGTCCAGGCAGTCACTGGCATCTGCGGCCTGTATAAGCTCATGGGGATAGACACCTGCGTGAGGGTTAAGCACAAGATGAAGGGACTAACCAACGCTGTTTTGGCTACAGTTGTGATAATAGCCCTGGTTGGAGGCTATATCAGCATCACCCTGACCAAGCAGGCCTTTACTGGGGATTTCTACGGATTAAAGATGACCTAGGATACAGCGCTTCAGGACACCGACAAGGGCTTAAAAGGACAATCCGTAAGCGATTACGGAGCGCTTCAATCCTCGCTGAAAAACTTCACTTCTAGATACTCGACCTATTTGCCCCTTGTAGTTAAGTTCGATAACAACTTCGCCATGGACGTTCAGGAGATCTCGACAGCAGTAGAAGGATCCAATGCGGATGTTTCCTCTGGAAACCTGACGGCGACTCATGAGAAGCTTGGAATGGCGGAGCCGATCTTCCAAGACATGATTAACCGATATGGTCTGGATGGCTGAGGGCTGAAATCAAAGAGCTACATAAAGCAACCTTAAGTTAGAATTTAAAACTTTTTAAGGCTTCCAGAATCTATTTATATATGGGTTAATTGCCTTTTCATCGTTACGGAGGGATAACTATGAGGGCGATTATAGCTTTAGCTGTACTTGCAACATTATCCTGGGTGATGGTGCCCGTCTCCCTGGGCACACAGGTGGACCTGGGCCTTCCTCGCGTCTATGAGCAGTGCAACCAATGGAGCATATCCTTCGAGTGGAATGGCCCTGAAGACTACAGCAGGAGCGTCTCCCACAGCACCTCCGAGGCAGGAGGAATCGGAGGGCAAAAAACATCCACGGATACCCTAACCTTGGTCTCTTCCTCCGGCTTTAGCAAGATCATCAAGGTGGTGATGACCCAGTATCCTTCCGAGGACCCTTCGCTTCAGGACTTCGCCAGTCTATCTAATAAGGCTCTCAAGGCCGCCTCCAGCTCAGGAGGGTGCAGCAATATCACCTGCTCTGCCAGGGATATCGATGGAAACCGTGGAGCTTTCGTCGTTGGTGAGGGCTGCAAGGGCGATGGAAAATACTATTCAGCTGTCTATCCCTTGAACCTGGGCCTCGATAAATTGAAGAAGGTAACGACCTCCGATACCCTGATCACATTCACCTCCACATTCGAAAGGGATACGACGGAGGCCTTCCTAGATACAGTTCACATCGATAGATCGGCATGAGCCCTCGTGAAAAGGCACGCCCCCAGGGCTATCAAAATCTATTTAGCATTATGATCCCAAGTTTCTAAGGGATGTAAGAATGCCGAATAGGAAGCTCAGGACCATCTGCCCCCATTGCAACAGGGCGCTGGAGAGAGACGCGGATGAAGACGCAGAAAGAAACGACTGACTCATCTGAACGCCCCTACAGGCTGATATCATAGGCCCCAGGAAAGATGAGGCCAAGGGCGAGAGCAAGGGTAGAAGTCTATAGTAGATAGCTCCTTTTACCTATCGATCCGTCGGGCTACTTGCCTTCACCTTTCAGCTTTGAGAGCCGGTCAATGGCCATGATCTTCCACTCGCTCTGGTTCCGGTTTCTGGCAGCGATGTTCAAGTAGCTTTTCCAGGCATCTATGGCTGCGCTCTTATCTCCCTTGGTCTCCAGGGCTATAGCCTTGTTGAACCAGGCTTCCGGATACCTTGGCCTAAGCTCTATGGCCTTCTCGAAGGACTTTATGGCCCTATCCAGGTGGCCCATGCGATCCTGGCATATGCCCTTGTTATACCAGAAAGCAGCACGCATGGGATCCAAGTTAATGGCCCTGTCGATGCACTTTATGGCGTCATCGAACTTGCTCATATAAAGTAAGCTGGTCCCTCTGTTGTTCCAGGCCTTCGTGTTTTTGGGATCGAGTTCTAAAGCCTTTTCAAAGCATTTAGCAGCTTCCTCGAACTCTCCCTGGGTCAGGTGGCTCACACCCTTGTTGTACAAGATCGCAGGGTCATTGGGGTTTCCCTGCTGGCCAGATCCGCTGAGGTTAAACAGATCCTTGAGGTTCATCTCCCTGCCATAAGATCTTTCTCAGAGATAAAGGTTTCAGGTAGTAGATATCAAGATCTTAGATATCACCATATCATCTTCTCTTTACGGCGTTACAAAGAGAAAAGCCATGGCTAATATAGCATATACGGCTACCAGTAGAACCCCCTCGAACCAGGTGACTATATCGTCTTCCACTATGGCATTGACCGCGAAAGCCACCCCCGCCACAGCTATCAGATCCAGAGGGTTGGCAAAGACCAGGTTCACAGGGTTCCCTGTGAAATAAGACAGGGCCAGCAGAAGAGGTTCTTTGATCATGTGGTACAGCCATGATCTAGATAAGAGGATACTTATCATTAATAATCATATTGTCATTTACCCTATACCCATTATCTCATACTTATTGCCTCCCCTTTTAATGAGATTATCCTTTGATTTATCCTTAATACCTTAATGATATTAATTTCCATTGTCTTAACTTACGGCGCCCTATCGTCTATAATAAAGATCAAAAAGAGGAGGCGGGCTGTGACGAAGCTTGGAGTGGTGTTATCTATAAGAAGACTGGATAAGAAGCTGACTCACTAGGAGCTTGTAAAGGGCATAAGGTTGCTGGTGGCCGCGGAGTACGAGGCAGTGCATATGTAGGAGCAAATATTGGGTGCTACAGACAATGCCTATGCTAAGGTCGTTATTCAGGACATCATAAACGAGGAAAATACCCACGC
>DAXJ01000099.1:56851-58159 GCA_002506335.1 Methanosaeta sp. UBA114
TATGCTTAGAGTGACAAGAAGAATCAGGGGAAAATAATGGCAAAGGACAGAAAGCACAAGTGGCGAAAGGAGCAGATGGGAGCCCAAAAGTCCGATAAATGACCATGGGATCTATCTTCAAGCGGGCATCCCTAGATACCTCATTCTCGATGCTTCAGTTTTTATTAATTAATTGTTCCAGGCGAATGGAGATCCATCAGTCTTTCCAACTTTCCTAAAAAACAAGCCTTAAGTACGACCACACCATAATTTATTCTACTAGGCTGAAAGAGGACAGGATCGCTGGAGGGATCTTGACCAGGAGAGTATCTTTTCGAGCGATCTGTCCAAAGATAAGCCTGCGAGGAGATCAAAAATGCCTGAGTTTACCAATCCATTCATTGGCAATGTACCAGATCGCAAGCTCACACCTGGTGAGCTTCTGAGGGCGATCCGCCTCGACTGCGCCGCCGAGTACGAAGCAACTCACATTTACATGGCCCAGGCAGAGGCTACGGACGATCCTCTGATCAAAAAAGTGCTGATAGATATTGCAGACGAGGAGAGGGTCCATGCAGGCGAGTTCCTGAGGCTCATAAGCATACTGACCGATGGTGAGGAGGAAAAGCTGCTATCGGAGGGAGCCCAGGAGGTCAATGACATATCATCAGAGCTGGAGTCTGTCGAGAAGGCAAGTTCTTCGTCTGCATCGTCTGGGGCATCATCAACATCACCGGCATTGTCCGAAGTTCAGAGCCCCGATGAAACTGGGACCAAGGAATAAGAGGTGGGAGATATGAGCAATGGATATCTTACTAGAGAGGATGCGCCCATAGGGCCTGAGACCTGGAAGGCCCTGGACGATACCATGATACAGGCAGCCAGGAGCGTTCTTACAGGAAGGCGGGTCTTCTTCACATAGAGGGGCCTTACGGCCTAGGGCTTAAATCTGTGCCCATGCAGGACAATATAATCGGCGATGGCATTATGACCAGCGGCTGTATACCTCTGGCATATCTACAAAAGACCTTTGAGATAAGCAAGAGGGATCTGGCAGCCTATGAGCGTGAAGGCCTGCCCATCAACGCCAATGCCGTGGCTATAGCTGCCCTGAAGATGGCACTCACGGAGGACAACGTGATCTACTACGGCACCCCAGGAGCACTAGGCCTTACCACAGCTCCCGGAGTTCGGGAGATAGCCCTTGGCAATTGGGATAACATCGGTGCTGCTGCAGCGGATATCATAACATCAGTAACCTTCCTAGACAAGGCAGGATTCCATGGCCCCTACAGCTTGGCCCTAGCCCCATGGAGGTACAATCTTCTC
>DAXJ01000099.1:58443-59891 GCA_002506335.1 Methanosaeta sp. UBA114
ATTGAAGATACTGAGAACCCAAAGACCATAATTTTATTTTTTTATCACCATCCCTGTCTTTTAGGCGTCTCAAAAACGAGTCAACTTTTAGAGACTATGTTGATGTTACGGGAATTTTCCACGGAACGATACATGTCCCGATTAATTTAGATTGAGGTGGAACCATGGCAGGAAATGAAGAATCGTGGCTTTGTGGTCTATGTGAGTACGGCGATCCAGCTGATGATCTCCCACCGGGAGGATGCCACAAGATACCCCTATGGGTCCCTGAGAAGGCAGCCTACAAATGGAAGATTATGGATGCTGAGCCCGGCCAGAGTTGGAAGCCCATAAAACCGCGGAGCTAGCTGCAGATTGCATAATTATTGGTATGATATTGAACCAGAACCTCCTAAAGGAGATCGTAGCGCAGTATAAGGAGGACTTCTTCAAGATAATGAAACCAAACGACGCAGCTCTCATGACTCTTCCGTAATGGAAGGCCAAGTCCGGCACTGGTGACATGGACCCGGCCGCGCCGATGAACAAAAGAATGGAGTTGTAAGGACATGGAATTCACGTAGGGTTATAGAAAGAGCTCCTATTGAGCTGTGCCCATAATGGCTAGATAGCTAATGCCAGCGGGGTATATATAAGATACGACATATTACCTTCAATGATCTTGAGGGTAATTGCCATAGGAAAGCTGAAGGAGAGACACTGGCAGGAGGGTGTGGCAGATTATACTAGGCGTCTCAAGTCCTATGCCCGCATGGAGCTTCTTGAAATCCCGGAGGCAAGGATTCCTGAGGGGGCCTCGGCCTCGGAGGAGACTGAGGCCATGGCAGAGGAGGCAATGGCTGTTCTGGAGAAGCTCGACAAGAAAGGCGGCCTTACCATCGCTCTGGACAGGCAAGGAAAAGAGATGGGCTCCCTGGATCTCTCACGCTGGCTCCAAAAGGAAATCCTCGATGGTAAAAGCGAGATCAATTGGATCATAGGTGGACCTTTGGGATTATCGCCCTTGGTTCTAGGGAGGGTTGACTTAGTTCTTTCCTTTTCCAGGATGACCTTTCCGCATCAGATGGCGCGGTTGATGCTTATGGAACAGATCTACAGATCTCTTAGGATAATGAAAGGAGAGCCTTATCATCGGTGAATAAGTGAGGGCGTATTCAAGATTTTTCTCTCACTCCTAATTTCTGGCCTCTTTGTTGTAGGATTATGGTTTACCGCTTAAGATCTCGTGGGTCAGAGTATAGAAGACTATACGCAAACCTTTTTATTACGGAAGTTTTAACGGGCCTCAGTTGGAAGGTGGTGAGGCCCAACTGGATGCTAGCGGTAACTTTATTTCCAATTCTATTTATGCCCGCAGCCTGCCGATCCCAATCAGAAGATATGAATGCTCTAACCACGGCTCTCAGGGAGGGAACAGCCCGAAACGCCCATAGAGCCAAAACCTCTAC
>DAXJ01000099.1:60207-81388 GCA_002506335.1 Methanosaeta sp. UBA114
TTCAGGGTAGGGTAGTTCACGCTTTAGTTTTAGCCTTGATATTAGCTTTGACTTCAGGATAAGAGCTTATGATTCCCTCAAATGCCGATAGAACCTTCTCAAGCTCAACTTCCGAAAGCCCATATGTGCTCAGCTTAAACTGCCTGGTCAATCCGGGCTTTATCCCGCAGATCCCCCTCTCCTTGAGATCCCTATAAAGGAAAAACCTGCCTTTCTTAGCAGTTTTAGATATCTCATACAGGTTCTCGGCCTTGAAGAACATCAGATCATGGTTATGGGGTTTATCCCCTTGAAGCTCCATACCAAGGGCCTCCATCCTATCCTCGAACTTTCGGGCCTTGGCTACCTCTTCATCCCAGTGCTTCACCCTATCTATCACCATGGGGAAGCTGGCCATCAACGTCAGTAGGGGTGCTCCGCGCACGGTGCATCCCAGAAGCTCGACCTCTTTGTTCTTCTTGGTCGTCGAGAGCTTGAAGATGGTCCTTGCGTACTCCTCCGAAGCTCCCATAACCCCGACCGGGCCGCATGCGGCCATGGACTTGTGCCCGCTTCCCACGATGATGTCAGCGCCGATATCTTGAGCCTTGATGGGCATTCTGCCCACTGAGTAAGCGCCATTGAGAAGGAATGGGACACCATAATCGTGGCACATATCCGCCACACCTTTGGCATCAGCCAGGTTGCCGTAGTTCCCGTCAGGGTAAGTGAGGACTGCCATGGTAACGTTGCCCTTCTTCTCGTAAACCCTGTCTATGGCATCTTGGTAGCCCTCGGCTGTTATCTTGTAATCCGGAGCACCTGAGGAAGGAACGTACTCGATGTTCAGCCCCGCTCTCTCCGCGGCAAGGATGGTGGTGTAGTGGGCGCTTCCATCCACGATGACCCAATCGCCCTTGGAGCAGAGGGCATGCATCGCCGCAAATTTGCCCTCCCTGGCTCCATGGGTCACCCTGACTTCATCGATCCCCAAAAACGGTGGAAGAACCTGGTGCACGAACTCCTCCACCGGAGGATTTTTTATCCGATCCAAGGCGCCTCCGCAGAAGTCGCATATGGAGTAACCGTCTCCCCACTCCACTAGGGCCTGCCTGGCCTCGGGGGTGAGAATGCCCCCGCGCTGCAAGGGATCTATATTTATCTCTGCCATATCTCTCTTAAGACACTTGAACTTCTCCAGGCATTTAGCCTCAATTTCTGCCATTCAAAATGGCGTTAATTCCTTCCATGTATTATCTTTTCCCATCCATTCCCATATTTCTCCACATTCCCCAGTTTTTTTCACCCGTCCTAGCGATCCAAAAATGTGATATATTTTACAGCCAAGTTTCTCTAAATGGCCATAGTCATTGGGCATAGGGGCGCAAGGGCCCTGGCTCCCGAGAATACCCTGGAGGGCATAAGAGTTGCTGCCATGTGCAGGGCTGATAGGATCGAGGTCGACGTCAGGCTCTCCAAGGACGGAGCCCTGGTCATCATGCACGACGAGGTCGTGGATAGGACCACCAAAGGCCACGGTAAGGTCGAAGATCTGTCTCTGGAGGAGCTTAAGGCCCTGGGAGTTCCAACCCTGGAAGAGGTAGCTAGGCTCTGCTGTGAGCTGGGCATGGGAATGGTCGTCGAGATGAAGGAGGAGGGCTTAGAGGAGCTCGTAGTCTCAGCCCTTCAAGGTACCGATGCCTTGGTCACCTCCTTCTACCACTCTAGCCTTCGCGAGATCAAGGAGATCTCAGGGCTGAAGACCGGCATCATCCTCACCTCCATTCCCATCCACCCGGTGGAGGTGGCGGTATGGGCCAAGGCCGACGCCATCTTCCCTAACAAGGTCAACTCCAGGCTCTTCGAGGATGCCCATAGACAGGGCATAAAGGCCTACCCTTGGACCATCAATACCCCAGAGGGGGCGACCTGGATGCTGAGGCTCGGCGCAGATGGTCTTGTCACCGACGACCCATGCCTCATCAGGGATGTCATAAGCAAGCCCTTAGAGAACACCTCCCAGGCCAACTGCAAATACTATCCCTGTCACCATTTTGAGGGACAGATTTGCACCCACTGCTACTGTCCTCTCTATCCCTGCAAGGACCCCGATCTGGGGAGGTTCGTGAGAACTAAAAGAGGTAAGAGAGTATGGACCTGTATAGACTGCGATCTAGTCCATAGGCTTGAGGTTGCAGAATACCTGGAAGAGCATCCATCGGCCTCTACCGAGGACCTCAAATCTTTGAAAATGTCAGGGTAGGTGACATTTATCTTGATATAAATTTTATGCCAAATATATCTAGGCCACGTCCACCTTCGGGCCTTGACGGCGTAGGTAACTATTAATCAGACCTCTATATCTTAAATATCTGTGCATCCCTTTGGCTTCGATGTACCACATTTGATTAAATATAAGCAATGTTATAAACGTTTACAGAGGCAAATGCTTTCGAAGGCTATCTTTTAAAGTGCAAGGAGACCTCAACGTACTACCATAATTCATTGTGAGCTAATCCACAGGCCTCGTCCGAGTTATGAGTTCAACAGAAAGGTTTATGGGGTTCGGGATGTTAATGCGCTTCATATGAGACATATTATAGCAATTCTGGTCGCCATGCTGGCTTTAGCTCTTGTTCTGCCAGCCATCGGGGCTTTGCCCTCTGATATTGCTCCTACTAGCGCGAACGCCTCTGGAACCCACTCCGCGGGGCTCACCCGTAGCCCTGAAGGGACTCACATAGATCAGTCCGCCCTGGCTACCACGCCCTCTATAGCATCGTTCCTGAGCGACACCTGGATGCCCAGCTCGTTCGTGCCCCCCGTCAACTTTGCCCTGGCCAGGAACAAGAACAATTATACCACCAACTCAACCAACAACATCTATGACTTCCTGGGCAACAGCTGGGCTCCCTCTAACTTTGAGCCTGACACTCAGGCCGCCTTGGCCCAGAATAAGTACGGGTACTACTCTAACTCCACGCCCTTCAACTACCAGTTCCTCCAGGATTCCTGGGCACCCAACAACGTCGTGGATGTTGTAACAGACAATGGGCCCTACACCCGCCACAAGATGAGCTGAATTCGAATTTAAGGCAAATCGAAAACATGGACAGGCGTGCCAGGCACGTCTGTCGGCCTTATTATCCCTTTATTATTCTTATTATCAGTTTAACCCGTTTATTGATGACTTAATAAAGAAAACCTGTGCCTCAGGACTTGCCCTCGGTGTACCTTCTGAGATGAAGGCTGACCTTGTCATATGGGATGGTATGCTTCTCCTGCCTGAGAAGGCGCTCCGCCGCCTCTGCCTCTTTTTCATAGGATCTGGCCACTACCTTGGCATAGCTCAACCCCTCGGGGGTGAGCATGTATTCATAGCGCTGGAGCCACCTGCCCTTAATCTCATAGTGGCGTTGATCCTGATAGACCATCCCCATGGCCACCAGCACCTGGAGATCCTCAAAGAGCTTTTCGCTGTAGGGAAAGCCGTAGTCCTGGTGGAAGGAGTAGTAGTAAAGGCCCGATAGGCCGCCCTGCTCTTTGAGGTCCTTGATAGTTCTGTAGATCCAGGTGATGTTCCTTATTCTTGGCACTAAAACCCTATCCTCGAAGGCCTCGCTCAAGATCCTATGTAGGGCATAAAAGAGGATCAGTATGCCTTCAATTGGCAGATAGCTCTCCGATCTTATGAACTGTAGGAGCCTGAAGGCCTGATCTTTCATCGCCTCCAGGGAGGCCTCTACTGGCGAGTCAGAGAAGAAGGATATGGAGATCTGACGGGTCAGGGACTTGACTAGGCCCGCCGCCAGGGATGATTCATCGTAGAGAAAGCCGTCTCCTTCTGTCCTTATGGATTTAGGCACGCCGCTTCCCACGGAGATATCCACCAGGCATCCGTATCTTTTCCTAAGGCCGTCCTCGAAGATCTTTCTGACCCGTCCAACCCTGGATATGGTGGAGATGGCCATCCTGACACCAGGAGGCAGAAACCTCTGGTCGAACCTTGCCCCCAGGGGATAGGACTCGCCGAACTTAATCCTCTCCAGGAGGCCCCTGGCCCCGTAGTCTCCATTATCCCATATGAACCTCAAGAGATCAGCATCGGTGTACTCCTTGAAGAAAAGAACCATCCTAGACCTGGCCTCCTCGGGCTCCATCCCCTCCAGGGCCGATTCCAGGGCTGAGAGGAGCATAGCCCTCAAGGACTGGACCTGGGGATTATGGATCAGGGCATTGTAGTGGTGGGCCCTCGATATGAGCATGGACTCGGCAGCGGTCACCGACATCTCCGACCTATAATCGTCTCGGCCTGTCAGAACTATGCAGCCAGTAGAGATGACTAAGGCCTGAATTATCTGATCGGCATCTATGAGCCCCAGATCCACCCCGGAGTGGTGGGAGTCCCTGAGCAGAAAATCTATCCTATCGGCGTCTAGGTCTCCTGAGATCACCTGACCTAAAGGAGCTTTTCTACCAAGAGCAATCTGGGATACCTCCTGGAAGAACTCATCGGCGTCGCCGAACTCTTTTTCAGCCGCAGAGACAGCATCGCCAAAAGGGTGAGAGCTTATGAGCTCTCTGGTGAACGCCTCGTGCTTGAATACCTGCTTATCCCCTATCATCGGCTGTATCTCGGGGTTCCGACTGAGCACTCCCTCCACTGCGTGGGAGAATGCGGCGTGGCCGATGTCGTGAAGCAACCCCGCAGCTCTGACCGTCTTAACCTCCCCTGGATCCAGGCCTAGGTGAAGGGCCATCCTCCCGGCCATGTGCATAGTCCCCAGGCTGTGCTCGAACCTGGTATGGTTGGCCCCGGGATAGACGGCATCCACCAGGCCCAGCTGCTTTATGCCCCTGAGCCTCTGCATGGGCCTGGAGAGGATGAGCTTCTCCTCAAGATCGCTTGTATATATTGCCCCATAGATTGGGTCATAGATAGGTCCCGGGTTTTTCAGCATTCCAACCCCTCTATTCTTCTCTTGAACGCGGTCCTGAGGTCGAAATTAATTGGCTTTATTTGCCTGGAATAAGCTTGAGGATGGCCGCAGCTATGTCGCCCTTGGACTCCACCAGGGCGGCCTTGGCAGCCTCGGGCTCGGCTCCGGTCTGGGCGGCTACAAGATCTATGTCGGTATCAGGTATCACCAGATGAGGCTTTTCCTTGATGTCTCCTGAGACCTGGTAGGTTCTGACTCCCTGGGCATCCATGATGACAACGCTTGGGTTGATAATGGTGATATCCTTATCATCGGTCTTGATGATGACCTCCTTGACGCCCTCCATCTCATCGATATCTATGCCCATGCTTTTCAGCATTCCCTTCATCTTCTTGGGGCTCATGCCACCCCTGCCCCCCATGCCACCTAAACCTGGAAACATGACATCACCTAAGCTAATGGATAGGGGCTATACTAAGTAAAGGTATCCTTTAGCCAGGCAAAGCCTAGTCTCTTGGCATGGAAAAGGATTCCTCAGGGGAGGATGACCTCTGGTTCAGGAAGGGTAATGACCTTCTGACCTCAGGACGCTACCAAGAGGTAGCAGTGGCATTTGATGAGGCGGTCAGGATAACTCCCATGAAGGCCGATGCCTGAAATAATAGGGGCATAGCCCTTACCCAGATGGACCTGCAGAATAAAGCCATCACATCTTTTGGCAAGGCCTGGAAAACCTCTCACCCCGATTCCTCACACAACAAAGGCGTGTGGCCTTAAAGAGGCTAGGCAGGGATGCCGAGGCTAAGCTTGCCTTTATGGCAGCAGGATGGATTGGAACCTGCGGTCAAGCCTGATGGATCGAGACCACCCGATGGGCAATCTTATCCTCCTCTTAAAATCCACGAGCATCTACCTTCGGCTCTCGCTGAACAATATCGCTATGTTTAATACGGATGGATTGAATAATAACACACGTCGGTTAACCTCCCTCGTAGGCACAAATTAAGGTGATTTCTAAATGGTATCAGCGCAAAATTTGGTCTTGGAGATCTTGCTCTGGAAATACAGGAAAAACCTCTTTGCCACTGCCGCCCTGACAGCTGCCTGGTTCTTGGCCAAGGAGGGTATCAAGAGATACACCCAGGCCCAAGCTAGCAAATCTGCAGAGCCCCAGGGTTTCGGGTACGTCGGAGCTCATGCCTGGACCCAGCCCAGGACTTACGGCGAGTCTCCGAGCCAGACCTGGGTTCCCATAGAAGGAACGGGCCCTAGGGGCTATGTGGCGGGCCGTGGAACTAGGATAAGGGTTGAGTAAACCCTAACCCGCCTTTTCTCCTTGTTTTTATCGGGCGCTATAGGTAAAGAAGGTTTTTTGGGTATTCTCAAGAAACGACAGGATTTCGACTTTTTAGTTGTAAACTGCAGCAGCTCCGTAATTAATTTAACCCCTTTAAAGATGCTATGACTGAAAGTAATGGGTCCGAGGATAGCATAAGTTCTTAAATAAGGCCATATCATATAATATAACGAAACATCAAAAATGAAGGTAGTTGCATCTCATGAGTAATTGCTAAGATGACCCTACCTACGACAGTATCACCCCAGATAGGCCCACAGGATAAGAAGCCAATAGGAGTTGAAGTAAAATGGCTGAAGAGAAAAGAGGAAGAGAGGAAAGGAGCAGGGAAAGCAAGGGCGAGATGACCGTGGCTGAAGCAGGCCACCGCGGCGGAGAGAAGACCTCCGAGACCCATACCCATGAGTTCTATCAGGAGATAGGGCACAAGGGAGGAGAGGTCGGCGGTCATAAGGGAGGCCAGAGGGTAAAGACCCTCATAGAGGAAGGAGAGGAGTTCGAGAAAGAGCGCGGATCGACCAAGAAGTAAAACAAAAAGACCGCCGAGGCATCTTAAAGCTGCGGTGGATATTGAACCAAACCTTCCTTAGACCGCAGAAAGGGGCGTAGCAGGAACAATGCTAGCTTGTCTAGCGGGCGCTTTCCCCCATACCATTTGTTGATGGCGCGCTTCTCTTCTATTGTAATAAAGGAATGGTGATACCTTGGGATAATGGATACGCCCAATACTATGATAAATAAGGCTCGGTGTTGTGGGCAACGTACTTGTTCGCGTGGTAAACCGTGGTGTTTTGATGGTACAACCATGATGAGACCAGGGGCTATCATGACCGACTGGCCTGAACCACACTATAATCTCGGTTCGGTGATAGCAGAAGTTATCCCGGTAGATAAGGCCAAGAACGACAAAGAAAAAGCCATTAATATGATAAAAGATGTCTTCGGCTAAGCGAGAGCCATATATCTCTATATACCTCGAAGATACTCAGACGAGCGAATTCAAGAAACTTTGGGTGACGATGCAGAAGAAAACGCATGGGAAGATGTTGCGGCACCTACTGATAACTCCTCTATTACTGGGCATGCCGTTGCCTGTATAGGGTATGACGACACCGATCCTAAAAACCGTTATTGGATTATGCTAAATAGCTGGGGCCGAGGCAACTATCTACCTCGTGTACCACTCCCGGAGAAGAGTTATAACCGTCCCCATGGCACATTCCGCCTAACCATGGATTTAAACTATTCCGCCAACAATTATGTGTGGGGTGCACTTGATCCAACATGGGCTTGAATGCTCCCCGGCCTAAAGGCTGGGGCTTCCATCGATTTTACGGAGAGATTACATTCCCAATCTCAGAATATTCATAGCTGCGTTCAGATCCCTATCCATGGCTGGATCACCTCCAGGATAGTTATGGACCATCTCTGACAGCTCGTTCTTAACTATGATTCCACACCTGGGGCGCCTCTGAGGTATAATAAAGCAAAATTCAAATAATAAAGCGGTAGCGTGTACTTATGGGGGGCAGTAGCTCATGCTAAAATATCGGCCCGTAATTGCAGCATTCCTGTTGCTATTAAGCAGTACGCACGCGATGGCCCTTGATTGACTCGGAAACCCTGAAGGAAAAACGGACGATGCGGGCGGGTTCAAGGACGCCACGACCCTATATATAAATGGCACAAAATTCGATGACTCGAATGGAAATGCCATATTTGATGACGAGGAACGAGGTCTCTCTGGAATGGATAATTAGGTTAAAACTTAATGGTAGAGAGATTTCTAATACTACAACTGATGAATCGGGGATGTATTCTTTTACAAATCTAGAGCCTGGTGACTATACTGTAACGGTGGATCAGCAAGCTGGCTGGGTGCAGAGCTTCCCCGGTGGCGGGTACTATAATATTTACTTACCTGATAAAAATGCGCATGGCTACGATTTTGGAAGCTTCAGGCTTTCTAGAGCACCAGCCAAGTTTTCCAGAGCGTCTAACGACTTTAGGCATTCCAAGGCACCTGATGAAAGTGATGACAGTGTTCCCTTCGCGTTCGGCGATTGGATTCGACCTTGGCCCCGTCCCGGACCCTATGATTGAGGATCCTAAATACATGCCTTTTAGACAAGTAGATTATTCGTTGCATATTTTTACCTGAAAAGATTCTCCCGAGGTACGAGTGATCTGAAACCCGGCCCTCGGTCTTGCTACTTTATCCTGTGCCACGACATTGTGGGTGGTTTTTAAGATGGCTCCCGGTGGTATATGTCATCAGGTTGGTTATTACGTACGCAGCCCCCTTTAAAGTCGAAGGTGCCATAATCCCAAAGTGTCATGATATCAGCGATGCCTATCGATTTGTGGTCACTCGAAAGGAGCCTATATATTTGGTCGCTCAGTCGGGCTTAGCCATGTCGCTACACGTTTTTATATTAGTAGCTTAGTCGACTCCAATCCTGCAGTGTCGTGAATTTCTTTCACTTACCTCAAGGATAAATCATTTCACAACTAATAATGCTAAGGATGATTCTATTAGATTCAATTCAATGATGATCCTATTAAATCTAATTGTATCAAAGATCAACTCGTCAAAGCTAGGCTCTTCTACTCCAAAGGTTATTACAAAAGTTTTTTTACCTTTGGTAACATAAAATACTCTTACCGTTGTCTGAATACTTTCATCAAACAGCGGGGGAAAGTTTACAAATGAAGTCCATAAAGATAGGATTGGAATGCACCATAAAGAAGTTGCGATCTGATATGCTATCCAACCCTGGAAGGTACTTCTTCATATTGACATTGGATGGAAAGGCTACCCTGTGCATAAGAACTTGCAACAACCTCGGAAGCGACCTTAAGGAGCACGAGGTTCAGGGCCTTCAGGTGGATCCGGATGGCACTCTAATCTCAGTCTTTCAGAATCATCTGGATAGAGCCGTGGAAGAGAAAAAAGGGCGCAAAGCGGGTTGCTCTGATTGTTGGGATCACAGCATAACCCCCAGCATCGAGGAAACCATCTCCAGCCTTCCATCTTTTATCGATTATCTTCTAATCTATCTGACATCCCATGGCAGGCACATAGTCTTCTATCCTCCATTGGTAGTTTAATGATGGTAGTTCCTCTGCTCGGATAATTCCAGCCCAGATAAAAAACCAGCCTGGTCCGGTGTCCCAGAGTCGATAGTGTCTCAGAACCAGCCGTGCCCTAAAGTCACCCCATGTCATAAAGCCATCCATGTCTTGAAACCAACCATACGTGCTAAGGCCGACGGTGTCTAAAAGCCAGTTGCGTCCCAAAATCTGCTGGGTCTAAAGTCATCAAATTCCTAGGCCAGGGTCCTCACCAACCGAAATAGTTAATAGAAGACTCGACCAATACCTAAAAAGGGAGAAGCTGTGTCTTTCGGTGTCCAGTCAAATAGCTCAAAAGTCTCTGGCACTGGAATAAGCTTGAAAAGATGATGGAAATGTACAACGAAGCCGAACTCTTATGGAAGCAGATGAGCCCCTCTGACTGGCAGACCTCTATGGTCCTGGACGCCTTCGAGGACTACGCCAATGGTGCGCTCTGTCAGTGGGAAAGGGTTCTTGGGCATCTGAGCAGGGACGTTCAGTTGAGGGAGAGCGAGAAGGAGGACATGAAGAAGATCCACGATCTGGTGGAGTCCGCCTACATCCAGCTCAAGGATGGCCTGGAAGCAGTGGATAGGGATAGGGAGGCCATGAGGGCTGTCCAGGAGATCATCCCCAAGACATACGATGATGTAAGAAAGGTTCAAGAGGTCGTAGAAGAGGCCCAATCCGATGTGAACAGGATACAGGAGCTGATGCAAAAGACCAGGGTGGACATGGAAGGAATCTACGACAGTCGGTCCAAGATCATGGCCGAGAGGAAGAATTTGAATATCCTGGTCTTCCTGGATGTGAGCTTTTACTTAACCAGCATTCGCAAAGTCAAGATCCATCTGGATCGACTATCGGAGAAGGAGCCGACTCTTGCAGCTCTTTCCCAATCTCTTAGCCCCAAGTTCCAGCCCTTTGTAGATGCTCTGGCCCACCTGGAGAGCAGTGAAGCCAAGAACGGAGACCGGTATCTGATAGGCTACGGAGACATAAATATCAAAGATAATATCTGCACCTATACATTTGGTGGCAGAGACCTGGATCTTGCTACGGGTCTGGCCGTGGTCAAAGAAGCTTACGATGGGACCATAGACATCATGAGATCCAAGATGGCAGAACAAAAGGCGGAACCTGCGGAGCCAGCACCACAGGCGATGTGAGGCAATCAATCCAAAAGATCCAGGGAAAGCCCAGGTTAGGGTAAGGAAGCCTTTTTGGGAGGCCTTTTGAGCGAGGGGGAGGCATTCAGAGACAAATACCTCCACCTAAAACGATCTTCTAGAGGCCGCTTCTGATGCGCCTCTATCATGCTTTTATTATATACGCTTTGACATATTAATCCCGTGATATTAGCCGTTCTACCAGGCCTAGCGCCATATATACATTTGTTATATAAATGCCATTATACCATGCAAAAAGGTTTTATCAGAAGCCCTTTATCTCATAATTGAGGCTAATCTAATTTAGGCTTATAGTATGGAGGATATATGAGGACTGTGGGGTTTGCGCCAAGAGATATTCTTGCATCGATATTGGCATCTATAATAGCTCTGCTGGTCGTTCTTTTTATTCCCGGATCGGCGCTGCAGTTCATGGGTCTTGCAGCCCTCTTAATGCTTCTGGGATATGCCCTTACCGCAGCCCTTTTTCCAGGAGAAAACGATATAATCCCCCTCTGGAGAGCTGTCCTAAACTTCGGCATAAGCCTCTCCGCTGCAGCCATGCTTTTTATAAGTCAGAGAATAAGCACTCGCGCCGAAGGGATAGAGACCATAGCGGGGGTCATATCCGCCTTCGTGTTCTTCCTGACTGGCCTTGCCTATCTGAGAAGGATGGATCCCACGTGGAGCGGAAGATCATCTTTCCAGGGGGGCTATCGAAGAGCCCGTACACCCAGAAGAACGGCGGAGAGGACACACGAGATCATGGCCCTGATCCTCATCGCCCTTCTTGTAGGCTCAGCCCTGGCTTTAGCCCATTTGTCGTCTCAAACGGCCGTAGATGGTAAGGATCAACCAAAGAATGCCAGCATAGGGACTGAAGAAAGGATGATCTCCTCGGCCCAGGCATCCCTATCCGAGGGCAGCCTGAACATGGGCCTTTCCAGCACTTCCAATAATATAAGCTCATCAGGCAGCATCGGCAGGCCCAAGGTGGTATCTCTGAGGTACGGCAGTCCAGGCTCAGATAAGAAAGAGTTACTGTATTCGAGATCTAACCCTACAGCTCCCAAGATTGCATTAAGTTCTCAAGAAACCTCCGATGCAAGCCCGGCTGCTGGTGCTGCAAAGAATGCTTCCGGGAACGCTTCTAGGAATACCTCAGGGATTGCTGCTAGGAATTCTATCCAGGAGATGGCTGCGGAAGTTAACCTCTTGGCCTTGCCAGCAGTAACATCTTCGGCAACGAAGGATATGAACAAGACCACAGGCAATCAGAGCTCAGATGAGTCATTCCGGGAGGGCAGCCAGAGCTCTGCACCGATTGGGATTGCACCAACTGAGCTGATCAGCGATGGAAGTTCCCTGCCATATCATGAGATCGACCTGACGGACCAGGCACGGGGAAGTTCCACAAGTGATATCTCGAAGTTAGGCATGGGAGATAGCGTCCAAAAGGCTCTGGCCTCCTCGGGCGGCTCTAAGGAAGGTTCTTCCAGCAGCTCTGAATCGGATTCATCTATCCGCTCTATGGGTACGGATACAAGCATATCTGTGGATGGTCTATCCAGCGATGATATGGAGAGAGGCTCCGGTTCTCGCCAGACCGCCAAATGGAAGGATGCCTCCAAGGTTCTCAAAGATATATCCAAGAGAGCTCAAGCCTCAAAGATCTCGAAAGGCGAATCAAAATTTAAAGGCTATCAAAGGCTTCTCAAAGATACCTAAGGGTTGGGTAGCATAGTCATCGATATAACCCTTAATAAACTTTTGATGAATATGACCTGATCCTCCGGTTTTAAACTAATGCTTTAAGCCCTGAAGAAAAGGCAGGAGTTATAATTTTATTTTATCAATGGAGTCCTCAAGCTGCGCGCCATATATGAAAGCCGTTATATCAGGCAAAAAGGTTTTATCAGTGTCATACATACCCATTAGTCGGGGCTAATTGGAAGGAGGAAGGGAGTGTGAGGCCTAAAGAACATATACCGGCAGATATTCTAGCATCTATATTATTATCAGTAGTATTGTTATTAGCTGTTCTCTTAATACCAGTATTGATATGGCAAATGGTAGCTCTGGGAATCCTCTTGATAATTCTGGGTTACGTTCTTACCACGGTTCTCTTTCCCGGGGCCGATGACCTGGTACCTCTATGGAGGGCAGCTTTAAGCCTCGGCACTAGCGTTTCCTGTGCAGCCATGCTTATCATAAGTCAGAGCCTCGCCCCTCGCGAGGCAGGGCTTGATGCTATAGCATCGGTTATCTCTGCCTTTGCTATCTTTCTCTCGGGCCTGGCCTACCTGAGGAGGATCGATCTTCCCAGAAGTCGGAGGTTCTCCCCGGTCTCCAAGCGCGGAATAAGGTCCATCGGGTTTCCTGCACCGAGCACGAGGTCCTTTAAGATCCCGGTCTTGATCCTGATCGTGCTGCTGGCAGCTTCTGCCTTTGCATTCATCTCATCTCAAAAGGAGACTTCAGCCAAGGACAACTCACAGCTCCGCGTCCAGGGGGTGGGACACGATGAGAAGATCCACATCTCATCGGCGCCAAAAGATGATGATAGCCCTCCTGCAGCCATCGCCGTCACTCTCACAGCGGCCGATAAATCCTCCTCATCCATGAGCCCTCAGGTGGATATTGAGAAGGATAAGAGCGTTGAGAGCGTAAAAAGCACTGCAGAGAAGGGAGATCCCCAGGAAGCCAGCAGCAACGTGGCAGAAAGCATCAGCCAGACAAAGGCGGTCTTCTTAATCAATGGAACTTCAGGGTCCGATAAAAATAGGGCCGAGAGTCAGAAGAGCTCCGAGGATGTAGGTATTGCTAATAATAGGGGAACTCAAGAAGCATCTGGCACAAGCGCAGCTTCCAATGTTGCATCCAGCCTATCCGTCAACGCCATTCAGAGCCAGGCCTCGAACTCAGGTAGCACCCAATTATCTGCTGAAAGTACCTCACCTTCTTCCAGATCTCTCAACGCCGCCAGCAGCAGGGTGGACGCGCCTGAACAAGAGATCGATCTGACTGACCAGATCAACGAGGACGCCGGGTCTAAATCCTCAGGATCTGCCTCTCTAGCACTGGCAGTAGCGAAAGGCTCAATTGCGGCAGTGAGAACCAAAGGCGGCGCCCCTCAGATGCAAAATGTAGGCTTTGACGTGGTAATTACAGACAAAACGCAGAAGGACGCTTCGTCTTCAGACAGCTATAATGTAGGTGGAAGCTCAACAAAGGCATCAGTAACCGCTGCAGCATCTAGTACCAGTGCAACCTCAAGCACCAATGTGGCCTCAAGTACTTCTACAGCGCCAAGTACCTCAGCCGAGAATTCAGGGATATCCGAGGACGATCTGTCGAGCGATGCCCTGGAGAGCAGCGGAAGCACAGGCCAGGCTGGCTCATCGGTCAGCTCCGGAGGTGCCCAGAGCTCCTCAGGACGCTGCAATGGCGCCTCTGCTGGTAGTCGGGCAGACGATGTACCCCATATAAGCAGCGACATTAAATCCGATGCAAAGCGTAGCCATTCTGAGATTGCCAATGAAATCGATGGATGGGTGAGCACCAGAGGCCTGAAAACTAAAGGCAATGGTAGAGATCCCTTCGAGTCCAAAAATATAGCCTTCGAAAAGAACGGAGGTCGAGCAGTCCTCGGGAGCAAGGCCAGTCCAGTGAGATTGGGCTAGCAGTCACCACTCGAATATATTTCCCTTAAGATATTATAATTTTAATTATTTTATAGTATTTTAACGCCCGTTGATTTTCACATCCACTCGTAATGGGCAATGACTTCAGGTACCATATCGTAAAGAAGGCTATTCTCAACGTAGCCAAAGAAAAGACAGCCGTTACAGCTTTCCCTTATTTTCTTCATCTCGTCCCTGGCGGCTAGCCAGGCCTTCTCTAATCCTTGGGAGATCTGTCCAAGAGGCTTGCTTTTTGCCCTGCAGTTCTCTATGGTCCCATCGCTGGCCACGTGAAGGACTATCTGATTGCTATGGCACTTGAACCTGTGAGACTGATACTTGACCATCTTTAAGTACGTCTGGGAATTGATGATGGGAGCGCCTTTCTTCTTCATCTCTATTAGATCATCGATGATCTTTCTATAGCTCGCCTTATCCTCAATGCCCAGCTCCTCCCAGACCTCCTTCCCTATGCCCTCTTCTTGGTGGATGGGTTCAAAGGAGATCCATGCGCCCAGATCTTCCGCTAGGCCGACCAGGTCTTTTAGCTCGGGGAGATTTGCCCTGCTGATAACGCAGTTTATAAGGACTTCGTGACCCTTGTCCATGGCAGCTTTTATCCCTTTGATAACCTCCTCAGGATCCGACCCTCTGAGGCTCTTGTAGCTATTCAGGCCGTCCAGGGAGACCGAGAGGTAGTCCAGGTCCGAGAGCTCGGAGGATCTCCTGGCTAGGAGCTTTCCATTGGTTACCATAGAGGTCACAAGGCCCCGGCCTTTAGCGTACCTAAATATCTCCGGAATGTCGGATCTAAGGAGGGGTTCTACGGTCCAGGCATTGTAGACGCCTATGCCAAAGGAGCTGGCTTCATCGATCATCTTTAAGATCTCCGGGGTGCTCATCTCCGCCCCACCTTTTCTCCAGTATCTGCAGAACCGGCATTGAAGGTTGCACCTAGCGTTTATACCATGGGATAGGACAAAGGGCCTCTTTCTGATCCTCATCTGCCAGAGGGCCCTGGTGGCAAAGGCGGGTGAGAACGTCCTCATAGCTCTTCTTCATGGACTTATGAGCATCTTGGTTATTACCTTTTCTTCGAGAAGGCGGATGGATGGAGAAAAGGTAATACTGTTGGTAGAAGACAATAGGATGGGTCTTTCCGAGGACTCGGATTTAATAGGAATGGATCTATGGCTTCTGGAGATGCAGCCTAGGGCGAACCTGGAGGGTAGGCGCGAAGGAGGACGGGATTTCTCTTGACCTTAGATGCCTAGGTCAGAACCTTGGTTAAGATTTAAACATCTGTGGTGTAGGGTTATAGACCTAAATACGAGCTCCCCTTATGTCCTTTATCAGCCGGAAATTATTGCAGTGAATCTCGACCCAAGGTGTATCTATCTACACCCTCGATAAGTTTTTTGTAGTTTATGAAGGATATAGTTAGCTGTGGAACTTATGCATAAGGGCCATCAGCTTTGGTATAACTACAGGCTTACCTTGATATCCCCAGGCGTCATGTGGCAATCGATCTTTTGAGATTTGCAGGCTTTAGAATGCAAGGACCGGGGCTGCGGAGATCTGATGAGAAGATCTTGATGGCAGGAAGTTCTAAGGTGCTCAGGAAGGAGGATCTATGGTCATAGACAGGCTGTTAGCGCTTAGGCTGATAACTTGGATCTCATTCGCAGTCGTAATAGTTTTTGCTTTTTACGGTTTTATGAATCCACCGATCAAGGTGATAACGACCGAAGTAGAGATTAACGCTTCGGGAGATAGCGTCTGGAAAGTGCTTACAGATTTCAATTCATATTCTGACTGGAATCCCTTCATAACGAGCATCTCAGGGCCACTTAAACCTGGATCGGAGCTTCTAGTCTCCATCGCGCTTCCAAGCGGCAGAATTACAACCTTCGACCCTCAGGTGACCTCAGTTCAGAAAAATAGGGAGTTCAAGTGGCTGGGAAAGCTCTGGATGGGCAATATATACGACGCCGAGAACGTTTTCCGGCTATCATCTGTCGGAGACGGCAAGACCAAACTCGTTCACTTTGAGGTCTTTAAGGGGGTCCTGGTGCCTGTTTACGCTGACCGTCTGGAAACGGAATATACCAAGGCATTCGAAGAGATGAACGCTGCTTTGAAGGTCAGGACAGAGGCCCTTTACGGGGATACATCCTGACCTGTAGCCCTCGCCCAGATCTAAAAAGAACCGGCTGCGGGGGTATTTTCTTCCGAACACTTTAAATCTTTTGAGCACCTAAAGAAATCTGCCCACTAAGGTCAATTAGATTTAGAACAAAATAAAATCAGATTTCTATGTTGGCTACCATGTACAAGCGCTTCTCCATCCTTCCCGGTGAGGATCGGCAGTCCCTTGCTAGAAAGAAGGGCGATCAAAGGAATCTCCCTATGGGTGCTGAGGTTCTGCCATCCGGAGGCGTGAGCTTCAGGGTCTGGGCTCCCAATCACAAGCGTCTTCAGGTGGCCATAGAAGGTGGCGCCGAGGTTGATTTAAAGCCCGAAGGCCAGGGCTACTTCTCTGGAAAGGTGTCCTCGGCTGCAGCAGGGGATCTTTACCGCTATAGGCTCGATGATAAAGGAGATCTATATCCGGATCCTGCCTCTCGCTTCCAGCCTGAAGGCCCCCACGGCCCGTCTCAGATTGTAGACCCTGGCGATTTCGCATGGACCGATAAGGACTGGAAAGGCCATAGAATAGATGGCATGGTGCTCTATGAGATGCACATAGGCACCTTTACCCAGGAGGGCACCTGGGATGCAGCTCAAATAGAGCTTCAAGAGATCGCTTCAATTGGGGTTAATGCCCTTGAGATCATGCCCATAGCCGAGTTTCCGGGCGCCTTTGGATGGGGTTACGACGGCGTAGACCTTTTTGCTCCATATCACCACTACGGCAGCCCTCGTGACCTGCGCAATTTCGTGGATGAAGCCCATGCTAGTGGTATTGCCATTATCCTGGATGTAGTTTACAATCATCTCGGACCGGATGGCAACTATCTTACCAAGTACTCAGAAGACTATTTCACAGACAGGCACTGGACCGAATGGGGCAGGCCCTTCAACCTGGACGGAGAGAACTCGGGGCCTGTGCGCGAGTTCATCCTGGCCAATGCCTCCTACTGGATAGATGAGTACCACATGGACGGCTTGAGGCTCGATGCAACTCAAAACATCTACGACTCCTCCCCCGATCACATCTTCTCAGGAATAGGAGGAACTGTAAGGGCTGTTGCTGGCGGAAGAGCTACGGTGGTCATAGGCGAGAACGAGTCCCAGGATACAAGATTGGTCAGGCCAGAAAGCCAGAGCGGATGCTGTCTAAATGCTCTCTGGAACGATGATTTTCACCACAGCGCCATGGCGGCCCTGACAGGTCACAACGAGGCCTATTACACCGATTACCTAGGTAGCCCCCAGGAATTCATCTCGGCAGTGAAATGGGGCTATCTTTACCAGGGGCAAAGGTACAAATGGCAGAAGAAGCGCCGTGGAAGCCCCTCCCTAGATTTAAGGCCCTGGACCTTTGTGATCTTTCTACAGAACCACGATCAGATCGCCAACTCGGGCCGAGGATCAAGGGTGCACCAGCTTACAAGTCCCGGAAAATACAAGGCTATGACTGCTCTTATGCTCCTTGCCCCCAACACACCCATGCTCTTCCAGGGCCAGGAGTTTGCCTCCTCTAAACCCTTCTACTACTTCGCGGATCATGTGCCCAAACTTGCAGGAGATGTACTCCAGGGCCGTCGTGAGTTTTTGAGACAGTTCAGAAGCCTGGCTACCCCCGAGGCCCAGGAGGATGTTCCTGATCCCAGGGATAGAATGCTTTTTGAGCGCTCTAAGCTTGATTTCTTGGAGAGAGGGACGCACCAATCCATATACGATCTTCACAAGGACCTACTTAGGCTCAGGTGCGAGGACCCGGTCTTCAGATCTCAGGGAAGGGTTGAGGGGGCCGTCTTAAGCTCGGAGGCCTTCCTCCTCAGGTTCTTTGGCCAGGGCACAGATAGGCTTCTTCTGGTAAACCTGGGACTGGACCTTCATCTGGACCCTGCGCCGGAGCCCCTTCTGGCACCTCCGCTGCACGAGGTCTGGAGCATTCTCTTATCGAGCGAGGATGTAAAATACGGCGGCATGGGAACTCCTCCGTTAGACACCGAGGAGAACTGGAGGATACCAGGACACGCCGCTGTGGCCATGGCCTCTGGAGCATCCAAGGAGGTGGCGGATTGGGTGATCTAATCAGGACCATATCTTGGCCAGGAGCCTGCGCCCTGGAGGCCAGGCAGCTTTTGCGGCGTGAGTGGCTGGTAACCAATGGCCTTGGAGGCTATGCCTCCGGTACAGTTGTGGGAGTGGCCACCCGAAGATACCATGGCCTTCTGGTATCGGCTCTTCCTCACCCTCTGGGCAGGTGGATGATGCTAAACCACCTCTTTGAGACCTTAAGGTTGCCTGACGGCACCACAGTCCTCATCAGCGGCGGCGAGGGCAGCTATTACGCCATGGCCGAAAGGGCCTCAGGTTGCCTCAAGGAGTTCCGACTTGAAATGGGGCTGCCGGTATGGAGGTACGATGTGGGAGGAGCGACGATTGAAAGAAGGCTCCTTCTTCCTTACAGGCAGAACACCGCCCACATCGGCTACCGCCTTCTTCATGGCGATGGCCCGGTTAGCCTGGAGGTTAGGCCGTCTGTTAACTTCCGGTCTCACGACGCCGTGGTCAGCAAGCCTCCTGAAGCACCTTATGCCCTCTCCATCAGGGGAGATCGATACGAGATAAGCGAGCCTGAGATGCCCAATCTTCCTCCTCTTCGAATGTTCCTTTATGGAGAGAAGGCGACCTTCACCTCGGACGGCGGATCGACCCAGGAGCTATTCCACAGGCGCGAGGCTGACCGCGGTTACGACTCCCGTGGAACCCTCTGGTCCCCCGGATATTTCACCACCGATCTTCTGCCTGAGAAGGACGCAACCCTGGTGGCATCGACTGAGCCCTGGGAGATCATCTTTGCATTGAAGCCCGATGGCGCCCTGGCATCGGAGAAGGAGCGCAGGGGGAGGCTTCTGGCAAGAGCTAAGCCTGAGGTTCTGGAGGGTCCGGCTGCAGAGCTGATATTGGCAGCTGATCAGTTCGTCATAACCCCGGTGGGAAGGGTGAGGGACGCCGCCCAGTCCCACGCGGCGGGCGATGAGATCAGGACGGTCATAGCCGGCTACCACTGGTTCACCGATTGGGGTCGCGATACCATGATAAGCCTGGAAGGCCTCGCTTTAACGACGCGCCGTTTCGACCAGGCCAGGTGGATTCTCAGAACCTTCACTCACTATATAAAAGACGGGCTCATCCCCAACCTCTTCCCCGAAGGAGCCACCCAGGGAAGATACAATACCGCCGATGCTACCCTCTGGTTCTTCCACGCCATAGACAGGTACGTCGAGGCTACCGGCGATAAAACGACCCTCAGAATAATCCTCCCAAGACTCTTGGATATCGTGGATCACCATCTTAAAGGAACTTTATTTAATATCGGCGTAGACCCCAAGGATGGCCTGCTTAGACAGGGTCAGGAAGGTTATGCTCTCACCTGGATGGACGCCAAGGTAGAGGACTGGGTTGTAACCCCCAGAAGAGGCAAGGCAGTGGAGATCAACGCCCTGTGGTACAACGCTCTCAAGCTCCTGGAAGGGTGGGTCAGGGAAGAGAGAGACGATGAGACAGCCCAGCCCATAGCCGAGAACGCCTATAAAGCACGCAAATCCTTTAATGAGCGCTTCTGGTGCGCCAATGAGAACTACCTCTACGATGTTGTAGATGGCCCCGATGGTGATGATTCCTCTTGCAGGCCCAACCAGGTCCTGGCTATATCCCTCAAGCACCCCATATTGGACATAGAACGCTGGGAGCCTATGATGAACGTAGTCAAGGATAGGCTTCTAACTCCCGTCGGCCTGCGCACTCTCGCCCCCGGCAGCCCCGATTACAAGTCTAAGTACTCCGGGGACGTGAGGGCGCGAGATGCTGCTTATCACCAGGGCACTGTCTGGGCCTGGCTCATAGGACCCTTCGTGGATGCCTGGATAAAGATCTACCCTGAGGACAGAAGCGGAGCCAGACGCTTTCTTGAAGGGATGGTTCCACATCTAAACCAGGCGGGCATAGGAATTCTAAGCGAGGTCTTCGACGCAGAGCCGCCCTACACCCCTCACGGCTGCATAGCCCAGGCCTGGTCCGTGGCCGAGGTGCTGAGATGCTGGGCCAAGACTGCCCCAAATCAGCATCCTCAGAGGCAGAGCGAATGAATTGTCTTCGATCTTTGGCTGCGTAAGGCCAGCTCCTCCTTTTGGACTGGCCATGATCTGGATCTGGTGCGCCTGGAAAATTACATTCCTTTGAAGGGAATGCAGACGATTTCAAAAGGCAAACTGATCAAGGCACTAACTCAATCGCCCTTTGCCTTCAGTCTGATCTCAAAAGGGGATATCGATGATCCGAAGCTCGAATATGACATCTTTTGCGAGGATGTGATCGACGAGGAAAAAGCCCTAGGATCGTGCCTCTTTCGTTCTAAGCTTTGAAGACGACCTCAAGCCCTTTTACGCCATCGGAGAAGAGGACGGGTTCTTCAGACCTGTGATAAGAAAGCTTTATGGCTACCACCAGGTCAAATTTCCCACGCCGTCGGGGGGGCACAGCCTGGGCTATTATGGCCGAGAGAAACGCCGCGCCTATAGCCAAGAGGGAGAAGAAGGACCTTGAATATATGTACGCCAGAGCTTTCCTGACAGAAGGGATTGAATATAGGGTATTTCCCGATCCTTCGTAAATTCTCAGGATGCGACTGGAGGACTTCTCGGCGATTCTGAAAAACGGTAGGAGAGTAGAGTAACTGATCGCGGCCGCTGAGGTCTTAGC
>DAXJ01000099.1:81644-86983 GCA_002506335.1 Methanosaeta sp. UBA114
TCAATGGGTGAGACCCTACTTAGAGCCGATGATTGCGATCGGGTTCTGGCCTGGCTCGATGGGATAAAAGGTATAGGACCTTAGCGTGCGGTTTCCATAACGCTTAGAAGCCTCGGCAGGGTGGGAATGGCGCCTTTGAATGAGAAGGCTTTGGTCAGGGCCGCCTCCGCGGTTTACAGCAGAACCTTGGACAGATCCGGGTCAAAGTGATAGCTGAAAGCCTACAGAAGATAGCAGGGATACTAGCCCCACTACCTGGAAGTTGCTCTGACTTCGAGTTAGTCTTAAGTAATATCGGCAGAAGATAGATCAAAATAAAATTGTCAACACTGGGAGCACGGGCCGTGGATTAAAGGCAGGGCCAAAAGGGTGATTTTCTCAATGTCTGATGGAAGCGCAGTGACCAGGGGCGGAACCATGCCCGAGGAGTACCAGGAGCAGATGGATAAGCTCCTGAGCGAGTTTGTGGAAGCTGTGGCCAGCATCTCTGATCAGCGCCATCTGCAAAGGGGGATCGCCAGAAGCCTCCTTCCCTCCAACCTTATCATAATCCTGGATAAAAAGAACATCTTTGTGGTAGGGCAGTTCAAACCCAATAATAGGACTGCCATGTATATCTACACCCCCGACTCGGAGTGGACGGCGATGAAGGTCGCCAGCAGCGCTGAATGGGAGTTCGGCCTTAGGAACTTCTACCTGGTAGAAATTCCAAGGCACCTCCTGGAGGAGATCCCTGAACAAAGGAAAGGCGCCATTAAGGAGATCGCTGAGATACACATCGACTCCGAGTTCAAGAGGTTCATGGAGCACCTATCCCTCCTCAGGACTAGGCCTATCTTCGGCCCTCCTCCTATCGCCGCCGATGACAGGCTGGCATGCCTCCTCCTGCCCCAGTCCGGAAGCGCCTCTCGGGCAATATCGGAGGCCGTGGATGAGAGCGACATGACCTCCAAGGGGGCCGGCAATATCACGGATAAAGTAACGGTCGGGGAGATGTGGATGCTTATCAATGAGTCAAGGGTTGTAATTGCGGACCTGACCAGTGCCGATCCTGGGGTCATGTACGGCTTGGGGATAGCTCATACCCTAGGCAAGGATACTATCCTTGTATCTCCAGAGGGTTCAGTATATCTCACTGATCTTACCAGGACCACCAGGATCGAATATATCCAAGGTGATGAGGGTAAATTAAAAGAGGATCTGACCAAGGTCCTCCTATCCATGATCCAGCTCATAACTGCTGCCTGAGGAAGTCTTCTATGGTTACAGCTGGCCCAAGAGTTATATACGTCTTGAAGTCATACGGGCCCCCGATCTCTAGGTTCGGCTTAGGAAAAGCCCCACTATAGCCCAGGAGGGGAAAAGAGGTTGAAAAAGATAAAACTGGCAGTTGCAGGTCTGGGAAATTGTGCGAGCGCTCTCATTCAGGGAATTGAATACTATAAAACTATTGAAGATAAGGATTGCATTGGCCTCATGCACTGGGAGATTGGAGGCTATAGGCCCGGCGATATCGACATAGTAGCCGCCTTTGATGTGGATGCCCGTAAAGTCGGCAGGGATGTAAGCCAGGCCATGTTTGCTCAGCCCAACTGTACCAAAGTGTTCTACCCCGGCGTTCCCCTCAAGGGAGTGGAGGTCAAGATGGGGCCGGTCCTGGATGGAGTGGCTCCTCACATGGCGAACTATCCTGAGGAGAGAAGGTTCAAGGTGGCCGAGGTCGAACCCTGCGGCGTCGTAAAAGAACTTGAGGACTCAGGGGCTGAAGTTATGGTCAACTACATGCCCGTCGGGTCGGAGCAGGCCACTAGGTTCTACGCCGATGCCGCCCTCAAGGCCAAAGTAGCTTTCGTTAACTGCATGCCGGTCTTCATAGCATCCAACCCTGAGTGGGCTAATAGGTTCAGGGAAGGTGGAGTGCCCATCGTTGGGGATGATATAAAGTCACAGATCGGAGCCACTATCGTCCATAGGACCTTAACCCAGCTCTTTAAGGACAGGGGATGCACCTTGGACAGGACATACCAACTCAACACCGGCGGCAATACCGATTTCCTGAACATGCTTTCCAGAGACCGCCTTAAGTCCAAGAGGATTTCAAAGACCGAGGCGGTCCAGTCCATTCTGGACACGCCCTTAAACGATGAGGACATTCACATAGGCCCCTCCGATTACGTGGCCTGGCAGAAGGATAACAAGATCTGCTTCTTGCGCATGGAAGGCAGGATCTTCGGCGATGTGCCCATAAATCTCGAGTTGAGACTCTCGGTGGAGGATTCACCCAACAGCGCCGGTAGCTCCATAGATGCCATAAGGATCTGCAAGATTGCCCTGGATAGGAAGATCTATGGGCCGCTGCTCGAGATCTCGGCCTACACCATGAAGCATCCGCCCATACAGCTTCCAGACGAGGTTGCCAAAGAGCTTGTGGAGATGTTCATAAGGGGAGAGGCGTGTGAGTCCTTCCCCACAGGGGCCCGGGTGGCCATCAGATCCACCATAAGGTAAGTAAAACAAATCGGTCAAATAAACTAAAGACCGCTCCGGCTGCGCTCCCTACGCAGCCTAAAAACTCTTGGTTTCACAGCCATAGAGACTTTAGGTAGACCTCAACATTAGGGGAACCTTTAAGGCCCTTTAGGCCATTTACCACTGCTCTGGTGGAGGTTCGAGTGAATGAGGATGAAAGCAATTTTATTCTTGATTATAATAGCCCTGATAGGCCTGACCTATCCCGCCCTGGGAGGCCAGGGCTGTGGATCCAACTGGCTTGGCAATGACGCGGTAGGCTACGATCCTGACTTCAACTATGCAAACATCGTGAACGGACAGGTTGGGTCCAGCATAAGCGGAGCACCATCAGCGTCATCAACGGGTGCTGCTTCTTCGACATCATCTCCAAACAGGCACCCCGAGATCAACAACCTTACTGCAGACCCTTTAAGCCCCCAGGAACAGGGTGCTGAGGTAACATGGACCGCTGATGCCTCAGACCAGGATAAAGATCCCTTGATGTACAAGTTCCTGCTCAATGGGAGGGCCATGACAGACTGGGACTCCAGCAACGAATGGGTATGGAACACCACGGATGCGACCCAGGAAATCAACGACGTAGAAGTGTGGGTGAGGGATGGAAAGCACTCCAGCTCCGACAACTACGACAGCAGACTGCTTCAGAGGTATACTTTAAAAGGAGTTGATAGCGTGCGCCCCATAAGCCTGGATGATAAAGGTTCCAAGCCTAGGGTTCCTCCTGACGAGAGGCTACCTTTGAACCCAATTAATGCAAATCCCGTGAACATGTCCATGCCCGACCCAACGCCCATAAAGAGCACCCAGACCAAGCAGGTCCAGGGCAGTGGCAACCCTGCCTTGGATGATCAGGTCTCGGGGCAAGCCGACGATTCTCTCGATGATCAGCCCACACGCCAGGCAGAGCAGAAGAAGGTCACCAAAGCCGAGCCCAAGGCCGTAGGCTTCGGAGGCAAGTGGTCGGTAAAGATGAACAAGGAGAATGGCACTCTGGGTCTGATATTGATACAGACCGGCAGCACCATCATGGGCTCGGGAAGCCTTGTCATCGAGGGATCATCCATACCCATCACTGCCAGTGGATCTGCGAACGGTAGCGACATCAGCCTCAAGGTAAAGACGGTAATTGGGGATTACGTCAACAAGGTCGATAAGCAGTTCATTCTGGACATGACCCTGCAGGGAAATAAGCTCTCAGGCAGCTACGAAGCCTATGATGGAGAGGATCTGACCTCGGAGGGCATTGCTACCTGCACGACCTCATCTACCATCTCTAACACCTTTAGCTCAGGAAAAGGCAGTGAGAATGATTAAAATTGAAGGCTTGGATCCCAGCCCCAGCACCGGTTATACTGATCCTGTTAGCCCTGCCAATAGGGGCCCGCGCTGCATGTCCCACGCCCGGCCAATGTGGCAAATGGGTGTTAACGTACCATCCACCAGAGGCCACCACCGATTACCTGGGTGATTCCAGTTTCGACGAGCTTATGAAGGATACATCCTCCACGGACTCGGCCTATTTTAGAGGGAGGAAACATCGAGAGCAGCCCAGGATCGGCCCAGACCAAAAAGGCCGATCAGAAAGCAAGCCAGAAGCCGGTTCAGAAGGGCCCGGCCCCCGGAGTGAACTTCTCGGGTAAGTGGTTGTTCAAGCTTCTGGGAAGCTCCAAGAGCATAAGCCTCATCCTCATCCCCACCGGAGACAGAATCCAGGGCTATGGCACCCTTGTGGAAACGGATAAGGACGATATCCCTGCTGCAGCCACTGGCTCCGTCTCTGACGACGGTTTGAGCCTCGAGGTTAAGCCCACTACCGGAGATAGGACGATTCAGTGCAAGATATCCCTGAGCCCTGGCTCTGATAGCAAAATCACTCTTGTGGGTGGCTATGAGATCTATCAGGATGGCCAGCTTATAGATAGCGGAAACGTTTCATCACGTAAGACAGGGGCATAATTCAGCTATATAGCGAGACCAAAAACTTGGGCCCGGACAATCTCCAGTAACTCCAGGGATATGCAAGATATATCCCAAGATACAAGATCGAGAAGAAGGGTCCTATACCTCCTCCTTAGGCGTTGATGATAAATTATCGGTTTTCCCCTAACAGTAGATTTCTCAATAAAAAAATAGTTTGTGGGGGAGTTATTATCCTGTCCTGGCGCCGGATGTAGTACCAAACATAGAGCCTTACGGAGTTCCGACTGTAACACCGCTAGACGTGGTGCCAGTATCTCCAATCATAGAATCCATGGTTATGTCGGTTGTGCCCATCATAGTGCCGATTGACGATGACGAACGGGTAAAGGTATCGAGCCACAGGAGGGTTTTTCCTTTGGGTTTTTGCTTTTTGATGGCATCAAACCCCAATGCGGAGCATATGAAGATCAGCAATTTGATTATTTAATTTTTCCTATAAATAATATGGGATAACAGCGTAATATTTATTCAGGAATACGACCACTAGTAAACGGAAAATGGAGACTGGTGGACAAAAATATGTGCAGATGGTGCATAAGATACAAAAAAAGCAATGAGCTTTTATGAGGCCCTGGAAAAAGTGTACAGCACAGATAGAAAGGGCTGTGATAAATCCGTCTCCAGTGGAATAAAAGGCTCATCTAAAGGCTGCTGGCCTGATAAGCAGGAAATTAAGGAAGAGAGGCTGCATTAAATAGTAGGTTCTTTCAAGCCCTTCTGGGCCCAAAGACCTTCTTGAGGATGCCCCCACCTGATTTTTCTCCGCCAGCTGGTGAAGAAGGCCCTCTGCTGGGTGCCCTGGAATGTGGGGATTTTGCATCCCTGGC